>DATBAT010000300.1:0-35679 GCA_036271375.1 Terriglobales bacterium
AGGAGTCGCCCGCGTGGGCGCGGGGAAGCAGGAGAGCGAAGGTTGTGAGACCAATGAATGAAGAGATGAGAGCTTGGTTGCGACGCATGAGAGAATCCTTTGGGCTGAAGTTCGACCCATGATATACGGTCGTCCCGCGAACTGCCGACGTCCCTTCGAGGATCAGTTCAAATGACAATCTTTCTCCGCGTCGCGGCGTTGCTTCTCTTCATGTGCGCGGGCACATACCCGCCAAGCGTCCAAATTCTTCCCGCGGCCGACCATCACGCACACCTGCAAAGTCCCAAGGCAGCGCGGCTCCTCAATGAAGGAGCCGCGCTCCATTCGGAAGAAGCGTCACCGGAAAAAGAAAAGGCATACACCGCGAAAGATCTCATCTCCGCGCTGGATGCCGCGGGAGTTCGTCGTGCCACTGCGCTCTCGGAAGCCTACCTCTTGGGAACTCGATTCGTTCACGTCGCTGACGAAGCGGAAGTGGTCGACCAGGAAAATGATTGGACGCTGCAGCAGGTGAGGCGATACCCAAAACGTCTTGTCGGCTTCTGTAGCGTGAATCCGATCCGGCCGTACGCGATGGCTGCCATCAAGCATTGCGGCCATATTGGGCTTCGCGGCGGGTTGAAGCTGCATCTGGCGGCGTCGCGCTTCGAGTTCGGTAAGCCGGACGACGTGCGTCAGTTGCAGGATGTGTTCCGCGAGGCGAACCGATTGCGCATGCCGGTGCTGATTCATCTGCATCCGGATGACAACAGCTGGGACGGCAGACGGGACGCTCTGATCTTCATGGAGCAAGTGCTGCCTTTGGCGAAGGACATTCCGGTGCAGATCGCGCACCTATCGGGTTGGGGCGGTTACGACCGCAGCGCGGATGCAGCCCTCTCTGCGTTTGCCGATCAATGCGTCTCGCAACCGGCGGCCTGTGACCGTCTTTATTTCGATATCTCGGCTGTGATCGTGCCGCCCTCGGCGGCCACTGCGCCCAAGGGCAGCGATCTGCGATTCATGTACGAAAACCAGAAGGATTTTTCTGAAGGACCGGCGCGGCTTGCGACCAACCTGCGGCGCATTGGACTGAAGAAGATTTTGTTCGCAACCGACTGGCCGATATTTAGCCAGAAGGAGTACATCGAGTTATTGCGTGCTCAGTTGCCAGTAACTCCTGCCGAGATCGATCAAGTTTTCCGTAATGTTGCGCCTTATTTCTAGTTGTAGAGGATGCCTTCATTTCTTGCCCGCACACAGGATTTCGTTTTCGGTGCGCGATCGAGGCATCGTCTGGCCGCGACTTTCCGAACCTTTCTAGGGTTTGGTATTCGGATCCTATCCTTAGTTGAGTGGGACACCGCCGCAGTACGCCTGAGGGCGCTACCCTGACACGAATCACTGTGAGGGACTATTGCCCTGAATCTTTAGGAATGATGCGAAGCGGTCTAGCGCTTTGGGGAAATTGTCTCCGGCGGCGGCGAAGCCCAGGCGGAAGTGGGAGGGCGCGTCGAAGCAATCGCCGGGAGCCAGCAGGATTCCACGCTCCGCGGCGGCCTGACAGAATGGGCGCTCGTTTTCTCCGCTCAGCAGCCAGGGGAAGGCGGTCATGCCAGCTTGCGGTGAGATCCAGCCGAGTATGTCGCTATGCTCCGCCATGAAACGATCCAGCAACTTAAGATTTCGGCTGGCGACTTCCTGGGTCTTGCCGAGCACGACGTCACGTTTGCGGATTGCGATTTCCGAAAGGATTTCTCCGGTGGTTGTGTTCGAGACGGAGAAGTAGGCGCGCGCGGTCCAGTATTGCTGGCGGCGCTGGGCGTCGTGTTCGATCATCCATCCAGTGCGCACGCCGGGGATGGAAAACGCCTTCGACAGGTCGGAGATCAAGGTGACGTGCGGCAGGCGTGCTGCTGATTTCGATGGGCTTCCGTGGTAGATGGGGTGGTAGACCTCGTCGCAGACCAGTTGGATGCCGCGGCTGGAGGTGAAGTCGTGCAGGGCTTCCATTTCGCAGTCGCTGATGGTCGCGCCCGTAGGATTGTGCGGGGTGTTGACCAGGATGAGTTTGGTCTTCGCGTCGGCGAGTCGCTTGATCTCGTCGGGATCGATGCGGAATCCGTTCTCGCGGCGCACGCGATAGAAGCGGGTTTCGAGGCCGAGCGATTGCGGGAGCGCGGAGAACGTGGTGAATCCGGGCTGCGGGAGGATCACATTTGCGCCTGGCTCGGCGGCCAGCCACATCAGGGCGAGGATCGCCTCGGATGCTCCGGTTACGACTTGCACGCTCTCCATCGGAACGCTTTGCATTTCAGCGATCGCCTCACGCAGACTGTCGGCGCCGGCGGGGCGGCCGTAGACCAGGTTGTGGTTCAGAAAGCGGTGGAGCGTTTCGTCGTCGGCGAGGGCGAGGATGTCGTTCACGGTCCAGGTCGGGCCGGTGCTCGCAGCGAGGTTGAATTCTATGTTGTGTTCATACTGGTCGAGCCAGGCATCGAGCAAAAAGGGTTTGAGTTGCATGCGTGCACCTCGGGTGGTTCTGCTTGCTGATTCTGCGAGTCGGCGAACGGATGACATTTTAGTTTACGAGCGAGATGGAGTCGACGTGTGGACCGATGGTGTCGGCAAAGCGGTGACGGCACCTCCTCGTGGCGAAGGATCCCACTTCTCGCAAAGGCCGCGAGAAATGGGCACCCTCAATGTTTAGAGCCGAGCCAGGTCCACTCTGCCGAATCAATTACATAGCGTATGTTTACGGTATGCCCCTAACCGTTCAGGAACAGTTTGGACAGATCGACATCTATGTGTTCGACCAGATTCTTCGCGGGAACATCCGAGCGGGGATGCGAGTGCTCGATGCGGGATGCGGATATGGACGAAACCTGGTCCATTTGCTGCGCGAGGGTTGTGAGGTGTTTGCTTTGGACGCGGACGCCGAGGGCGTCGAGCATGTGCGGCAACTGGCTGCGTCCGTGGGGGCCAGACTTCCGGCGGAGAATTTTCAGGTTGGGCTCATCGAGCGGATGCCTTTTCCAGACGCATTCGCCGATGTGGTGATGTGCAACTCCGTGCTTCACTTCGCGCGGGATGACGATCACTTCAGCAAGATGCTCGGCGAGTTGTGGCGGGTGCTGAAGCCAGGCGGAATGTTGTTTTGCCGCCTGGGTTCCCGCATTGGAATGGACTTCGAGCGGGTGCGCGGCCGTATCTTTATTATTGGCGACGGCTCGGAATGGTTTCTGGTGGATGAGGAGATGCTATTAGGTCTGGGCCGGAAGATGAATGCGGTGCTGGTCGACCCTTTGAAGACGACGATTGTGCAGGACCATCGTTGCATGACGACCTGGGTACTGCGTAAGCGGAAGTAGGGCGGACAAGAGTGTCCGCCCTACATAACTATTGCTTGTCGTAGACTGCGACACTCTTAACTGCCTTGCCCGCGGGATTCTTTCCCTTGACGGTCAAAGTACGCGTCTTGCCGTCGGCAGAAACCACGATGGTTCCTTTATTAGTGACCTTTCCGTCTTTCTTGTTTTCGAGGGACAGCTTATGATCGTTGACCCTGGTGTACGAGCGCGCGTCTGAGGAGCGATCGCCGGTGAGCGGATAATCCTTGCCGTCGAACTTGCCGGTCCATTCGGTCTGCATGGGTTGACCGTCAGATCCGGTGCCGTCGGTGGTGACCTTCATGCTGTCGCCGTCGGCGGTGTAGGTCACGGTGGTGTTTTTGAGCGCTCCGGCAGGTATTTTCGACTTGGCTTCGTTGAGCTTCCAGGTTCCGAGGTTCACGTCTTCGGCGAAGCTGAAGGTTAACGCAAGCAGGCATAGCACGGCCGTCATTACGATTGATCTAGTTTTCATGTTGTCTCCTGTGAGGCGAGCGAATAATTGTGGGATTCGAGTGACGCGAGTCTAGTCCAGTTTTATGGGTCGGGCAAGGTGGGGTTTTGCTAACCTCCTGGCGGGCGAGGGCACCCGTTCCACATTCATTCTTGCCGGTCAGCGCGCGGCTTGTCGCAGAAGCGCGGTGAATGCATCCTCATTGATATCGGCAGGCTTCCGTACTTTTACGTGACGGACGTACTGGCCATTGCCTTCGAGAAGTTTTTGGGGATCCTTCAATGAGGAGCCGCGGATGAACCCGAACTGAACATAGTCAGGTGCGGAGTAGACATAGGCGACGGGCGTTTTTCCTTTCGGCACTTTCGGCTTGACCCAGCAGCCGTTGCCCCACATCACCGACTCTTCGAGTGAGGGCTGGACGCGCTTCACGAAGCGGCGCAGGGCGCGGATTATCGTGCGATTCTTTGGCGGCTGGTCATCCAGGTAGACGGCAAAGCTGGCGTATTTTCTCATCTTCATAGGTCACCCGGAAGACACTCAGAGTCACTTCTTCATCCAGCCCTGTAATTCCATCCATTCGGCAAACCTGTCGATCCAGTGATCGGTGGGCAGGTTCTGCTTGCGCATTCCGAAGCCGTGACCGCCTTTGGCGTAGAGATGAAGTTCCGCTGATTTATGAGCGGCGATCCACCTCTGGTAGAGGGCCACGCTTACCGGCGCGAGTCCGAGTTGGTCATCGGATGCTGCGGCGACAAACATGGGCGGTGCGTCAGCTGGGACTTCGCCGGACACTTCTCCGCCGGCATAGATCGGGGCGACGAATGCGGGGCGGCTTTCGGGCGCGTAATGGAAGGCGACGCCGGAGACGACCCGGCCACCAGCGGAGAATCCGATGATGCCCACGCGATCGGGAGAAACTCCCCAGTCCGCGGCGTGCTGCCGGACGTAGGCGACCGCGGCAAGTCCATCGGCCACCGACTGAGGAACGACGGGGGCCACCAGTTCGTCAAATTTCTGGCGGTTGGCATAGAGCGTGATGAATTCCTGAGTGGCGTCTTCGCCGGTGTGCGCAAGGCGGTACTTCAACACGAACGCGGTCACGCCTTTTGCGGCCAGATATTTGGCGACGTCGGTACCTTCGCTTGAGATGGAGAGTGCCATAAAACCGCCGCCCGGGCAGATGACGACAGCGGTGCCGTTTTTCGACTCCGCAGAAGGCTTGAAGACAGTGAGGCTTGGCTTGCTGACGTTGGTGACGACGTCCGTTTTCCAAACGTTGGAGAAGTAGGCTTTTTCGGGATAGTCCGCTTGCGGCGAGCCCGGGGGCGTGCCGGGGTAGAGGGGGATGACCTCCTGCGCGGCGGCGAGAGTTGCGAGGCACACTATTAAGGGGAGGGATCGAATGAGGAATGTTTTCATGGCTGCGTAGTTTAGCAGAGGGAACGCCTAGCATCGCCAGTGCAATTTAAATCAAGGGACGTGTGTATTTCTACTTCGGATAAAACGCGGCAAGCACACACAAATGCTCGCGGCCGCCGAGAATAACGCGGCCACCGGCAAGATGTGCCAATGAAAACCTGGATCTGGCTGGACCGAAAACTCGTGGCCAGGAGCGAAGATCCGAGCGAACGGGAGGGGAGCGATGAAGAAGCAATAGAGGGGCAAGCAAAGCAACGATGACACCAATCCAGCCGCCGCGGAAACTCTCGGAAATAAGAAGCTGCCGCTCGGCCTGATCGCGTTGACGCTGGCAGGACTGGTGCTTGTACTGAAAGACCACTCGTGGTCCGGTAAGGAACCGCTGCTTGTAATCCTTCTGTTTGGCGGGTTGCTGCTGCTCATGCTCATCAAGGGCACTTCGAGTTATGCCGGGATTCGGCATGGCCAAATCGTCATACCGCCGCTCGCTATTCTGGCCGCTGCCGGATTGGCGATTGCCTGGGAACGAAAATCTCACATTGCTCTTGCGGGATTGGGGGTCGCGGCGCTCGCTGCGATGGTGTCGGCCATGCCGATCATGCGGCCGTGGCTGTATTACAACGAGATAGTCGGAATCGGTGGATCGAGTTAGGGAATATTCAACTTCAGCGCGGCTTACGGAACGAAGCGGTTGACGCTTACGAGAACGCCAGGAAGTACGCTCCGTCCGGAGATGAAATGATTGCCTCTATCACGGAACAGATACGCCGTGCTTCGCGTGACGATCTGCGATCGGTTCCGACGTTGCGCAATCCTACGCTGGAATAAAACCGCGGCAGACCGGTCGCCGATTCGATGTCGACTCAAAGTCGACCTGCTTCAGAAATGGTTGCGCCACCCTCTGGTTTGGCTTGTCATCCCTAACCCTCGGCTAGGTTGTCGTAGCCGGGGCAAGCTTTCTGTCCACCTTAGCCTCGCCCTGCATCAGGTCGACAAGCATGTTATAGAGATGATTACGGGTCTCGACTCTGACACCGGCGCGCGTGATGTAACGGATCACGATTTCAAATCCCGCGCCTGCCGGACGGAGATTGACTGACGGCATCGCGCTGAACTGCGGCGCGCCCTCTTCGTGCGTCACCCTCTTCCATTCGGCCTCCGCCATTTTCGCGTCAGCTTCCGTGTTTTTTACGGTCGCTTCGTAGATGCCCTTAATAAGAGAATGAATATCCGCGCCAGCAGCAACGGTTATTTTGATCTCATCCCACATCCACTGGCCTACGGTGGAGAAGTTGAAATACCGGCCGCGGAAAGCATAGCTGTTCAAGAATGAAATTTTTCTTCCAGTGGGATGGCCGTTGGCAGTCCAGTTCCCGGTCTCGAGAACCCAGGTGCGGAACAGGCCGAGGTGGACCACCTCGCCGCCGACACCATCGATCTCTACCCAATCGTGGAGCCTGACCCCGTTTGGTCCCATCAGAACAAACCAGCCACAGAAGGCGAGGATGAAATCCTGAAAGACCACGGTCAGGCCGGCGGTGGCTAAACCTAAGATGGTCGGCATCTGTTGCGGTACGCCGAAGACGATCAGCAGAATCAGCAAAAGACCGACGATTTGTGTTCCCAGGTTCAGTACCGTCTTTAGCGTCTGCTTTTGGCGCGGATCGCGGATAACCCTCTCCAACGCCAGGTGGAGAATCCAGCCGGCCAGAATCACCAATATGCAAATCGCTACGATGAAGGCCAGAGATCGCAATATCAGGTGAACCACGATTCGGCGCTGGATCTCGACCTGCTCCGCCCAGCGCCCGTACAGCCCGGCAAGCTGCTGATGCGCGTTCAGCCGATCGCTGAGGATGCTCAGGATATTTTGCTGATCGCTGATGCGTCGAAGACGGTCGATTCGTTGGGAACTTGATTCGGTTGCCGGGACTTTGTCGCCAAGGCCGGCGACGTCTGCTTTCATCCTTGCCTGATCACTAGTCAGCGCATCCACATCGGCCCGGGCCAACTGCTCAGCCTGCGCAATCAGCTCTCTTCTGTTGCGGAGGGAGCGCCACGTTGCGATCTGAGCGGCCAGGGTCTTGTATTGTTCGGCGGAGGCGACAGCGGTTTGTCCGCCGTCTTTGGGTGCGGTTTCCCGGTACTGCTTCACTGCGGCCTGACGAGCCGCTAGTTCCTGCTGCAGCTTGACGCGCTGATCTCCACTTTCGCGAGAGAGGTCTTCGATGGAATCGGCCAACTCGTTTTGGTCGAGACCTAGTTGAGCCTTGGCAATTTCCAGGTCGCTGTTGGGGGAAGCTGTGGCTCCCGGTTTTGTCCCTGCAGAGAGTGATTCGATGCGGGCCTGGTCGTGCTGGATGGTCTCTTGAAGCGCGGTGACCCGTTGCTGCAATGCCAAAGCGTTACCGCTTAGTTGTGGTTTGTCGAGGCTTGCCTGCCGCAGCGACTGTGAGAACGCCTGATCAACTTCATGGTCGGCGATGCGCTCGGCGTCGCGGGCGAGTTCGCGCTCTTCGGCGGACTGTGCCAAGGCAGAGAGAGTTGCCGCGGTCTGCCACGGACGTTGATCGACAACCCCGTGCGCGACGTAGGCGCCGGTCCAGTTACCCTTGCGCGCTTGCAGGAAGGGAAGATATTCCATCACTCCACGAGTCCAAAACACGCCGGCCACGGTGACGGTTAGCACCATTACCAGGAGAAGCACAATTACAATGCGGGCCCGACTCATAGGACGCCTTTCGTTTGACCTGTGATGACTGTACCGCAAATCGAAGGGCAGATTTTAGGCTTCCACGGGACGAGAGGCGTCGGTCGGAAGTAATCGGAAGAGAGAGGCAACCTTGGGAGCGAGATTGGTTCCTTGTGGATCCGTATAGACACCGCCGCGGTAGAACTCGTCGCAAATAATTCCATCCACTAACTAGTCCCGGTCGTTTTGGGTGACGAACTTCGGCGGCCCAGGTTTCACAATACCCGTAGAGACTCTCAACAATTTCGCCTATCCCACCCATCAGTCCCGGCATCTTTACTAGGGTAATATCGACCCAGGCTCCATGAACCTCGCTGCTGGAAGTCGGTTCGGTGTTTACGAGATCCTTGGCCCGATTGGCGAAGGTGGCATGGGAGTGGTTTACCGCGCCCGCGATCCGCGGCTGGATCGGCAAGTTGCCATTAAACTTCTGCCGCACAGCCTTGTGGCTGACCGAGCAGCGCAAGAGCGGCTTCGCTTCGAGGCGATTTCGGCGGCAGCGCTCGACCATCCTTATATTTGCAAGATCTTCGAAATTGGCGAGCACGAAGACACGGTTTTTCTGGTGATGGAATACATCACCGGCGAGACGCTGGCTGACCGGCTGCGCAAGGGCCGCATGCCCCTGCCCGAAACCTTGCGGGTGGCCGATGAGATCGCCGAGGCGTTGCAGGCGGCCCATGTAAACGGAATTTTGCACCGCGACCTGAAGCCCACCAACATCATGCTGACCCAAACCGGCCATGTGAAGATCATGGATTTCGGTCTCGCCAAGCGGTTGACGGATGCGCCGGGCGGGGATGATGGGACGATGGACATCGCGGCCGCACAGTTCACCATGCCGGGAACAATTCTGGGCACGCCGGCTTACATGTCTCCCGAACAGGGGCGAGGCCAGCCGCTCGACGTCCGATCCGATCTGTTTTCCTTCGGAGTAATTCTGGCGGAGATGGCCGGCGCGCGGCATCCGTTTCAAAAAGATTCGACGGTAGAAACCTTGGCCGCGGTGTTGCGCGATCCGCCTAATCTGAGCAGTGACCTCGGTCCCGGGATGACCGCGCTGCTGCAGCGTCTGCTGGCGAAGTCTCCTGCCGATCGTTATTCATCCGCGATGGAAGTGCGGGCGCACTTGAGCGGGTTGTCAGTTTCGTCAGGGCCTTCGATCGCAGAGAAGGTCAGCGCCCGTCCGCATATCGCATGGAACTACCCGGCGCTGATTGGCATTGTCATAGTGATCACGGCAGCATTTTTTTGGAGCGTGCGTGCCGGGTGGTTGCGCAACGGATCGACACCAGGGACGCAAGCGTCCGTCATTCGCTCTCTCGCTGTACTTCCACTCGACAATTATTCGGGCGATCCCAGTCAAGACTATTTCGCCGAAGGCATGACCGACGAATTGACCTCGGACCTCGCGACCATCAGCCAGCTACGGGTGATCTCGCGGGGTTCGGTGATGCAGTTCAAAGGCGAGCACCGGCCGCCCACTCCGGAAATCGCCAAGGCACTGAATGTGGATGCGGTGATCGAAGGCTCGGTGATTCGATCCGGCAACAAGGTTCGCATCACCGCGCAACTGATTGACGCTCGCGCCGACAAACACCTGTGGGCCAAGCGCTTTGAGCGCGACTCGAGCGACGTGTTGGCGCTACAGGACGAGTTGGCTTCCGCCATCGCCGCAGAGATCAACGTTCAACTGACGCCGAGCGAGCAGTCGCGACTGGCCCGCGCGTTCAGCGTGAATCCCGAGGCGCATGACGCTTATTTGAAGGGCCGGTATTTCTTTAACCGCCCCAGTGATGAAAATCTGAAGAAGGCGATCGCGCTGTTCGAAGAGGCGATCAAGTTGAATTCGAATTTTGCCCCGGCATATTCGGGACTGTCCGATGCTGTGCTGTGGGCTGGTTACAACGAAGATGTGCTGACCGCGGCGGAGGCGAAACCGCGGGCCAAGGCCGCCGCTGAGAAGGCGATTGAACTGGACGACAATTCCGCCGAAGCTCACGCCTCGCTTGGCACGTACAAATTTTTCTATGACTTTGACTGGGAAGCTTCCGAGAAAGAATTCCGGCGGGCGTTCGCATTAAACCCGAATTACGCCTTCGCTCACGATCAGTTCGGTCTGTCGCTGGCGTTTCAGGGACGTTATGACGAATCGCAGGCGGAAGGCAGGCGAGCCGCGGAACTCGATCCGCTGTCGCCGCAAATTGCAATAGACGCTCTTTTCGGGTTTACCTCGGCCGGAAAATTCCAGGCAGCGAGAGACGAGGTCAAGCGGGCCGCAGACCTTGATCCGGCATTCTTCTTTGCGCCGTGGGGCGCAGGATGGATCGACATTCAAGAAGGGAAGTTCGCCGAGGCGATTCCGGAATTTCAGAAATCAAAAACGATGGAAGCGCCTACGTTCGTCAGTGCGTGGCTGGGATACGCCTACGGGGCGTCGGGCGATAAAACCCGCGCGATGGCGGAACTCGCTGAGTTAAAGAAAAAATCCTCGCATGCAAAAGTCCTGCCTTTCAACCAGGCATTGGTGTATCTCGGGATGGGTGACCACAAGCGAGCGCTGGATAACCTGGAACAGGCTTACGCCTCCGATTCACAGTGGATGGGCTGGCTAAAGGAAGACCACATCTTCGATCCGCTGCATGGGGAGCCGCGGTATGTGGCGCTGATGAAGAAGCTGAGGTTTGTGAAGTGAGGCCGGCCGAAAGTTGGCGATTCCGGTCTAAAGTAGAGGGAAATGAAATCTACGATCTGGCTGCTTATTGTGCTCTCCAGTGCCTGTCAAATGGGTGCTCAGCAGACTTCAACTCCGATGACGTTTGATATCCATGCGGCGGATCGGTTCGCGAATCTGGCACTGGCTTGCGTCCACAAGGAATATCCCAACAAGATCAGTCACAACCTGGCGAGCGATGCGGACGTCGCGCCGCCCAGAAAACTCACCCCGGCGTTTTACGGCTGCTTCGACTGGCACTCTTCGGTACACGGACAATGACCGCGGCGGTCGCCCTCGATCAGAGCGAAAGTTGGGCGTCCGGGCGCGAAGTAGTATCATTTTCAAGTGCCGCAGTTGCTCCATGACGACACCTTCCGGCGGCTTTGCCGCGGGCGCGACCTGCTCGCTACCGGATACCAATCCCGCATTCTGCTGGAGCAGGTGGCGCGCGAGGCCTGCCTCTCCGAATTCCATTTCCATCGGCTTTTCCGCGCTACATTTGGCGAGACTCCGCACGATTTTCTGACCCGGCTTCGCATGGATCGTGCCAGACGCATGCTCGCCTCGGAGCGCACCGTCACCGAGGTATGCTTCGAAGTTGGCTACGGCAGCCTGGGATCGTTTTCTAGTAAATTCCGCGCCCAGTTTGGCCGCAGTCCCGCCGAATTTCAGCGTGAGGTCCGCCGCATCTTCGGCTACAGCGCCCCCTGGCACGTGCTGAGAATTCCGGAGTGCTTTCTGCAAGCGCGGTTCGGCATCGAATAGCAAGAATCGAGAAGCCTGGCCCGTGCGGCTTCGCTATTCTTTTCCACGAAGGAGAATCGTCATGATCCAAAAAATGTCGCACGCAACTCTCTATGTTCTCGATCAGGACCAGGCCAAAGAATTCTACGTCGATAAGTTGGGATTTGATCTCAAGACGGATTACGCCGCGCCCAACGGTTTCCGCTGGCTCACCGTCGCGCCAAAAGGACAGTCCGAGGTGGAGATCGCGCTGTTGAAGGTCGGGAGTTCCGCTCCCCCGTCGATGAAGGACTCGAAAGATGCTGCCAAAAAAGACGTTGACGCGCTGACTGCGCTTTTGAAGAAAGGCTGGTTGAGCTCCGCGTCTTTTCAAACTGCGGATTGCCGCAAGACCTTTGAAGAAATGAAGGCCAAGGGCGTGGAGTTCGTCTCCGAACCCAAAGACGAATTCTTCGGCGTGCTGGCGGTGTTTAAAGATCCGTTCGGCAACTGGTTCAGCATGACCCAGCCGAAGAACTACTAATTTCGAAGAGTGCCCGCGAACCAAACCATACAAAGAGCGATTTTTCGCTGGATTCACATTGTCGTAGCCATTCCGATCGTCGGTTATATTTACAGTCCGTTTGAAAAGCTCCCGGAGTACGCCTTCCCGACTCGGTTTATTTTTCTGCCAACGATGGTTCTTTCGGGATTGTGGATGTGGAAGGGACACGTGGTTCGAAGGCTGGTTTTGAAAAACCCGCTTAATTAAGGAGACTGCAATGAAAGGCGCTAAGGGAAAAATCGAGTCGGCTCCAGCCCGACGCGAAGAGTTACTTAAAGCACTGCAGGCGCGCTTCGAGAAGAACATGGGCCGCCACAAAGGACTTGACTGGGCCAAAGTCGAAGCCAGGCTGGAGGCGAATAGCAAAAAGTTACAGTCACTTGCCGAGATGGAAGCAACCGGCGGTGAGCCGGATGTTGTCGGTCAAGACAAGAAGACGGGCGAGTACATCTTTTTTGATTGTGCAGCGGAAAGTCCAAAGGCCCGCGTCAGCCTTTGCTACGACCGTGAAGCACTAAATTCGAGGAAAGAACACAAACCGAAAGACAGCGCCGTGGATCTGGCAACGGCCATGGGAATTGAGCTGTTGACGGAGGGTCAATATCAGGAACTGCAGCAACTGGGAGCGTTCGACACCAAGATGTCAAGCTGGCTGAAGTCACCTGCCGATGTCAGGAAACTAGGCGGCGCAATCTTTGGTGACCGCCGCTTCGGCCGCGTCTTTATTTATCACAACGGCGCGGAGTCTTATTACGCGGGCAGAGGCTTTCGTGGCTGGTTGAGAGTGTGAGTTTAGATAGGTGCTTCACCCGGCCTCTTTAATCCCAGAGCGAAGCGAGGGACCCGCTTTTTCTCGACTCCATCAGTGTAATACCCGATTGCGCCCCCCTGCCGATTTCGAAAGAATGAAGGTAGGAGGCCTTCTCATGGTCCACAGCATAGTCGAAGAAGCCTACCGGCAAACCAACCTGACCAACGAGTCTCCCGCCTACTTCGCCAAACGCGAGGAGCTTCGCGTTGCCGAGATCGAACTTATGCGCCAGCGTGAGCGTGTAGCCTCGATGCGGCGCAATCTTCCACAAGGTGCGGCTCTCCAGGACTATTCTTTCGAAGAAGGCCCACCTGACCTCAATGCCGGGGACGCGCCCACACGTACCGTTCGTCTCAGCGAACTCTTCACCCAGCCCAATCGCTCGCTGGTCATCTATCACTTCATGTTCGGAAAAAAGCAAACCAAGGCGTGCCCCATGTGCACCGCCTGGCTCGACGGCGCGAATGGTGTCGCCCATCATCTCGCGCAGAATATCGACTTCGCCGTGGTCGCCGCCGCCGATCTCCCCACGCTGCGCGCCTTCGCCCGCGACCGCGGATGGGACAAGCTCCGCCTCCTCAGCGCCGCCAGCAACACTTTCAAATACGACTTAGGCAGCGAAGACCGCGAAGGCGCTCAGGACTCGACCGTCTCCGTCTTCACCCGCGACGCCAATGGCGCTGTGCGTCACTTTTATTCAGCGCATCCTCGCATGGCCCCCGACATTAAGGAACGCGGCATCGATCTGCTGGCTCCTATGTGGCACTTTTTGGATCTGACGCCGCAGGGGCGCGGGGATTGGGTTGCAAGCTTGGCGTATGGAACGACGGTTCAGGGCGCGGCGAAGTAGTTTGGTATCAGGGCAAAGCGCTCGCCCTCAGTGATAAAGTTTGCAGATGCGAACCAATCGCTCCGTACCGCCGTGCACTGTCATTCCTGTGCTCATCTACCCGGATCCCGGCGTGGCCGCTGACTGGCTGTCAAAGGCATTTGGCTTCACGGTCCGTCTTCGCATCGCCAATCATCGGATACAGATGCGGGCGGGCGAGGGCTGCGTCACTGTCGCTGAAGGCGAGGTGACCCCCAACAACTCGCACATCATTCAGGTCCGCATCGAAGATGCCAGAGGACACTGCGAGCGCGCGAGGCAGAACGGCGCGATCATTCTGACCGAACCGCAAGACCACCCCTACGGCGAGCGCCAATACAATGCCCAGGATTTTTATGGGCATCGCTGGGACTTCACCGAAACCATTGTGGATGTCGATCCCGAGGAGTGGAGTGGCGGTGCGTTTCATCTTGAGTGAAATCGGAAGTGTGGGGGGGCCGCCCGCCATGAACCGCAATATATAATCGCGCAGGTCATGCAGCGTTTTCTCAAAGTTGTCCGTGGATTAGAGCACGCCGCCTCTCTTCTTTCGCTTTGCGTGGTTCTGCATCTTACTGCGATTGCCTCGAGCGCCGACCAGCAGCCTCAGCGCCCTCGCATCACTGGCATCGATCACGTTTCTCTTTACGTTAGTGACATCGAAAAATCCCGACACTTCTATTCTGGCGTTCTTGGACTCACCACCAATTGTCCGCAGTATCCAGATCTTGAGCCGTGTTATCTCGTGGCCCCGTCAGACCAGCGAGTTCTTCTGAAACGAGCGCCAGCACAAACGAAAGACTGGCTTGCAGAGGTCGCGTTTGCTACCGACAATCTCATCGCGATGCATCGTTACTTGCTGGCGCATGGCATGCACCCCGGGACCATTCGCAGGGATTCCGACGGCTCACAGTCGTTCCAGATCCGCGACCCGGAAGGTAATCCCATTGCCTTTGTGCAACGACCACCTGCCAAGGTCTCGCAAGCGCCGGGGTCCAGACAGCTCAGCACGCGCCTTATTCATGCCGGTTTCGTAGTCAAAGACAGGGCTGCCGAGAATCGTTTCTATGTCGATCTTCTGGGATTCCGCCTCTACTGGTATGGCGGGTTCAAGGATGATGGCGTCGACTGGTACGAACTCCAGGTTCCTGACGGCCCGGACTGGCTCGAATACATGCTCAACATTCCTGCCAACGGCGGCCATAAAGAACTTGGCGTGCAGAATCATTTTTCGTTCGGCGTGAAGAACGTTCACGATGCGGCGGCGCAGTTGCGTGCCAACGGACTGCAAACGTTCGATGGTCCGGAGGTCGGGCGCGATGGCAAAGACAGCCTGGACGCGTACGATCCAGACGGGACACGCATCGAAGTGATGGATCTCACTCCCAAGGAGAAGCCCTGCTGTCATCCTTACAGTGCGGAGCATCCCAGGTAGCAAGCAGTCCGGGAATTCCTAAGGATTAAAGTAAGAGTCCTTCGCCATCCGGATGAACGCCGCTTCCGAAGCGGGCGACGAACTGATTCGCCAGTCGGCTTCCTTATTAATGTCGAACCATACGACACACTTGATGAGCGGGAAACTGGTGCGCAGCGTGGGGATAATCTGGCCGATCCATTTGCCTTTGTCCCCGCCTGCTTCGGCGGACGACATCTCTCCGATGATGATCGGCTTTTTCTTTGCTGCTAAGAGCGGGTAGATTTCTTTGAACACCTGCTGAAACGTCTGCCAGCCTCCATTCTTCGTACCCCAGTTGTATCCATCGACCCCTGTCCAATCGACGTACGAATCCCCAGGATAGTAATCCATGGTTGTGCGGTTTCCTCCGGGAGTATCGGTGACGTTGGGACACCATGCCCAAACAACATTGGCCGCTCCCGAGGCAACGAAGATGTCGTGAATGTGCCGGTAAGCGGCAACGTATAGTGCGGGGTTATTGCCGCCCCATGCTTCGTCGCCGTTCATCTCGGCGGCAAAATCGAGGAAGAACTTCTGGCCGAGCGCCCTGGCGCCCTTCGCACGCGTCGTGATCGTTGCATCGAGGCTGCCATCGATGATCTTCGCGAAATCAATGTGATGAGGTTCCCAATTGACCAGCGGGATACGCCCGGCTGCCAGATCCTCTCTGGTAACGCTGCCATTCCAGTCAGCATCCCACGCGTAGTAGGTGAGATGAACGGGAAGTGTCCTGCCAAGCTTCACCGTTGTCTGGGCCACGCTGCCGGCGCCGTAGTATTGCCCGAGCAACGCGCCCGATGCGGGCTCGAGAATTGGAGACAAACTCGAAACCGCTTTCCCCGATGCTTCGCCGAGGGGAAAATATGCCGGGCCTGCAAGCAAGCTTATTAAAGAAATCGCCACTGTTGCCCAGGAGACTCGGCAAAGCATCTTTGTCATGGCTAGGCTTCCGAAGGTAGATATTTTTTTATTGCGTTCACGGCTCAATTGCATGCCAAACGATCAGCTGGCCGTTGCCTTCTTCAAAACTTCCCGAAGACGGCGGCCAACTACCAAGTCTTCTCCGGGTTCCAGCATCCACACACCGACCACGATCTTATTGGGATCAGATGACATACCGGCGCTTCCCTCCTTCGAACCCGTTGACGGATTTAATTCGATGCTGGGAGTACCTCTGCGCATTTCTTGGGCGACCTCGAGGGGTGAAATTTTGACGCGATCCTGATCGTAGCGAATCAGTAAATGAGGAACGTGGTTGGCGACCGGGGGCATAAATGTCTCAGCCTTTAAGGTTGGGACATCTCTAAGAAGTCCGGTAATCCGATCGATACGCTTGCGAAATTCAGCTTCCATCTCTTCGTCAGATTGGCTTAACAACCAATCAATCGCTGCCACCATTCCTACGATTTGCTCTTTGGCGACTTTCATACCGCGGCCCACTACGTCATCGTTGGGGCTGTTGTTTTTGGCGGCGGTCGCGATGAGATCCTTCTTGCCTAAGAGCAAGCCTGCATTTTGAGGACCTCTCATCCCCTTGCCGCCGGAGAAGGCAACCAGATCGAATCCCATTTGTGTGTAGTTCCAAAGATTCGAGATGGGTGGAACGTCGGCAGCTGCATCGTTCAAGCACGGAACTCCATGCGCGTGAGCCACCCGAATCCAGTCCTCCCGGCTGATGTTTCCTCCGTCAGCGGCATTGTAGAAAAAACACATGACGGTATTTTTGTTTATGGCTGACTCATACTCCTGCAATGTCTCCACTTCCACGAAACGAATGCCGCAGTTGCGCAGCGCATGATCATAGCTGTAGCGGTGAGCTTTTTGAACGACCACCTCATTCTTGAGGCCCGTCATGTCGACAGGAATCGCATGACTGGCGGCTTCGTTGCCAATTGTGATGCATGCTGCCGTGCCCAGAGTGACCGCAGAAGCCGCTCCCGCGGTAACCATTGCCGCTTCGCAGCGCAGTCGTTGCGCCAGATATTCTCCCGCCGCTTTCTGCAACTGGGCCAGGCGCACGGGATGTTTTGCCGCGCGTGCTACGGCCGCTTGCACTGAAGGAGGCATAGTAGACGCGGTTAGAAACGTGTAGGTGCCTGCGGCGTTGATTATTTTCGTTACGCCAAGCTTCTCGTAGTAGTCTTCACCTTCGCTCGACGGCCGGGTTGCTCCGGCATTTGCTTGCAATGGCAGCGCCCGGACCATCGTGCATCCCGCCAGTGTTTTGCCAATGTATCCAAAAAAACTGCGCCTTGTGTCTGCACCGCCCATTCGCGCCCCCTTGTTCTATCTTGACTGCCGTCTATTCCGACTCGATCTTCAGGTAGCCTTCAAATTTCTTCATCCTCAATGCAGGTTCAAGCGATCGGCTGAACCCATTGCTTCCGCCAGTCCGGGGCCTCGAAGGGGTCGGCGAAATATTGCGTTTCGTGAACGACCTTACCGTTGCGGAACTCCATGACGCTCACGGTGAACGCGGGCCTCCCCTGGTAGGTGATGGTGTATTCGGTGACCCAGAGATTTTCGCTTCCGACGATTCGCCTGACATTGAAACCCGACGGCTTGCCGGGATGATGACTCCGCAACGCCTGTAGATTTTTCCGTCCGAGGATTCGCTCGCCCGACTGGGGATAGTCACAGATGGCATCGTCAGCGTAAATGTCATGTTCGGCGTTGGCATCGCCGGCTGCCGACGCGCGCCAATGCGCGTCCAGAGCTTTACGGATTTGATCGTCTATCATTTTTATCCACCTTGTGGGATGAAGCCGGGGACACCGGTTTTCACCACTGCATTCAGTCTCTGCCTGATTTGAATTCGATTGATTTCGTCGAGCGCATCTTGCGGGATTGGAGAGACATCGAAATTTTCGCTGGCGCGGGCTAAGGTTCTTGGCGTGGTAAGCAAAGCCGTGCCGCGTTGCACCGCCCATGCCAGCAGCACCTGTGCCGGCGTCTTTTTAACTCGCTTGGCGATTGCCGAGATGACTGGATCTTCGAGCAGCCCCGGCCTTATTCCATGACCCAATGGCGCGAAAGCCAACAACACGATTTCCTTCTCTTTGCAAAATTCCAGCAGCTCGGTTTCCGGCAGGTACGGATGCGACTCCACCTGAACCACGGCCGGCTTGATTCTTGCCGATTCGTAGATTGGCACCAATTCGCTCAGGCCAACGTCCGACAGCCCGATGGCCCGGCACTTGCCATGGTCCACGAGGGATTCCATTGCTCTCCAGGTGTCGAGCAAAGAGACTTTGTCGTCATAAATGACGTTACCGCTTTGATCGCGCGGGTCTTGCTCATCCCCCGGTTGAAACGCAAATGGAGTGTGAATGAGGTAGAGGTCCAGATACTTCAGCCGGAGTCTTTCCAGGCTTGCCTCGAATGCTGGCGCGACGCGTTCGGGGCGATGATTTGAGTTCCACAACTTCGTGGTGACAAAAATGTGTTCGCGCGCGATCCCCTCAGCGGCAAGTCCTGCCTGCAATGCCTCACCTACTTCGCGCTCGTTCCGGTATCGCTCAGCACAATCGAAGTGCCGAAATCCGGCTTGTAGTGCATATCCGGTGGCAGTTCTCGTCTGGGCTGGGTCGGGAATCAGCGTGCCGAAGCCGAGCGCCGGCATTTGGCCGATTCCGTTATTGAGCGGTATTCTCGTGAGGCGAAGATCGGAAGATCCGGTCATGGGGGAACCTCAGCCTACACGCATCGGGTTCAAGCAGGCCACCCACCCGCCAATGCGGGGGAAGGTGGAAGCGATCTGCAAATAATATAATGTTCGAAATTCCCATGCTCATTCGCGAAATGCAGCCACAGGGACGAATCCATGTCCAGCTTACAGGGGTTCCGATGAGCACTTACGCTGAATTTTTAGGCTGCACGAGGCTGTTCGGCAAACTGGTATAGAGCAATGGCGCAAATGACCATCGCTGTTCCGACCCCGAAACAGGCTTCTCTTATCTCAGTAAATGTCGGCCTTCCGCGCGATATTGAGTGGGAAGGCAAAGTCGTCCACACTGCTGTGTGGAAGAGGCCCGTATCTGCCAGGGTGATGGCCCGCCGCCTCAACCTTGATGGCGACGGGCAGGGGGACGTCGCGGGACATGGCGGAGAACATCGCGCGGTGATGGTGTATCAGCTCGACTCGTACCGCTACTGGCAAGCGCAATTTCAGCGAGACGATTTCGAATACGGTCAATTCGGAGAGAACTTCACCGTCGACGGGCTTCCCGACGACGAAGTCTGCATCGGAGACCGTTATCGGATCGGCTCCGCGCTCTTCGAAGTAACCCAACCGCGAGTCACCTGCTATCGAGTTGGGATCCGGATGAAGAACCCGCAGATGGCCGCACTCCTGGTTGCGCACAAACGTCCCGGCTTTTACTTACGGGTGATTGAGGAAGGTGAGGTCGGTGCTGGCGATGAGATCGTAAAAGTTGCTGCTGGACCGGAGCAGGTCACCGTCGCGGAGATCGACGGCCTGCTCTATCTTCCCGGTCACCCTCGTGACCAGCTGGCGCGGGCCGTGCGTGTCCCATCGCTGAGTAAAGGATGGAGAGAATCGCTCAAAGCCCTGCTCACCTCGGACCAGCAAACCGGAAACGCCGGTCTTGCGCTGGCGTCGCCGCCTCCTGCGTGGAGCGGGTTTCGTCCGCTTCGAGTGGCGGATTTAGAACGAGAGAGCATCGATGTGCTCTCCTTTGTTCTTGAGTCGGAAGATGGTAAGCCTTTGCCTCCAGCTCCTGCGGGACAATTCCTTGTCTTCAAACTCGAGCCAGCTTCCGGGGCAGCAGCAATGTTCCGAAGTTATTCGCTTTCCGGCCTGGCGTCCTCGGGCACCTATCGTGTCAGCGTCAAGCGAGATCGCGGCGAAGGCAGCCGCTACTTTCATGACCACATTCACCAGGGCGATGTGCTCCAAGTCGGCGCTCCGAGAGGCAGTTTTGAACTGGCGCAGAAAGATGGTCCCGTCGTCCTGCTAAGCGCGGGGATCGGAGCGACGCCTGTACTCTCCATGCTTTACTCACTTGCCGCAACACCGTCGACTTCCGCGCGTGAGATCTGGTGGTGTTACGGAGCGCGCAACAGCGAGGAGCATCCATTCGCAAGCGAGGTCCAGGCACTGTTACGAAAACTTCCCAACAGTCATTCGTTCATTGCTTACAGTCAGCCGCGCGACGGCGACCGGCAGGGAGACAACTACGACGTCAAGGGGCGCATTACTCTGGAGCTTCTCGAAGAACGGGCCGTACCGAAAACGGCTGATTTCTACTTGTGCGGGCCTCCTGTTTTCCTGACGGCACTGACCGGAGCCCTACGGGAATGGAAAGTTCCAGAAGCGTGCATTCATTCGGAGACCTTCGGCGCGGCTGAGTCCATTACACCCGGGATCGCAAAGACCGCACTTCCCCGGCCACATCTTCCTTCCGGCTCAACGGGCACGGGCCCAACGGTCTCCTTCACGCGAAGCGGACTGACGGCTCCATGGAATGCACGCTACGCAAGCCTTCTCGAATTCGCCGAGGCTTGCGACGTTCCGGTCAGATGGTCTTGCCGCTCTGGCGTCTGCCACATGTGCGAGACGGGAATGATCGGAGGACAAGTCAACTACACTTCTGAGCCGCTCTATCCTCCCGCCGAAGGCAACGTTCTGCTTTGTTGTTCGACTCCACAGTCGGAAACCGAACTGGATCTCTAATGCTTCCTTCTCGCGGTTCAAGGACGGCATTCCTTGGCGCAGGCTAGTGTGAAGTAGCCGACCGCACAATTGTCAAAGTTGCAGATGCCGTCTCCGGCGGCGTGGTCTTCAAAGTCGCGGTCACAGTGACCGTTGGCGGGTCGGGTACATCGTCAGGTGCGGTGAATAGTCCCTCAGCGGAAATTGTGCCGCAAGCAGTTGCAGCGCAGCCCCGACCGGCAATGCTCCATCTCACCGCCTCGCTTGAATGAATGGCCGTTTTGGTAACGAATTGTTGCTTCCCTTTCGTTGATGTCTTTACTGAATTGGGAGACACTTCTAGTCCAACGACGCCGTCCATACGGATGGTCGAGGTAACACATGGCTGAACCTCAGTGTAGCTTCTTGTCGTTTTGTCGCTAGTGTCAGGGTTGTAGTAGAAGTGGAATCGCAAGTCAGCGTAATTGCAAGCAAAGTCGGCCGGTAGTGCGGATAGCGGGTTCGAAGCGACAACAGCTTGCCGTGCCGCCTCGTCCAAGGAAGCGTCGCCTGAACTTTCGTAGATTTTAGAATCTTCAATCCTGCCATCTTCCATCACACGAAAACCAATCGTGACTCCACCTTTTTTCATGGAAGGAGCTTTCGCCGCTTCGGGGATCAGTTCGTACCAGTGCGTCCTGATTTTGTGGATGGCTTCGTGCAGAAAGGGTTGGAAGTCGACGCCCGTAGTGTCCGTAAGTATATCGAGGGGACTCTGCTTTTCCTGGGACGCTGCTGGAGATCGCCCCGGTTGCATTTTCGCTGTGGGAGTTGAACGCTCTTGAGGCGAGATGCCCCTATTTTGTGCGGCCTGCATACTCCAGACCGCACACGTCAACGTTATGAGTAGCAAGCAGTGTTTCGTCCTAGGCACGGAGCGCTTCATCTCTTGCTATTTCGGCGTGGGAATCGACACGGCTTTGCCCGCACCACGTTCGGCAATCCAGATGGTGTCGCCTGCGGGCTCGACTCCGGTTGGAGTGTCGAGTCCGTCCTTGATCACGGTCACGCTTGCCTTGTCTCCATTCACGGTGAGAACGGAGATTTTACCGCTTCCATTCTCGGCAACGAGGAGCTTACCGTTTGCGGCGCGCATGCCATCGGGCCCTTTGACCGGCTGGTCCATCCAGATATCGACCGGCGCTCCCGGTTTGCCGGCTGCATCGACGGGAATGCGGTAGAGCTTGTTGAAGATTACGTTGTTCACATAGAGCGTGCCATCCAGGAAGGTGATGCCATCGACGCCGCGAAGCGTCGCATGTTCCAGGTAAAGTTCCGCGGTGGACGCTCCGGCCGGCAGCCGGAAGATTCTGCCGGGGATGGTGTCAGTAATATAGAGCGCCTTGTCCGGTCCGATCACAAAATCATTGCAGACGTTGTTATCTCCGGGCAGGTTCCAGCGGATCTTCGGTGCGCCGGTAGCGAGATCAAAGCTTCTCAGCGCAGTCTGTCGCCGTGCCGGAGTAGTGTTCGGTACCGGCGTCAGCTGACACGTCCACAAGGTGTTTGTGGAGGCGTCCGCTAACATGCCCAGGAAGAATGTACCCGGACCTTCTGCACTGACGTCGATGAACTTCTCGGCGGTGGAGGAACCGGGCTTCACCTTATAAACGAACGGGGAACTGGCGCTGCCGACAATCAGCACGCCGCCCGGCGCGACGGTCAAACTTTCTGGTTGCGATTTTGCGTCACCGATCAGGATTTCGGCGGCGAACGCGGCTTGCGCGAAGCTGATACTCAAAGCAAGCACCGCGAGATATCGAAGACACGAGACACGCATTGTCAAATCTCCTGAGGGTCGTTTTTTTGACGGCGTTCATCATACTTCATTCGAATCGAGCCTGGCATTCATGACACAGAAGTAATGATGGCATCGCATGCTCTTGACCGTAGAATTTGCGGATGAACCGGTCGCAGATTCCTTGGCGCTTGCAGATCGCTCTTGTAATAGCCGGATACGCGGCGGTCCTCGCAGCTTCTGCCGCTTTGATCATCGGCCGCTATCTTGTGGAAGTGCGTAACCCCAGCGATTTCAACGGGGGCATGGCGGCGGGTGGCGATTGGATATTGGACTTATTCATAGGCGGACTTCTGCTGGTCCCGACATTTTTCTTCGCGCTGGTAACCCGGGAACGCGAAACTATTTTTACCGCGTTTTCAAAAGCTCTTTTCGCTTTCAGTCTTACAGGACCCATCAGTCTGGGCCTGATGTTGATTCCAGCCATCAGCCAGAACAACACAATTCTGGGAAGTCTCAGCCTCTATCGCCTGTTCGGCACTCCGATGATAATGGCTTGGCCAGCCTCGGCCCGGCTGCTGGCGCGTTTCAAACCAGCAAAGCGGCTTCTTTCCAGCGCGTTGGTGATTGAGGTCGCGACTCTCGCGCTGTTCGTCGTGATTCCGATTTTTGTTTGAGCGGGGGCGAGACGACGTAAAGATTGGTACGCACGATCAGGCGGAGATCGATGCCCCGGTCTATGATTTCTCCAGATGAGCAACCGGAGGCATAAATAAAGTGGATGGTCAGGACACGCGCGACCGCCTCTCCGCGATTGTTGCGAACTCCCTTGACACTCAGTCGAGGACGCAAGATCTGGCGCGTCAGGCCTGTCAAAGCCGTACGCAGTTTCACCGGCTGTTCCGGACCGTGGTCGAAGAGACTCCGGCAGCCATGCGGCGCCGGCTATTGCTGGAGAGGGCAGCCTATCAACTGGGCCATAGCGGAACCTCAGTCACGGACATCGCCCTGGACGCCAACTATGGGTCGCTTGAGGCGTTCACGCGCGCTTTCCGAAAAGCGTTTCGAATTTCTCCCAGCCTCTACCGGCGCGTGCGTGATTTGCACTTCCATTTGAAGTCGTCTAACAAGATTCACTTTTTTGCTCCCGGTTCAGGAGGCTCACTAATAAAAGGAGGAAGTGATATGGATTTGTTCGATCGTTTTGCAGGCAATGACTCCTGGCATACGCGTCGGCTTTTGGAATATGCGGGTACTTTGACAGAGGAACAGTTGGACCGGACGCTGCCCACGGTGGTAGAGCTGCTGCCCTGGCGCGAGTCAAATAAGACCCTGAGGCAGTTGTTGGAAAACATCATCTTCACCAAGGAAGTCTGGACCGCCGCACTCTCGGGCGCCGCTATGGATGTGAATGGTCCGCCCAAATCGGAGCGCTCGCCGCAAGCCATGCTGCAACGGCTGGAGAAAACCGATGCTGAACTCCATCTCATTCTCGCTGACGTGCGAAACCGCTCTGCATGGGACGACACCTTCGTCGACGCGCTGTGCGAGCCGGCGGAGACCTTCACCTTCGGGGGCGTCTTTGCCCACATCATGACGTTCAACGCGCATCGCCGATTGATGGCGTTGGACGCGCTGCGCCAACTCGGCGTGCCGACCGAGGGCTTCGGCGATCCTATGGAATATGAGGAAAGTGTGGCGCCCTGGAACCTGGCAGTGGCCGTCAAAACGCCATGACCGTCAGGACAGAATTATTTCGCTTGAACGGCACGGTCGAGCGCGATCCCGCCATCGATGCGTGGTTTAAAAACCACGCCGGCGAATTAGGATCCATCGCGCAGCGCTGGTTCGAAGTGATGCGCCAATGCGGCGACGAAGTGCGGGAGCTTTTGCATGACGGCTGTCCGACGGCATGTCTGGGAGATGCGGCCTTTGGCTACGTCAATGTGTTCACGTCGCACGTAAACGTCGGATTCTTCCAGGGCGCAGCCCTGCCGGATCCGTCCCGCTTATTGCAAGGTAACGGCAAGTTCATGCGTCACGTGAAGCTGAAACCGGGAACGGCCACAGATGAGGCAGCGCTAAACCGGCTGATCGTAGCGGCGTATGAAAATGTCAAGGATCGCGTCGAGCACGGGTAGATCGAAGAACGTCGCAAGGTGGCCCACTTCAAGCCCGATTGTGGCTTGAGTGGGAACTAATTCGAATCGCAACCCAGAGAGAAGCGCAGAGCCGCACACACTTCATTCATCCGTACGGAAGTAAGCTGGCCCACACGTTTCCCCAAGCGATGTTGCGACACCGTAACCGCATTGTGCAGGTTCACCGCGCATGGAGACTTCATGCCGTCTTCCTCGTTCAGAACGACTTCCGAAGGTACGCCGCGAATCGTGGAAGTGATAGGCGCAACCGTCACTGTGGACAAATACGTAATGGCACTGTCTCGGGTTAGCACCAACGCGGGCCGTTTCTTGTCGGGCGCGGCGAACTGATAGAGACGCACATCGCCTCGGGCTAATCTCGCGGCCACGCGGCCTCCGATTCCCATCTCTGCGCTTCCTCATCGGCTTGCGCATGCCGCGAGTAGCCCTGGCGGTCCCGCTCTTCCTGAGTTCGAAGTTCTAATCGGCGGAGATGCTCCCGCAGGGCATCACGCACCAGCGCGGACCGGTTTTGCCGTATGCGCTTTGCGGCTTGGTCTGCGGCCTGTAGCAGCTTCTTATCGAGTACGATTTGAACAATCTGCATATGTGGAATACGTTCCACAGTATACTCCACATATATAGACATTCCAAATCTGTCAGTTCCCGCCAAGGATAAATTCGGCCTCGGAATAGCTATAGGATTTCATCGCGTCTTGACCTCACAGTATGTCCAGTTTCAATTCATGCGCGGTCAGCCCGCCCTCAGCGTGAGCAGCGGCAGTGAGCGGAAGTGAGAAAAGGCGGGGGCTAAAGCCCGTCGAATTTGCGTTTTCAGAGGATACGGCTGAAGCCGTATCCTGACAAGAATCGTTCTCCCCCTAAGATCTTTCCTCGCCGAGCAGAAAGCCCAACGCAATTCCTTCCCGCTCCTCTAATCGGCCATAATAGTCCGCATGCTTAACCGGCGCACTTTCCTGAAGACCGGCGCAGCTTCGGTCCCGATGGCCGCCGCCCTCCAGACACTTAACGCTACGAATTCGATTGCCGAGGCAGTCATCGGCGGCAAAGATCCGAAACTGGTTGCTCTGCCGGCCAGGCTGGCTCCGGTGGATCCGTCCGCCCTGCCCTGGCAGCAAAGCATTCGCCGGGTCGGTCAGAGCAATATGACCGAGCACGATCCGGCAGTGATGGATATTGAACGCTGGGCGGACTACTGGCATGGGGTCGGCGCCGATATTGTTTTCATCAGCGTGACCGGCATCCTCGCCTTCTATCCTTCAAAGGTTCAGTTTCATCGTCACGGAAAATTTCTTAATGGCCGTGACTTCTTCGGCGAGTGCGTTGCCGCCGCCTGTAAGCGGGGCATGCGCGTGGTCGCGCGCATGAGCCCGGACCTCAATTGGGGAGACGCTCTCGAGGCCCATCCCGAGTGGGCCATGCGCAATGCTGACGGATCGGTGCAGCACAATCACGAAGACCCGCGGTTGTTTCGTACCTGCATGTTTTCGAGCTACATGGACGACTACGTTCCGGCGATCATGCGCGAAGTCAATTCGCTCTACGACGTGGATTGCTTCTACACCAACGGGTGGCCTCCCATCGGCGATCTACCGGAGTGCCATTGCGCCATCTGTAGCAAACTGCCCGCGCCCAACACCGCGGCCTACTGGCGCGTGTTCAATGATCGCGTTTTGGAGTTGTGGCAGAAGTACGACGCCATCGCCAAAGAAAAAAGGGCCGACAGCTTTTTCTTCGCCAACCTTGGCGGCAATGTCCGCTGCGGCCCGAACCTCGATCGTCTCGGCGAGACTGCGGCATGGTTCCAGGCCGACAATCAGGGACGCACCTCCGACGACCCCGTGGTCTGGGGATGCAGCCTGCAAGGGCGCGTGTGCAGCGCCATCATGGAAGGAAAATTCGCCGCCAATGTCTCAGCCGCCTACTCGACCGGCTCCGTGCGCTGGCGCAATGCCACGAAGAATCCCGCTGAGGCGACCATGTGGTTAAACGAAACCGTGGCCAGCGGCATGGCGCTCTACTATCACTTCATCGGTTCAGAAGCGGGGTTCGGCGAAGATCGCCGCTGGCAAAAACTCGGCTCGGATTATTTCCAATGGGCGAAAAACCACGATGCGCACCTGAAGGCTCGCCGGTCGCTGGCCAACATCGGCGTGGTCATGGGACAGAGCACGCAACTCCTCTATCCCGCGCCCGCCGGGATTCACGGCCATGACTACATGCGCGAAACCACGCATGGAATTTACGCAGCGCTGCTCAACGGACGCTTCGCCTTCGACTTCGTCCATGAAAACCGCCTCGAACTCGAACGGATCAGCAAATACCGCGCCCTGCTTCTACCGAACATTGCCATGCTGAGCGACGGTCAATGCCAGCATATTGGGGACTACGTCCACGCCGGCGGATCGCTCATGGCAAGTTTCGAAACCGGCATGTATGACGAGAGCCTGCAACGCCGCGAGGAATTTGGTTTGGCCGACGTACTTGGCATCCGAAGGGCGGGAGAAGTGATTGGCACCAACGGCAACGCCTACTATGGCCGCATCGAACGGAGCCATCCCATTCTCGACGGATTTTCCGATACCAACTGGCTGCCGGGCGCGCAGAACCGCGCGCCGGTGAAACCTGTGCCTGACGCGGTTCTCACGGTTGTCCCTGGCTTCGTGCAATATCCTCCGGAGTTGGCATATCCACCGTCTTCGCACACGGATGAGCCGGCGGTGGTGCTGCGCGAATCCGCTTCTAGCCGTCTCGCCTACTTTCCCGGAGACATCGAACGAACTTTCTGGCTTACCGGTCACGGCGATCTGTTGCGGCTGATGCACAACACCATTCGCTGGATCACGCAAGACGAAGCTGTCGTCCACATTGAGGGCGAGGGATTTCTGGAATTTTTTGCCTGGGAAACTGCGCCGGGATACGCCATCCACTTGCTCAATTACACCAACCCGAACGCGTATCAGGGCTGGCTGAGCACGACCTATCCGTTAGGCCCACAGAATGTCAGCATGAAGTTGCCCAGCGGAGTGAAGGTTAAGGCGGTCGACTTGCTGCGCTCCGAAAAGAGAATTCCCTTCCGGGTCGAAGATTCACTATTGCGCTTCACTATTCCTCGTGTGGACGACTATGAAGTTGCCGCAGTGACCATCGGGTAGCTAGCGGGCCGCCTGCCAACAAAAAATTCCTCCTGAGTTGGATGCCCTTCGAGAAAACGGCGAGGATTGCCCCCTTCTCTACAAAACGAAGCTCACAAAATTAACGCCTGGCCGTCGAACCCAAAGGTGGCGGAGGGACAGATGCTGGCAGATTTACGTGACGCGCTGCGGCAACTACTTAAGGCGCCCGGATTTACCGCAACAGCTTTGATCACCCTCGCTCTAGGGATCGGTGCTACGACGGCGATATTTACTCTGGTGCACCAGGTAATGCTGAAGTCCCTGCCTGTAACTCGCCCGGAGGAACTCTGGCGGATTGGCGACCAAGACCGCTGCTGCAACTGGGGAGGATATACCCAGGGCGACGATGGCAACTTTACGCTCTTCTCGTGGGAAGCTTACAAGCATTTCCGCGAGCACACGCCTGACTTCACCGACCTGGCGGCATTGCAGGCCGGCAATGCGCCGCTGGGCGTGCGCCGGGTAGGTTCTCAGGCTTCCGCAGACACGCGCAACGGGCAATACGTGTCAGGAAATTTTTTCAGGGCCCTCGGCACGCAACCGTGGATTGGCCGACTGATGACCGACGAAGACGATCTGGAGGGTGCGCCCCCGGTAGCGGTGATGAGCTTCCATATATGGCAGGACAAGTATGGATCCGATCCGTCGGTGGTGGGCGCCGGCTACCAAATCAATGGGCACCCATTCACTGTGATCGGAGTAGCGCCTCCGGGATTCTATGGGGCGAAGCTAAGCGGGTTTGGCATGCCGGACTTCTGGCTGCCGTTGACCGCTGAGCTACAGATTGATGGATTAACCGCGCGGCTGAAAAGGCCGAACACAAACTTTCTCGACCTGATTGGAAGAGTCCGTCCGGGCACGAATCCTCAGGCGCTCGAAGCCAGGTTGAGGGTGGAATTCCGTAACTGGCTGGGGAGCCACGTCCCTGACATGGACCCGGGGGAGAAACAACTTTGGCAGCAGCAGACACTTCACCTGGTTCCGGGTGATGCCGGCGTGACCTCCATGAGAGAGCAGTATAAGGATGGCCTGAAGCTGCTTCTGGTGGCCTCCGCCTGCGTTCTACTGGTGGCGTGCGGAAATCTGGCGAATCTTCTCCTTGCTCGAGGGCTAAGAGACCGTGCACAAACTTCGGTGCGGGTTGCCCTGGGTGCTTCCCGCGGGCGGTTGATTCGCAAGTCGCTGATCGAATCCATCCTGCTGTCGTCCACGGGTGGAGTGTTGGGCATTGCGGTGGCATACGCCGCCACCAGGCTGATTCTGCATCTTGCTTTTCAGAACGGCGGGCCCACGAACTATGTGCCGGTCAGCCCGACTCCTTCGTTGCCAGTATTGCTGTTCACGCTGGGAATCTCGGTGCTGACGGGGGTGATTTTTGGCATCGCACCAGCGTGGATGACCTCGCACGCCGATCCGGTTGAGGCGTTGCGCGGGGCAAATCGTTCGGTGGGCAGCGGCCGCTCGTGGGCGCAAAAGTCCCTGGTTATCGCGCAAGCCGCGATGTCTCTGGTACTGCTTTCCGCCGCGGCCCTGCTCGGCCAGAGCCTGCGCAACCTGCAGCACCAGAAGTTTGGATTCGAAACCGAAGGCCGTTTCATCGCCTCTATCAATCCCCAGTTGGGCAACTACAAACCGGAAGAAATGCTGCCGCTGTTCCGCCGGATCAATGATCAATTGCGGCAGATTCCCGGAGTTCGCATGGTGGCGCCCGCGCTTTATGCCCCCATGACCGGCGACAGCTGGAACAATGGCATTCGCATCGAGGGCCGGCCAGAGCCGGCGCCCAAGGAAGATACGGGAGCAGGGTTTGTGCGAGTGATGCCGAATTTCTTTGAAACCATCGGCGCAAAAATCGTACTTGGCCGGCCGATCACAGAACAAGACACGGAGACGACCCGGCATGTGGCAGTAGTCAACGAAGCGTTCGTGAAAAGATTCTTCAAAGACCAGACCCCAATCGGGCAGCATTTCGGTCCGGGCAAGCTCAAATACTCGGCAAACTTCGAAATCGTCGGCGTCGTCAGGGACATGCGTTACATGACTTACGACTACAAAGAACCCATTCGCCCAATGTATTGGCTGCCCGAGGCGCAGACCTTCAAATATGACGAACCGGATTACATGAGTGGCGAAATCTGGGGGCATTATCTTTACAACATCGTGCTCTGGGCGCCGGGAAGCCCGCCGGGAATGGAAGACAAGGTGCGGAAAGCGCTGGCGAGCGTCGATCCGAATCTTGTTCTTTATGGCGTCGATCCCTACAGCAAAGTGGTTGCCAATGATTTCCAGCAGGAAAACATGATCGCCACCCTGACCACGCTCTTCGGTGGACTTGGATTATTGCTGGCCGCGGTCGGGCTCTATGGAGTGATGGCGTATACGGTGGAACAGCGGACCAGCGAGATTGGGGTTCGCATGGCACTGGGCGCGGACCGCGGAAACGTTATGAAGATGGTCCTGCGCGCTGCTTTCTTGCAAATAGGCATTGGGCTGGCAATTGGCATTCCGGCAGCGATCGGAGCCGGCGTGTTGATGAAGAATCAACTCTTCGGTGTTAAAGCATGGGAGCCGACTATGCTCGCATTGGCTGTGCTGTTGCTTGGTTTGGCTGCACTGCTGGCATCGGTGATCCCGGCGCGGCGCGCTGCGGGCGTTGAGCCGATGGTGGCATTGCGGAACGGCTGAGCTCCCAGCACTCAACAGCAGAGAAATAGGTGTGTGCTATGCTTTCGCGATCCGGCAGCCAAAATTCAGGTTAAGAAAAGATCAGCCATGAATCGCAAAAGCAAGCTCACGATTGCGGTAGCCACGGCAGTTGTTGCCGTTCTTGTCACGGTGGTTTACGCGCAGGACAAGTACTCGCTGAAATCGCCGAGCGGAATCGCTTTTTCCGACTTCAAGGGATACGAGGACTGGGCTGTGGTCTCCTCCGCCCACACCGACGATGTGCTTAAGGTGATCGTTGCCAATCCGATCATGATCAAGGCCTACAAGTCCGGCATTCCGGGCAACGGCCAACCGTTTCCGGAAGGCTCCATGATCGCGAAGCTGCAGTGGAAGCCGAAGAAAAGCACCGAGGCTCCCTTCGTCGTGGATGTGCCCGATGTCTATAAACAAGCCTTCGTCATCGAAAAGGACAGCAAGCGATTTCCAAAAAGCCACGGCTGGGGATACGCGGTGTTCAACTACGATGCCGCAACCGACAAGTTCAGTCCCGACCCCACAAGCCTCTCCGACTGTGGAAACGCCTGCCATACTGCAGTTAAGAAGAAGGACTACATCTTCCATCCGTATCAGAAGCGTTAAGCGGAGGCGACGACCTTCATTTGCTTCGAGCTTCCACTCGTCATCCCGGGCGCAGTCGAGGAACCTGGGGTCGGCCTCGGCTTGAGTGCTAACGACCGGGCTGCTCTGGAGTTTGAACCCAACCGCAGGAGCTAAAGATTTTGGGGGATTCGCCCTGATCCACTATCCTGAAATGCGGTGTTCCTGAGCTAGAATAGTCCTGCCGGGGGATGCGGCACTCGCAGATATTTCTGCCAGATGATTGGGACGCATGGACGTTGAACGCATCATTAATGACATTGAGCAACTGCAGGAAATGTTCGAGGCGCCGGATATCCGACCTCTCAACACCCGCGACATCTCCGCCGCCAATCGCCGGCACGACCAACTGCTAGCGCATAGCCCCTGGTTTAAGCTGTGGCAAAGTTATGGGGTCTGCTGCCGGACCGAATCCCCAACGCTGCGGCTCGGTGAAACCGAGAGGTAACCCCTCTCGCGGGTGTGCCAAGCCCGTCTTCCCCCGGGGAAATCATTTGGCAAAAGTTTCGTCCGTCGCCACATCCTTCCAATTCTGCGAACCTTGCCGTTTGTCCCGAAATTTTCTCATTACTGGTGAGTGAGCGACTGGCGGCGGAGTGCGTCAACCGCCGGTCATCTTATGTTTCCAGGCAGACTGCTACCGCCCGGCCGTCGCCAACTGCATGGACGCGATCCGCTCCTCCATCTGGCGCGTGAGGTGCGGGGTGATGCCGAGCATTCGTTCGATCACCATCAGCTGTCCGCGATGATGCATCTCGTGCTCCTTGGGCGCAATCAACATTTCGAAACGCGACTTTGACCGCGGCTCCATGCCCTCCGGATACTCAACCCGCTCACCCAGAAAAGCATCGGAGGCGCCCTCGAGAATCTTCGCGTACTTCTCGCCCTCGGTGCGCAACAGTTCGAGGACCTGAGCCTTGGTGCGCGGGACCTTCACTTCCGCTTGCAGTTTGCCCATGATCCCAAAGAAATCGAAACCAACCAGCGTGCTGCGGTGCTCGATCAGGTGAATCTGCTCCGGCACGCGCGACATGATCGCCACGTGGACCAGCGTCTCTGCGATCGAGCGGCATCCCTCCGCCGGACGAAACCCATACTGTTCTTCCGGGATCTCCTCGGCAATCTTGATCGTGTTATTGCGGACCGTGCGGAACGACCGCGCCAGCTCTTCTGCTCCGTAATATGTCATGGTGTTTTCTCCTTGGATTCGGACAACAGTCTATCGCGGAATCGAATCTCCCGGCGGCGGCAACCGTGATGGCAGCGCGTGGCCTGGCCCCCAGTTGCTGAGATTGTGTAGGCAAGATATAAAGTAGGTTTCATGATCTTGATTCGTCCGGCGGTTGCGCAAGACGCGGAGGCAATCTCGCATGGCCACGTCGAAAGCTGGCGGACCACGTACGCTGGTATCGTTCCCGTGGAATACCTCGCCGCTCTGAACGAAACCGAACGAGTGCCTTTGTGGCGGGACTGGCTGGCCAAGGACATACTGACGTTCGTCGCCGAGTTGGATGGCAGAGTTGTCGGCTTTGCCAGTGGAGGAGCGAATCGTGAGTCAGCACAGACCTACGATGCGGAGTTGTATGCCATCTACCTGTTACAGTCGGCACAGCGGCAAGGGACCGGGACAGCGCTTATCAAGCAGCTCGCAGCTTCACTGCTGAGCCGCGATTTCAAAAGCATGATGGTTTGGGTGCTCGAAAAAAATCCCTCCACAAACTTCTATGCGAAATCAGGCGCGCGAGTTGTGACCACGAAAGAAATTCAAATTGGAGGCGTGACGCTGTCCGAGGTTTCGTATGGATGGCCCGACCTGGCAGCGATTTTGCCGGGCAGCTAATGTATCCAAGGAGGGGGTCAGTCCGTGTGTCTCCAAAATTCGTCTGCTCAGCGAGCCGGAGCGCGGCGATCGATCGCTGGTGATGAAGGTTCTGAAACAGTCGTTCGCACAACAGTTGCTGAATCGGTGTCGAGCCGGTGTTTATCCACCGCCGTCCTCCTTATGGAGGATTCTGCCTTGCCGAGGGACGCATCTGGCAGCATCGCTTCTACGATTTCGTCGTGTTCACGGAGAAGAAGCGCGTGCAGAAGGTGCGCTACCGTTACGTATTTTGATCTTAGGGAAATTCAAACAGTCTGGAAGGCAGGCCACCCGTTGGGCACCTCCTGTTTTCGCAACGCCCGCAAGATCAAAAGCCTCGCCCAGTCGTCCACGTTCTGAAGTGTAATCGTTCGCCCTTTCTTCTCCCCACAATTTATGTGATACTGCGACGTGAGAGCCTTCCAACAGAGGAGCACCTGTTTTGCAAACGATCCACAGTTGCGGTTGGCAGCAAGCGTGTGTAGAAGAGAATGGAATGGCCACAGCACTGCGTTCTTTCGCACGCCCAACTCAAGACGTTCTTTCGTTTGGCTGTGCGCCCGAGCCTCTGGAAAAAGAATATGCGGTCGTTTCGATGTTCTCCGGCTGCGGCGGTATGGATTTGGGTTTCTCGGGGGGGTTCAAGGTTTTCGGACGTTCCTACAAAAGACTACCGTTCCGGGTCGTTTGGGCAAATGAACTCAATCCCGCAGCTTGCAGAACGTATCGGCGCAACCTCGGGACGGAAATCATTTGCGAGGATATCTGGAAAGTCATCGATACAATGCCGAGCCGAGCAGATGTTGTCATCGGGGGATTCCCTTGCCAGGACGTGTCCGTCAACGGCAAACGAATCGGGATCAACGGCAAACGCACGGGTCTCTACAGGGCAATGCTGGAGGGAATCAGGAAAACACGTCCCAAGGTCTTCGTCGCCGAGAACGTCAAGGGACTACTGATGAAGCATCATCACAGAGCGATACATCAAGTCGTCGAAGATTTCGAGGCTCTCGGCTACACCGTCACCTATCAACTCTACCTCGCCAGTCATTACGGAGTGCCCCAGACTAGAGAACGTGTTTTCATCGTGGGAACATCGGCGGAATGCAAGGCATTTGTTCCCCCGCCCCGACCGAGCCAAAAGGTTATGACGGCAAAGCAGGCCATTTCTGATTTGGAGAAATTAGAGGAATGCTCTTCGATCAATCATGTTTGGAGCCGTGCGAACAGAAGTCCCGAGCAGGGAAACCGCCAACTCAAAGCCGACCGTCCTGCCTACACGATCCGTGCCGAGTGCCACGGAAACATTCAATATCATTATCGACTCCCTCGCCGCATCTCGATGCGTGAAGCGGCGAGATTCCAGTCTTTCCCCGATACATTCATCTTCGATTCAAAACTGAGGGAGACGGAGAGACAAGTCGGCAATGCAGTCCCGCCCGTCCTTGCTTGGCATGTGGCGAAAGCGGTTTATCAGTGTCTTGAAAACGATGAGGCGGAGCAGGTTATTTCTGCTTGAACAGTTCCTTCGACGGAACCCAAGCACCCTTGGCGTATCGGTCAGCACGCTTAAGCCATTCTTTGATGCGACTCGCCGGCAGCACTACCTCCCCCCAATATTCGATAAACAGGGCATCCTCCAATTGCTTCGCCGCAGTTCTCATCTCCGGTTCGATGTCTTTCAATGCTCGTTGAAGGTAGTTCCCGCCACGGGTTGCATCACTCCTGAGAGCAACACTTCCCGCTGAAAACAAGTCCCTTGCTTGTGGGCAAAGAACCCCGCGGTAGGTCAGCAAATACATTGCTGCATCCTCGTATTTCTTCTTAGCACGTGAAGGTTTGACAATCTGCGGGCACAAGAGCGCAGCCTCCGCACGGAATCGGCGTTTCTCCTCTTGTTCTAAATTCATGAATAGGCGGACTTGAAGGTCAAACGAATGCTGTTGCTCTTTCTCCGGCTTTTCCTCCAACCACCAGAGATGTTCGCCCGCTTTCAGGCGACCACGGGCGTACTCACGAATGAGTCGCATCTTCCCTTCATCCGGCAATTCGCAGAATTGGTCATAGGTCAATCCGAACTTTACGAACAGGGGTTTGTTCGTCCCAATCTCAACTTCAAATCGAGGAACGTGCGAAGTCCTGACGTGCATCACGCTGTCTTCGTATCGACCCCATCTGACCTCAGGCGTTCCGCCCATCTTGCCGAACAGCACATAGACGTGCTTGACCTTGTCATGGCGAGTCCCTTCAAAGACGCTGTTCGCCACACTTCGCCAAGCGTCCGAAGAATTGACCTTGACCTCAACACCGAATTCGCCCACAGGGATGTCAGGGAACACCTGAGCGTGGGCTTCCGGGTCGACCTCGATGCCCTTCTTCGCCGCTAGTTCACGCAGAAGTGCTCTGGTTCGACCTTCAAAGGCGCTAGGATTCCTCAATTCGGGATTGTTCCTGACTTCTTTAGTGAGGGTGTCGGCGCCCGCAGTTAACATTTCCTCAAAGTCGTTTTGCGTCATCGTCCTGCGTCGCCGTAAAGGGCTGATAATCGGATTCTAGGCTTCCCAAGGCGA
>DATBAT010000301.1:0-2648 GCA_036271375.1 Terriglobales bacterium
CCGTAGGCTTCGCCGTCATCTTCGCAACATTCGCTTGGCTGAAGTACAAACCGGCCCTCGTGGTCACTTCCAAACCTCAATACCTTGCCAGTCAGCCGACGCTTCTCGTGGCCCACCTTGGCTCCATTACCATCTTTGGCCTTCTCTCGTATAGTGGGCTGAGATATCTTTCCTCTCATCTGTTTATTGTCGGTCGGCTGGTCACAGGCCTCTGCGCCACCGTCTTCGCGTGCATTGCCTTAATTCCACCTGCCTTCTGGTGGCGGATCGCCCGCGCAACCGGTTTCCTTTGGATTTGGGCTGGCGCGGCGGAAATCTTCGTCTTCGTAACACTGATTGCCAGCCCGTTATTCTGGACCCCGGACGGGCGGCGTTACCTTGCGCCTATCGCGAGCGATCTAGCTACTTTCCGGCGCAAAATTCGAAATGTGCATGAAAGCGGCCCGAGCAGTCCCGTAAATGACATTTGATGGCCTGCGGGCGCTGGTTTGCAGTTCGGCGGCAGTTTTGATGCTTCCGTGGAAGGGGGATGGGAGCGGCAAAGCATGCGCGGATGAGTTCTTGGGAGAGGTGTTTCTGAGGGCAGCGGGAGTCCCGCTAGTGTGTTCGCTTGCCGGCCATGTGATCGCCGATGTGAATCAGGTTGTCAGCGATCACTCCGAGTCCGACCCATCGCTTCATGCCGCCAAGTCCTTTATAGCGGGACCGCCGCAGCCCATGCCGGCGTTTGAGGACGCTGATGCGGCCCTCGCAGCCAGTCCGCCATTTTTGTAGTTTCTTAAACCACCGCTTCTTCTGCTTTTCTTTGCGCTGTTTGCCAGGAGTTCCGTTGGAGGGGATCGAGACTCGTTTCACGCCCAGTTGCTCTGCCGCGGCTTCATTGGCGGCGGAGAAGAATCCCGGGTCGGCTGCGACCGCATCCGGCGCGCGGCCGAAGAGCTTGATGTGCTGTTCGACCGATGGAATCAGCAGAGTCGAGTCGGCGGGGCGCTTTTCCAAAACCTCATAACTGGTGATCAGTTGGTTTTCGGCTTCCTGAATCTTGACTAACTTCCCGAACTCGGTGGGCTTGTTGGCCTTGCCTTTACGGATGACTTCCGTCTCCGGTTCGAACACGCTGACCAGCTTTCCGTCCGCCCGCGTGTTGCCTTTCAACACTCTCTCACGGGTCTGACGAAGAACCTGTTGGACGCGCGGAATCATTTCGTCCAACTGGCGCTTCGCCTTTCCGAGTAGTTGGCGGTTGCCGCGCTTGATGCCGCCGGTGATCTCTTGGGAAAACTTCTTGGCTTGCCCCACAACCCGGCCCGTGGCGTCCAGCAGCGAAACGTAAGCCTGCTTCATTTTCTGTTTGCCGCTTTCCGTCTTATTCCGGCTGGCGCGGGCGATCGCCAGGACTTTGAGCTTGATGGAGCGCGTTCGGTTCCGCAACAAAGTTCCCACTGGGCCGGATATCTCCCCAACCTTCTTCATGACACGCGTAAGCGCCCGCACGCCGTCGCCCAACAGACTACTATCGGTCGGATAGTGGATGTTCGTCTCCACGACTGTCGTGTCGACGCGGAGTTTCCGGCCGGTTACAACCTTCTTTTCGACTGCGATTTCCACTACCCGCCGATGGAGTTGTTCGACAGCCGCGGGGCCAAGTTGCCGCGCCAACCGGCCCATGGTCTTGTCGTCCGGCACTTTGCCCCCGCCAATCCGGGTGAACTCGCGATACACCAGATTGGCGCGTACCTCGCGGGTCAGATCTTCGAAGCTCCAGTCTCGAAAATGCTTTAGCAGCATCATGCGTAGGACGACCTCAGCCGTTGTCCCGGGACGTCCACGCGTCCTGCTTTTCTTGTGCCGCTTGGCCAGTTCCTGTTGGATGATCAGCAGCAACGCCTCGTCCTCCAACGCTTGGTCGGCATGGCGCATCCAGGGTTCCCAAAGATCGGATACAGCTTCGGAGATGAATCCGTCGGCGAAGCTTTGCTGCAGGCGGCGCGCGGCGATCACGGTTGGATCTCCTTAGCCTTGGCCTTTGCCTCATTGCGGTCGAGGCGCAGCATTTCTTGATTGAGTTCACTGATTGCCTCCAAGGTCTCCTTCACCTGGCGGTAGCGCTCCAACGCCTTGCGGACCTGGGGAACTTGATCGGGGCGGAGGCTCAACTGGCGGGTGCGGCCGCCGGGATAGCCGACATTGAGAACCCAGAGAAGATGCCCTCCGCCGTTGGCGCATTTGGGACAACCGCTGGTATGGTGAAGGGTTCGTTGGAGCAGGGAGCCACGGAGCACATCGCCGAGGTTGGTGAGGCGGGCGAGAAGCTTGTCGCGGCTGGCGGCGGCCTGCTTACGTGTCATCTATACGGATGATACATACAGTCGCTGCTTCTGTCAAGATATTACGCAACATTTTGCAATAAATATGTTCTGGCGCCAGGCTCGTCGCAGCTCGTCAAAATTACGTTGGCCGAAACGCGAAAAACGGGATTCTGTTCGGCCAAGCACTAGGCTCGGTCGAGCTTCTATGACAACGCTGAGCTTACGTCAGGAATTTTGCGCCGGAAAGTAATCTACGCTTTTTCGGAGACTGGGCTCCGAAAAAGTGGCCCCTGCGGGGCAGCTCTGGCGAGGCAGTTGCGGTAGCGGGCGCATAACGGG
>DATBAT010000302.1:0-5512 GCA_036271375.1 Terriglobales bacterium
CCCCGACAACGACCTGACCAACACGCTCTTACCCGTGTTTTTCCCCTCGACCTTTCCCTTAAGCGGACGCATTTCCAGATCCGTGGCCACTGCTTGGATTGGCATGGCCGCACCATCGGGCATCATCAGTGAGTCGAACTCGATGCGCACGTAACCTGAGCGGTCCGCGTCCTGCAGATGTCCAACCACTCTCGCCCCAGCGGGGACAACGATCTCCCCGTCGCGCTCGTAGTTGTACTCGATCACAGCCAGCACCGGAGTTCGCACCGCCGTGCTTGCGGCTGATTCCAGGCGCGCCCGCAATCGCGTTCCTGTGGCCAGACCTAAGCCAATATCCGTTCCTGGGTCACTGGATATTTCGTCTCTGCGAGAATTGCCTTGCAGCGCAGAAATGCTGCGCACATAAACTAGCGAGGACTTTTCCATCGCTTCACGCTCCTTCTTGCCTGGGTCAGGTACGTCAGCCGCATTGTTTGCGCTTGTCTGCGGCTGGTAAGGCGGCGCTTGCCAGCTCTGCTGATCTCCGAAGGGCGGTATTGATGCCAGCGTTCCGTCTGCATTCTCCTGTCCTAAACTAGGCATCCCGGGAGTTGGCCGCCCCGTCGCCGTCCGCTGCAGATCTCGCTCGCTGAGAAATCCTTCGTGCGTCTCTTTTGTGGCGGGCCGGCCGGAGTCGGTGATGGGAAACAGGCTCTTGTCGCCAAGTGCAGCGCTGCTTTCGGACGTCGCGTCCGGCGTGGCTGCGGCCGTACCGTTCTTTGATTTTGGAGCTGAACGCTTGCTGGGCATCGACGTAGCAACGAAGATCAGCAGGGCGATCACAATCGCGCCTGCCGCGATGATCACAAACCGGTTCTGTTGGACCTGTGGTCTGGTACGCTGCTTTGCTCTTGTCGCGAGTTCCGGCCCTTGCCCGAGTGCGTCCCCGGCTTCGGGCGTACCGATGACCGTTTCGCTTGCCGTTGCCTCTTGAATCGTTGCAGCGCGTCCGTTGCCATTCTGTCCATTTGGTTGAATCATTTCGTCGCTCCTTTTGCCGGGGCCACAAACGCAATCGGCACCAGGACCGGGCGGTCCACTTCTTCCGCTTGCGCGACTTGCAGCAATAATCGTTCTCTTGATTCCTTGAAGGTGGGGCGTTCGAACATGACAACTCCGTCCGCTCTTGCACCGGGCGCCAGCCGCCGCGCGGTCATTCGGTAGTCTTTGATGGCCACCGGCTCCGACTTGATCGTCTTCCCATGTCTGGCCTTTGATGTCCCGGCAAGCTGTATTTGTGGCGGCAACAATTCGATCGTCCTAGGAGAGGAATTGAGAACGGAAAACATTACTGTCATCCGCTTGTCGACCCCGGCAGACCGTCCCACTGCGACCCGCAATTGTTTACCCTCCCAGTGGGGAGCCTCAAGTCTTTGTTGTCTGAGCGACTCCGATTCGTCACTGACGGCCTTGCCTTGGGCATTGCTAATTGGCGGGCTCTCCGGTGTGAGGCTCTTTGTGTCACCAATCAAGAAGCTGGACTGGGCGGCCCCGATGAGAAAACTGCGCGGATGCTCGTATTTCAGGACATAATCAACCGCCCCACCGCGGTCCGAATTTCCTTCGCTTACCAGGCTTAAAGAGACTTCGTGACCAGTCCTGGTGGTAATCAGCGCGTTCGTCTCGCCCGGCTTTGAGTTGGTCGGTTTGAAGAAAACCAGATGGGGCTCCGCCTCGGAGTGTTCGGCCTTGAATGCTCCAGGATCTCCCAGCACGACGGAGCTGACCTCCTCCGGCAGCCGGACGGAACTGACAAATCCTCGCCTCAAGTGCAGGATGGTCACGTTTTGCGGATCCAGATTCAGGGTTACAATTTGAGCCTTAGGCGAGCCAGTTTGCGCCGCTGCCGCTTGTGCAAGCGCGGTCGTGAGCGTTATCAGATGCACCAAACTCAAACAGATTTTCATCGCATATCTCTTTTCAAAGTTATCTCCTTGATCTGTGCCGCCGCTTCGGTATTGCGCAGGTAACTGGTTCTGATTCTGGCCACATACGCCGCTACTTCCGGATTGCGGTACGCAAGTCCGCGTCTGCCGATTACGCGTTCCCCGGCAAAATAGGCAGCCGCGACCAACCGGCAATCGTGAAACTGTTCCATCAGCCATGCGAGATAACGCACCCCGCCAGACACGTTTTGATTGATATTGCAGCGGTCGCGGACGCCCAATCGCTGAGTAGTTGTCGGCATGAGTTGCATCAGCCCAACGGCACCCTTCGGGGAGACAGCGCATACGCGCCAGTTCGACTCGCGCTCGACAATGGCGCGCACCAATGCCACGGGCACACGATAGTGTTGGGCGTAGGCGTTGACGTAGTATTCAGTCTCGGGCCGCGCCTTATACGGACGCGACTGTGCCAAGCAGCTGGAGACGGCACAAATCATTAACAGCAACGTGAAAACTCGTCTCATGCGGCGCTCCGTCGCAACGTTTCAGCGCTGTACTGCTGCGCGTCATGGACCAGACTCGCGAAGCCATCGCGCAAAAGGAGCTTGCGCCTGTCTGCCTCGGTCTTTGCCAGCAAGGGCAGCAGAATGTCTCGCATTTCTGCCGTAACCCGTTCAGCGCCGAGGACCTTGAGTGCCTGCGCCAGATCCAGAATTTCGGAGACCGACGGCGGCTTCTCCAAACTCCATCCCCGTAATGCCTTGGCAAGCCCCGCCATTCCCGCATGGAATTCGTGGCTGGAGTCCGGTGTCCTTAGCGCAACAATCTCCGCCTCTCGCTCTGCTGTCGGGTGTTCAACGCGCAAATAAAAACTACGACGGCGAAGAGGATCGCCGATGCGCCGCTCTTCGTTCGAGGTGAGAACGACAAACGGAATGCTCTTCGCCTGCATCGTGCCTAGTTTTGGAATGCTGAGTTGCCATACGCTCAGCAATTCCAGCAACAGGGCCTCAAAGGCCTGATCCACCTTGTCCAATTCGTCGATCAGCAGGACACACGACTTTTCACATTGCAAAGCGCGTAGAAGCGGGCCGGCACTGAAAAAGTGCTGACTGTGCAGTTCCGTCCGCACAGACTCCCAATCGAAGTTCGCGCTCTTTGCTTTGAGTTCAACGCAGAGTCTCTGGAGAGGCTCGTCGAACTTGCCAATTGCCTTTTCTTCATTGATTCCTTCGTAGCACTGCAGGCGCTCCATGGTTGTATCTGCGGCCTGGGCGACAGCGTAGGCGAGTTGCGTTTTACCGCTGCCCGCTGGCCCTTCCAGCAACAATGGCTTCTGGAGCCTCGCCGCCAGATACACCGTCGTCGTGGCAATGGAATCGGCGATGTATCCGGTCGACCTAAGCCGCTGACTGACTTCTTCGAGAGATGAAAACATCCGAAACCCCTGTGCCCGAGTCGAATTTTCGGTCGCGAGCGTCAAGAACGTAATCCGAACTTAAATTTCGGTCAAATCGCAATCGATTCCTCCGAGTTTTGACCGAAACCGGGGTTGGGCGTAGAACCCGATCTTCAGCAGTGGTTTGGGAGTTGACTATGGCGAACTCGGCTTATCGGTTCAGTCTGGGACGCGACAGCGTCTCTGGAGCGGCAAAGATCCTGCAGACCTTGGAATCCAAAGAGCACGCCTTAAAAGCGAGCGAGTTGGCCAAACTACTAGGCGTAACCCGGCAACACATTTACAAAATGGCAGCGGCCAGCGCGATCCCTTCTTTTCGCGTAGGCACGGCGGTGCGATTTGACCCAAAGCAGGTCGCGGAGTGGCTGGGCCGCAGGATGCCGCAAGCGGTTACTTCTCCTGGCCCGAGCCGGATTGCTGTCTGAACAAATTTGTAAACCGATGCCCCTATCGTTGATTCGTACAAAGACAATGGTCGCGGATTTACGGTTCGGAGAAGATTTTGCAGATACCGTCTGCACAATCTTCACGAGTCCCCACGGGCCCGGTCAGGCGACATATGCCGCAAGAGCGCCTGCGTTTACTTTTGCCAGGGCGTCTTTCGATTGGACGCCTTTCAGATACACCATGGTCGACTGGATGTCGCGGTGTCCCATCCACGACTGAAGGGTGCGAATGTCCACTCCATGACGCAAATGCTCGGTAGCAAACGTGTGGCGAAACTTGTGCTGGAAGAATAGATGGCAGAAAGGCCCGTCCGCGCAGCGGTTGCCGTGCCTGGTAACACACTGTCCACAGTTCAATTCCGCCCGGTAGGCGACCCGCTTCACAATCGTGTCATTCTCCCGATTGGGGCGGCCGCGTTTGTTGGGGAAGACCAATTGCGCCAGTTGCGCGTTGCGGCCCTCTCTCACCCGGAGAAGCTGGTCGATGAAAGGAGTCGGCAAGGGCACCACTCGTTCCTCCCAGTTCTTGGGACGGAATCCCCACAACGGTTTCGCGGTCACTCGTACCTGGCTGTGGCGGAAGTCGAAGTCACGCCACGAAGCGTGTTGCGCTTCCTGATCGCGAAAGCCGGAGACGAGCAGGAATTTCAGAAAAAGGGCCTCATCGTCTTTGGCATGCTTGAACATCGCATGAATCTCCTCCGGTTCATAAATCGGCCGAATGGTTTCGACATATTTTGGCCAGTCGCTCGGTGCGAGCAACCCGCTTTTCCCATGCCGTTTGAAGAACTGCAGGACCACGACTAATTTGTCATAGACCGTACGGGGGCCAAGCCCAATCGTGTAGCAACGCGTCATGAAGGTCAGGATGTCCTCGCGGGTCACCTGGTCTACGGAGTCCTTCTCGTACGATGGGAGCAACAGCTTCTTCAGGGTGTAACGGTAACTCAGATAGGTCCGGGGGCTACGCTGCGCCTCGACCATGGCGAGATACTGGTCAACGGCTGTCTTCGGCGCAATGCGGTTGGCTCCGGCTGCTGCTTGCGCAGGCCGAACCAGCACACCTGCTTTGAGAGCCTCTACCTCAATGGCCTTGACCCGCGCTGCTTCGGCCACATGCGCAAGATCGGCGACGGCCTTGCGGTGGCGTTTGCCTTTCTCATACCACTCGATGTAGTAAGTGCCTTCGGGATGATGTTCATCCTGTCCAGCGAGCAGAACGTGGTCGCGAACCACCTTGCCCCGGTTTTCGACGACAGCGGCAAAGCGCCAACTGGCGCCAGCTTTGATGTACTTGAGGACGTTGACGCGATTGCCGTACTGCTTGACCCTTGCCATGGGTTCATCACCTCGTGAGGGGATGGACAATTACGATGGGATGAAGATTCGGTCAAATTCGGAGACAGGATGGAAGAGGTTGACGCAGTTGACGGATTTCGGCGGAGAGGAAGGCGGACAGGAAGTGATTCAAGTGGATGAAAACAAGGGAAATTATAAAGTTGGCAGCGTTCTAACCAACTGAACTACGTCCCCACTTCGAACCGCGCCGATTCCTGAGAGAATCGGGCAAACATAGACGGAGCGTCTGTCCACGCTCCGTCTAAAGAATTGTATCAGAGGATTTCCGGTTTTGGAGAGCGCAGCATTTCCTCGCAGCTCGGATTTTCAAACGGTGGGGAATT
>DATBAT010000303.1:0-2869 GCA_036271375.1 Terriglobales bacterium
TTTGGAAGGCAGCACGTGTAACGTTCCGCCCCAGGGCGGGCGCAAGCATCCGCACCAGGAATACATTCAGGTCAACACCGAAAAAATTCTTTTCATTTGTGGTGGCGCATTTATTGGACTCGACAAAATCATCCAAAAGCGAATTGGCCAAAAAGTGATGGGCTTTGGCAGCCCGACACTCGAGGTCGAGGAAGCGGTTCGTAAACAGTCGATCCGCTACGTAGAACCGGAAGATCTGCTCGCGTTCGGGATGATACCTGAATTCATCGGACGGCTGCCGGTTGTTAGTTCGCTCGACACGCTCACCGAAGATGAAATGGTGGCGATTTTGACCGAAACAAAAAACGCGATGCTCAAGCAGTACACGAAGCTCTTCTCAATGGAGGGAGTCCGTCTGTCGGTGACCAAAGATGCGCTGCGCGCCCTCGCCGCGCAGGCTGTCACCAAAGGCACCGGCGCGCGTGCGCTGCGTTCAATGCTCGAACGCATTATGCTCGACATCATGTACGACGTGCCGAGCCGCGAAGATATCGCCGAAGTCACCATCAATCGCGCGGTAGTAGAAGGCAAAAAGCTTCCCCTGATTCGCAAGAAACAGGACAAGACCGCGGCGTGAGTTCGGCGGAAAACGCCGAACGCCCAACATCGAACACCGAATCTTAAACTAGGAATGGCATGCTTGCTGTTCCATTATGGCGATGATGGTCTGAGTTCGGCAATGGACGTTCGGCGTTGGACGTTTTGGTTCTCCATCCTTTATGCGCGCGATCCTCATTAACACTGGCACCGAACTTTTGCTCGGTGACGTTCAGGACGCGCATCTCGCGTTTATAGCGCGCGAGATCCTTCCGTTGGGTTTACGAATCGACGAGCGGCGAACAGTTCCCGATAGCGACGTGATCCGCCGCACGCTCACTGAATTATTTCCGCACTGCGAAATTCTGTTTGTCACCGGCGGTCTGGGTCCAACCACGGACGATATCACCCGAGAGATGGTGGCTGAATCGCTAGGCTTGGAGCTGTATCAGGACCCCCAACTGCTGGCTTGGCTTCAAGAGAGACTGCAAGTGCGCGGAATCAAATGGACTTCGGGCATTGCACGGCAGGCGGAGGTCCCTCCAGGTGCGCACGTTCTCCCGAACGAGAATGGAAGCGCCCCGGGCTTTTATTTGAAGGCAAACATCAATCCGCGCATTCCGTCGCCGCACGTTTTTGTTCTGCCGGGTCCGCCTCGCGAGCTCCAGCCCATGTTCAGGAAATTCGCGATGCCGATTTTGAAATCGATTATCGAGGTACCGCTCCCTGTCGAGCGGCGGTCGTACAGCATTGCCGGAATGGGCGAATCGCTGGTTGAGAAAGCGATTGGCGAGAAAGTTTTGGCGATCCCAGGGATTGAGCTGGGCTATTGCGCGCGACCAGGCGAGGTCGAAGTGCGCATCATCGGTGACCCGAATGCGATCCAAGCAGCCGATGCCATCATTCGTGGCGAATTGGGACTGTCGATCTTCTCCGACAACGACGAAGCGCTTGAAGAAGTCGTCGTGAGATTGCTGAAGAAAGAAAAACAAACGTTGGCAACTGCCGAATCGTGCACCGGCGGTTTAATCGCAAACCACATCACCAATGTGTCAGGAGCGTCGGAAGTCTTTCTCGCGGGATATGTGACATACGCGAACTCAGCAAAGAACGACGTCTTGAATGTCGAGTTGAAGTTGATCGACAAAAATGGTGCGGTGAGTGAAGCGGTCGCGCGCGCTATGGCTGAGGGCGCGCGCCTACGAGCAGCCTCCACGTTCGGGCTCGCTACGACCGGCATAGCCGGGCCAACGGGCGGCTCGGACGAAAAGCCGGTTGGAACGGTTTACATCGCGCTGGCTTCAGGAAATTCAGAGACTGTCGCCAAGAAATTCGTTTTCCCAACGGATCGCGAGACATTCAAACAATTAGCGGCCCAGGCGGCGCTCGATCTTTTGCGACGGAGATTACTCAAGGAGTGATGGCTGCTCGCCGTCTACCAACTCCAAAGTCGTCGCGCCTTGAACAGGTAAAATTACTAATCACCCACCCTCACCGGGGTGCCGACTTTTACAGTATCGTAAAATAACTTCGCTCCATCCGCCGACATCCGAACGCAGCCATGGGATGCGGGATACCCTGGCAAAATCCCGATATGCATTCCGACCCCTTCGCCTGTCAGCCGCATAAACCACCTCATCGACGCACCGACATAGTGTGTCCCGCTAGGTGCGGAATCAATCTTGGCGCTGATGCCGGAGCGAACAGTCCGGCCAGAGCCGTCGACGAAGTCGCCATAGATGCTGGAACGATGGTCCGGATCCTTTTCTAGAACGGAGAAATTACCGCTGGGTGTGCTGTGCCCGGCCTTGCCGGAAGAGATCGGACTATCGGCCACGATTTGCTCGCCGATCATCAAATAGGCGCGCTGCTTGGGAAGGGAGACAACAACGTGGACGTTGTCCGGCGTCGCCTGTCTGAGTAAAGATTGATTTACCTTCAACGGTTCCTGGCGGCTGATGTATGCGGACGCGCTGCGCATCTGTCGCGCTTGCGGCGTCGGCCTTGGTGATCTTGGTCCGAAAAGGCGAAACTGGGCGCTGATTGACGAGGCAAGAGCCGTTAACAAGAGCGCGCAAAGAAGTGTTCGAAGTGCTCTCGGCATAATTATTAGCCGCCACTGTAGCTGTTTACGCGCCGAAGCCAACCCGTTAACCACCGTGATTCATGGCGGTCGGCAGGAGCGTTCTGGACGCGGCGCGTCAAGACGACTTTGGCCGCGCGCGCGAATTCATCAGGCGCGCCTGAATCCGAATTCCCCTGAATCGCTTCCAGCACCTGAAGCAAACCCCAT
>DATBAT010000304.1:0-16756 GCA_036271375.1 Terriglobales bacterium
AGTCCGGTTCCTGATAGAGGCGTTCGAAGATCAGCGGACGGGCTTCAGGTGTAACTCCTACGCCCGTGTCGCTGACGGAGATGTAAACGAACTCCGGATCAGGTTCTACCAGCGACGCCTTCACCGTAGCCGAACCGCCGCTAGGCGTGAACTTGATGGCGTTATGAACCAGATTGGTGAGAATTTGCAGCGCGCGATCGGGATCCGCCAGAACAAGTGGAATGCCGTTGTCGATGTCTACGGTCAGGCTAACGCCTTTTTCGTTGGCACTGGCTTGCAACATTGCCACCGACTGCTGGATGATCTGGCCCACAGCCACGCAACGTTTCTCCACCCGCGTCTTGCCAGATTCAGCGCGAGTGGCTTCCAGCAGGTCGGCAATCATGGTGCGCAGTTGATTGGCGCTGCGCAGGATGGTTTCCAGATGATCGCGCTGCTCGTCGGACAAGCTTCCCGCCAATCCGTCCAACAGAATGGTCACGAACTGATAGATGCTGGTCAGCGGTGTGCGCAATTCGTGGGAAACGTGCGAGAGGAATTGATCTTTGAACTGAAGCTGTTGCTTTCTGCTCATGTCCAGTGAGGTGAGAAGGCCCTGACGTTCTATGGCATATCGCATGGCACGCGCCAACTGTTTACTATCGAAATTGCCTTTCACCAGGTAGTCCTGCACTCCCTGATGGACGGCTTTGGTGGCTAGTTCTTCGTCATCCTGTCCGGAGAGCACGACTACCGGCACTCCTGGAGCTTTTCCCAGCACCCGGCGAAAAGTTTCAGCCCCGTGGCTGTCGGGTAAATTGAGGTCGAGCAGCACTACCGACGGCGATTTCTTTTCGAGCGAGCTAAGTGCGTCAGAGAGGCGGTTGACGGTGGAGATATTCATGTCCGACTTGCCCTCGACGAGGCGCAGTCGAATCAGGTCAGCGTCGCCGGGATTGTCTTCGATCAACAGAACGTTCGGTGAATTCACTGTTCCTCCTGCGCCGGCAATTGCGCCAGGCCAAGCCAATAATCTCCAATGGATGTGATGGTCGAAACATAGGCGTTCAAGTTTCCCGGTTTGCTGACATAGCTGTTGGCGCCCAGATCGTAACTCGATCCGATGTCGCGCTGCGATTGCGAAGTGCTAAAAATCACAATGGGAATCTTTCTTAACTTCGGGTCCGATTTCACCGCTGACAACACTGACCGCCCATCCTTGCGGGGCAGGTTTAAGTCCAGGATGACGAGGTCTGGAGAACTTGCGTCTTGATACTTGCCGACGCGGTTAAGGAAGTCCAAAGCTTCCACTCCGTCGAATACAGCCTGCACACTGTGTTCGAACTTGCTGCGAGAAAATGCTTCGCTGGTGAGATCTATATCGGCCGGATTGTCGTCGACCAACAGAATTTGCCGGGCATTACTACTCATGCTTTCTCCTGGCTGAAACCGATGCCTATGCGGATGCCGCAGCAGCCGAACGGACAGGCTCGTGTGATTCGTTCGCAGCGGGTTTGGCCGCAGCCTGTAGGGAGAATTTAAAAGTAGTGCCGGGGCCCGAGTGCGGTTCAATCCAAATCTTGCCTCCTTGGCGTTCGATAATGCGCTTGCAGATCGCCAGGCCGATCCCGTTGCCGGGATATTCCTCGCGCGTATGTAACCGTTGAAAGATAGTGAAAATGCGGTCGGCGCCTTGCGGAATACCGATGCCGTTATCGGCGACTGAAAAAACGTACTCGCCGTTTTGCTGTTGTGCGGTGATGTCGATGACCGGTGGATCAGCGCCGCGGAACTTGATGGCGTTGCCCAGCAGATTCTGGAAGACCTGCTGCAACTGTGGTCCATTCGCCAGAACTTTGGGCAGCGGTTCGATGTTCAGCACTGCGCCGCTCTCTTGCACAGCCGCTGTCAAATTCGACAAGGCTGATTTCACGATGATCGATGTATCGGTGGGCGCGAGTTCTGTTCCCTGGCGGCCGGCGCGGGAGAAGGACAGCAAATCCTGAATCAGGGTTTGCATCCGCGTCGCGCCGTCTACGGCGTAGTGAATATATTTGTCCGCCTGGTCGTCGAGCTTGCCGCGGTAGCGTTCCGATAGAAGTTGCGTGTAGGCGGCAACCATGCGAAGCGGCTCTTGCAGATCGTGCGACGCGACGTAGGCGAACTGTTCTAGGTCTTGATTGGAACGCGCCAGCTCTTCTACTTTGTGGGCAAGTTCTAGTTCGGCCGTCCGGCGTTGGGCCCGCAACGCTCGTTCGCGGAGCGCCCGGCGAATTGAAATCGGCAGCCGCGTTAGCGAGTCTTTCAGAACGTAGTCGGTGACACCGCGCTTGATGCATTCGACTGCCGTCACATCTCCCAGAGCGCCCGACACCAGAATGAAGGGGATGTCCAACGCGGTTCCCTTGAGAATTTCAAGTGCGTCCATGCCTTCCCAATTTCCCAGGTTGTAATCGGAGAGCACCAGGTCCGGCACATTGTGGGCCAGTTCCCGGCTGAATAATTCCGGCGTGTCGACGATGGTGCTGCTTACCTCGAAATTTCCGCGGCGTAATTCGCGCAACACTAATTCGGCGTCGGCGGCGTTATCCTCCACCATCAAGAGCTTCAGCCGGCTCTTGGACGGCTTTTCCGCGATCGTTTGCGGCGCGTCTATCACTTCGCCACCGCCGAGCATGCTTTTCCCATGTAGTGAGCATCGGCCTGATGTTTCCCGTCTTTAGTTTCTTGCGGTGGGAAATCCTCCAGAAGGCGTGTCCTGAAATGGTGTTTGGCCCCGCAGATCACGCCGAACGGGCATGTCCTTCAGGAGCCGAACTGCTAAAGCGCCTCCTCTCGCCCGCCGAAGAATGGGATGTAGCGGTGTGGAATTAATGACTTGCCTTGCTTCGAAGAGGTTCGCGCTTGCCGTCGTCTGCGTATGGGCAGCGACTTTGCACGCGCAAAAAGAAGCGCAGCCTGACCTCAGCAACATGAGCGTGGAGGACTTGCTGAACGTTCAAGTCACCACTGCGGGAAAGATGGAGCAGAAGTTATCGCAGACGCCGGCGGCCGTTTACGTGATTACCGCGGAGGATATTCGCCGCTCCGGCTTCACCAGCGTGCCGGAGGCATTGCGGTTGGCGCCGGGTGTCGAAGTGGCGCAAATCAATCCCAGCACCTGGGCGATCGCGATTCACGGATTCAACTCCCGCTACGCTAACAAGCTTTTGGTCCTGGTCGATGGACGGACGGTTTATTCCGCAACATTTACGCAAGTGTTTTGGTCGGCGCAGGACGTTCCTCTGGAAGACGTCGAACGCATTGAAGTAATTCGCGGACCTGGCGGAACCGTGTGGGGAGCGAACGCTGTCGAAGGCGTGATCAACATCATCACCCGCACTGCGAAGCAATCGCAGGGAGGGATTGTTTCCGTTACCGCCGGGAGCCATGACAACGCGATTGCGGATGTCCGCTACGGTGGACTACTTGGAAAAGATGGCGCATACCGCGTGACTGCCCGCTATGCGAATCGCAGTTCATTTCAGTCGCCAGGCGGTGGCAGTAATTTTGACCACGACTACCTGATGCGACTGGGCTCGCGCATCGATTGGACTGGTTCGCCGAAAGACTCTTTTAGCTGGCAGGGAGACCTTTCGAAAATAGACGGCGGCGAAACCCTTTTATTTCCGACGCTGGTTCCCCTCGCTAATGCCGTAGTAAATCTGCCGGTCTTGTACAGCGGCGGGAATACGTTGCTGCGCTGGGAGCACTCGCTAAGTAGCCGATCAAAGACGGCACTCCAGGCTTACTATGACCGCAAGGATATTCAAGAGTCCTCCCTGGAATTGATCGAGCAGACTGTCGATCTCGATTTTCAGAATCAGATTCAGATCGGCGAACGCAATGAGATCGTATGGGGAGCCGGTTTTCGGGTGCTTCGGCAAGACACCTACGGCAACTATCAATTCGACTTCGACCCTTCGGTTCGAATCCCAAAATTATTCAGCGCGTTCGTCCAGGACCAGATCGCGCTCCACCCAAACAAACTCTGGCTCACCTTCGGATCGAAGATTGAGCACAACGATCACACCGGATTTGAAGCCGAACCAACTCTCAGGTTGATGTGGGCAACCAAACCCAAACATTCCTTTTGGATCGCGGTTTCGCGAGCGGTCCGAAGCCCTGCGACGTTTGAACGCGGCGGCCATTTGATCTTGAGTGCCAATCTCGGGCCCGGTGGAATTCCTGTGCTGGCAGAACTCATGGGTAGTCCGGATTCCACATCGGAAAATCTGATCGCTTACGAAGTTGGATACCGTACCCAGCCGAGCAAGTGGGTCGCGCTCGATCTCACGTCTTTCTATGATGTGTACCGCGATTTGTCGAGCACTCGGCAGGGAACACCGTTTCTCCAACTGGATCCCGCTCCCATGCACTTCGTGGTGCCGGTAGTTCTGGGCAATGGGTTGAGCGGGCGCGCTTTTGGCGGGGAGGCCACCGTCACCTGGACCCCAGCGGTTTTTTGGAAGATCGTCGGTAGCTATTCATGGCTGCGTTCCTACTATTTGTTCAACCCTGGCCAGCCGAATTTGCTGCCCACTTTGAGCCCTGAGGCGAATCCGTCTCACCAGACGCAGGCCCATTCTTTCCTGTCGCTGTCGCGTCGCACAGAGTTTGACACCAGCGTGTACTACGTCAGCGGATTGCAAGAACAAGGCGTTCCAGGCCACGTTCGCCTGGATGCGCACCTTGCGTGGTCACCTTTGGAGCGTCTGCAACTGAACGCTGGATTTCAAAACCTGCTTGAGCCACGCCACCTTGAATTCAACGAACCTCCAACACCGACATTGCCGGGAGAGGTCCCCCGATCTGCCTACGGAAAGGTCGTATGGCGATTTTGAATTCGCGTGTGGTCATTCTGCTATTACTTCTCGCCCAGATGGGGAGGGCTCAAGGTGCTGGGGAGTACCAGGTGAAAGCGGCGTTCCTGTTGAATTTTGCCCGCTTTGTGGAGTGGCCGCCGCAGAATTTTTCCTCGCCGACCGATTCCATTGATGTTTGCATCCTGGGCCCAGACCCTTTCGGAGAGGCATTGGACGAAATGGTGAAAGACAAGGTGGTATCTGGACGTCCTTTGCAGGTTCGCCGTCTACGCGAGCCGGCACAGGCGGGCGGATGCGAATTGGTTTTTGTGAACGCCATCGAGGCGCGCAACAAGGTGCATCTCAGCAAAGAATTGAACTGGGGAATGCTCACCGTAAGTGATGGTAAAGATTTCGCGCGCGACGGGGGAATCGTCACGTTGGTCATGCAGCAGAATCGCGTTGGTTTCGAGATCAACGTGGACGCCGCGGACCACGCGGGGCTGAAGATTAGCTCCAAGCTGCTGAGTCTCGCGACCATCGTCCACGACGATCCGGCGGGGAAGAACTGACATGCTTGAAGACCTCTCACTCCGCCCGAAGTTGATGCTGATCATCATGTTGACCAGCACAGTGTCTTTGTTTCTGGCGTTCCTCGCGATTGTGTTTTTCGACCGGCACACGCTACGCCAGTCGCTGGCGCGCGACATGTCGACGCTCTCGGGAATATTGGCCAACAACACGACTGCGCCGCTTTCTTTCGGAGATTCCAACGCGGCCACGGAAGTGCTAAAGGCACTGCAAGCCGAGCCGCGGGTTGCAGCGGCCTGCATCTACAGCCCCAACGGAAGGCTCTTTGCTCGTTACGTTCGCGGAGGCGGAGGAGCAAAGTACTGCGGCCGAAAACCTCGCTCGGACGGCAACTATTTTGTAGAAGACAGCCTGTTGCAGTACCGGGTAATCAAAATCGAAGGCGAGAGCATTGGCACGCTATTTATCGAGTCCGATCTTACGGAACTGAATCAGCTTCTAAGAAATTACAGCGCAACGCTCGCGCTCGTGATGTTCGCGACGTCGCTCTTGGCCTATCTCCTGGCCGCGCGATTACAAAAAGTTATTACCCGTCCTGCCCTTGAGTTGGTACGCACGGCGGAGCGCGTGACCGAAGAAAATAACTACGGTCTGCGTGCCGCTACTCACAGTAACGATGAACTGGGAAGCCTGGTGCAGGCTTTCAACGGAATGCTCAGTCAGATCCAGCGCCGCGATCAGGACCTCGAGCGCCAGCAGGCCGAACTTCAGGGCGAAGTCGAAGCCCGCACCGCCATGAATTTGCAACTCGAAAATGCCAAAGAGATCGCCGAAGGAGCGAGCCGCGCCAAGGGTGATTTCCTGGCCAACATGAGCCACGAAATTCGTACGCCGATTAACGGCATTCTCGGAATGATCGAACTTTCACTCGACACTGAGTTAAGCGGCGAGCAACGCGAATACCTGGCGTTGGCAAAGTCTTCCGGAGAGTCCTTGCTGGCCATCATCAATGACATTCTCGATTTCTCCAAGGTCGAATCCGGGAAGATGGAACTCGAGCACATCGAGTTCAATCTTTACAACAGCGTCGGCGAAACCATGAAGGCGCTGGCCATCAAGGCGCACGAGAAGAATCTCGAGTTGGCCTATGACGTATCGCCGGATGTCCCATCCGAACTGCTGGGCGATCCGGGAAGGCTGCGCCAAGTCCTGGTAAATCTCGTGGGCAATGCCATCAAGTTCACCGCCAAAGGCGAAGTCTTCCTCGAGATTGTCAGAAAGAGTCGGGAAAGCTCTCAGGTCGAGCTGGAATTCAAAGTACGCGATACCGGCATTGGAATTCCCCGCGAGAAACAAGCTGCGCTTTTCGAAGCCTTCAGCCAGGCCGACAGCAGTACCACCAGAAAATACGGTGGCACTGGATTGGGTCTGGCGATTTCCCTGCGTCTCGTCGACCTGATGAGCGGGCAGATTTGGATCGACAGCAAAGAAGGACGGGGAAGTACCTTCCATTTCACCGCCAACTTTACGGTCGCGGCGGCAAAACCGGAGCAAGCAGCCCCAATTTTACCTGCCGAGTTGAATGGAAGCCGCGTATTGATTGTCGACGATAACGCCACCAACCGAAGAATCCTTCACGACATGACGGCCCGCTGGAACATGCGTCCGGTTGACGCCGAAAGCGCAACCAGAGCAATGGAGATGATTCAATCGGCGCACGCGGAAAAAGATCCATTCCGCATCATTCTGCTCGACGGGTGCATGCCGGAAACCGACGGCTTTCAATTCGCGCAGATGTTAAAAGACCTGCCCGAGGCCAACACAGCGTCGGTGCTCATGCTCACCTCAGGCGGACAGGCAGGCGAGGCGGCGCGCTGTGAGGCGCTGGGGATTTCCGCCTACTTGTTGAAGCCGGTTTTGCAGGCCGATCTACAACGAGCCATGACCACTGTAGTCGGCCTGGGTTCCATGCCGCAGCCGCCGCTGGTGACAAGGCATTCGTTACGCGAGTCCAAACGCTCACTGCGCATTCTGGTGGCGGAAGATAATCCCGTGAACCAAACCTTGATCGTTCGGCTTCTGCAAAAGCTGGGGCACACCTCCGTCGTCGCGCAAAACGGTAAAGAAGCTGTGGCCCTCGCCGCCTCGCAGAAGTTTGATTTCATCTTGATGGACGTTCAAATGCCCGAGATGGACGGCCTCACCGCCACCGCACTCATCAGAAATGCGGAAAAGGGCGGAAGTACTCACATTCCCGTTTATGCCATCACTGCCCGCGCGATGAAGGGCGACAACGAGATATGTCTGCGCGCGGGGATGGACGGCTACATCCCCAAGCCGGTCCGCTTCAGTGATGTCGAGCGTGCGCTGGCGACTGTTGGGTCGTCAGCGGTTATTTCGGAGCCTCCTCCTTCCCAGCTGCCAGCCTGGACGGACACGGAAGCACTCGAACGCCTCGGAGGCGACGAAGAATTGTTACGAGAACTTTGCCAGATTTTTCTGCAGGAATCCCCTAAGCTGCTGGCGAAACTGAAAGAGGCTTCGGCATCGGGCGACATCGATACCTTGAAACGGGCTGCCCACAGCCTTAAGGGAGAAGTGAGCTATCTAAGCGCGGAAGATGTTTCCAAAACAGCGAAGGAACTCGAGCGCATGGCCGACGAAAACGATATTTCACAAGCCGCACCGCTGGTGCAAATCCTTGAGGCCCAACTTGCCCGTCTGCATGCCGATATGCACGAGAAAGAAAAGAGGGGAGTCTACCAGTGAACTCCGGGCCCTTATTTCGGCCGGTCTCCGTCAGCCCTGAAACCAAAGGCGTGGCGCTTGATTCGGTGTTGATTGCCGAGGACGATCCCATTTTCCGCCATCTGCTCCAGAACTGGCTTCAGCGCTGGAACTATCGCGTGATCGCAGTGGAGAACGGCACCGACGCATGGAACGCCCTTCAGATGGAGGGCGCGCCGCAGATGGCAATTCTGGATTGGATGATGCCCGGTATCGACGGGGTGGAGATTTGCCGCCGCATTCGTCACCAGGGCGAAGGCCCCTACCGCTACACGCTCTTGCTGACCGCCAAGGACAACAAGCAGGACATCGTCACCGGACTTGAAGCCGGGGCCGACGACTATCTCACTAAACCTTTCGATGTGGACGAACTGCGGGCACGAGTGCGCTCCGGAAAGCGAATCCTGGAATTGCAGGACGAACTGTTGTGCGCCCACCAGGCCTTGCAGTATGAGGCAGCCCACGATCCACTAACCGGCCTTTGGAACCGCGGCGCTATTCTCAATCTTCTTCGCGGCGAATCCGACCGCCATCAGCGCACAGGCAGCCCGCTCGGAGTAATGATGATGGATCTCGACCACTTCAAGCAAATCAACGACACCTTCGGTCACTTGGCCGGTGATCGTGTGCTCCAGGAAGTCTCGAGGAGATTGAAGGACTCGCTTCGAAGCTACGACTTCGTGGGTCGTTACGGAGGCGAAGAATTTCTGATTCTCGTTCCGGGATGCGGTCCAGAGGATTTGGCCGCCAGCGCCGAGAGGTTGCGCGCCACTGCCAGCGATCCGGTCATTGAGACCCTTGCAGGACCCGTTCGATCCACCCTCAGCATCGGAATCGTCTCTGCGTCTGCCACACTCAGTGATCCTTCCGAATACGAATCTCTCTTGCGTACGTCCGATGCCGCCCTCTATCGAGCGAAAGCAGGCGGGCGCAATAGAGTGGAAGTCGGCAGCCTATTCTTGGCCGCTAGTAATGGTTGATGAATAATTGTTAAGCAATTGCTACAGCATGGTTTACCGATAGACAAGGCATGCCATTTCACAAATAAAGACTCGATTCTGAAGTGCTCGTCGAGCGGGTCTGGGGGAGGGCTGCCCGGGCGTCCCCTGACTCGATAGAATCGGGACGCCCGTTTTATTTTCGTACTGCTAGGCGCAGTAGCAATCCCACTCTAGAAAGTAGAAATCGTAAAGTTGACCGTAATCCGGGCTTGGGTGTCCACGGGTTTTCCATCCTGCAAATACGGCTTAAACCGCCACTGCTTCACTGCTTCCATGGCGGCGCTCGAAAGAATCGCCGGTCCGCTCAAGACGTGCAGATCGTCGATGCCGCCCGAGCGACCGATCAGAGCCTGAAGAACCACGGCACCCTGCACCTTCATCTGCTTCGCGAGCAAAGGATAGCTGGGGTCAACCGGACGCGCGACAACTTGCGCCGTCTGCGCCGACATATGCACCTGCGCCGGAGCTTCTACCGCCGGCTGGAAAATCGGCTTCAGGCTGGTGGCAGAAGCCGCAGCAACCGGCTGTGAGATCGGGGTGTCTGCGAGGGTCCGGGTTACGGGTTCGATCGTGGTCGCCGAAGCCTTGGTTACAGGTTCCGTCATTTGATCTTGCAGGTCGACCTTGACCGTATTGTTCTTCGGTTGCAGCGGACGGTGCGAATTGCCGGCAATGACTTCCACCTCAAGTGGAGGAAGCGCTCGCCGCTGCGTGGCGATAATGTTCGGGCCCATGGCCTCGGGCAAGCTCTCGCTGCTGGCTACATGCGCCGCCGGTGGAGGGGGCGTGGGCTGAGCGGCAGTCTTGCGTTTTGCCCGCAGGGGCGTGACCGGGGTGGCCGTTTCGATCTTAGGCTCGGCACTGGCCGAAGTAGTCGTAGCCGTCGGCGGAGCCGATTCCGCGGTCGTGTTCGAAGGGAACCAGAAACTCCAGTCCTTGACCACCACCAAAAGCAGGGCGACACACAGAACCCCTAGGGCCATCAGCATCTGGCGGCGCTGTTTCATCGCCGAGTGGCGCTCAAACACCACCAGCGTCTCTTTCACCTGCCGGTCTTCTATATGCCGCTCTTCGATATGCCGATCTTCGAGAATGGACATCCCCTACCTCCGCTTGCGCAGCTAGTATGCCTCGAAATATTCGCCGAAGCTAGCGACAATCCACAGAATCGGAACTCCTGAGACGTGACCATCCAGTGGTTACCGGCTCAGGCTTGGGGAGGGCAGAGCTTTAGCAGACCAGTTCGTCTCGTGTAAGACGAAGGCCGTTCAAATTTCCTAACACAGTAACAGCAATGGACTCGGTCCGGAAGAACTCGTCTGCAAATTTTTTCACATCTTCCGAGGTCACCGCTTCGATCTTTTCGATCAACTCGTCCATGCCGTAAAACTTGTCGAAATACATCTCCTGCCGCGCCAAGTTTGACATGCGCGCAGTCGAGGATTCCAAAGATAACATCAAGCTGCCTTTTAGTTGGTCTTTTGCACGACGTAACTCTTCATCGGCAACCAATTCAGATTTGAGCTTGGCGAACTCTGAAACCACCGACTTCACAACTTTTCCTGCCGACGCGCGCGAAGTACCTGCGTAAACTGAGAGACACCCTGTGTCGCGATACGGATTCAAGTCGCTGTAAATAGCGTAGGCCAATCCCTGACGCTCGCGAATGTTCTGGAATAGCCGCGAACTCATGCCGCCGCCCAAAATCGTATTCAGAATGTACGATGCGTAGCGTCCGGGGTGCGCGATGGGATACGACGGAACTCCCACGCAAATCTGCACTTGCTCCAGGGACTTCTTGTTTCGCATGATGATTCGCGAAACCACCTTCGGCGCGGCGCTATGGAAGCCGTTCTTACGCGGTTTCAATGATTCGAAGTGCTTCGAAACCAGCTCCACGAACTTTTCGTGTTTCAGACTTCCCGCCGCGGAGATGATGACGTTGCTGGGAATGAACCGTTCGCCGAAGAAATTCTCCACCGGCTCTTTGTCGAAGCGCTTTACGGTATCTTTGGTCCCAAGAATCGGCTTGCCCAGCGGGTGATCTTTCCAGAAATTCTGGGTGAAGATCTCGTGCACCAGGTAATCGGGATTGTCCTCGTCCATCTTGATTTCTTCGAGGATCACGCCCCGCTCCCGGCTCAGATCTTGGGCGTCGAACGTCGGATTAAGCACTAAGTCGCTGAGTACATCGAGCGCAATCGGTAAATGCTCATCCAATACTTTCACGTTGAAGCAGATACATTCCTTGGCGGTAAAGGCGTCCATGTTGCCGCCGATCGAATCCACCTGGCGGGCAATATCTTCAGCCGACCGATGTTTGGTGCCTTTGAACACCATGTGCTCGACGAAGTGCGATATCCCGTTCCACTGGGCGTCTTCATCGCGGGACCCGGTTTTGATCCAAATGCCGATGGAAACCGAACGAATGTGCTGCATCTCCTCGGTGATTACCATCAAACCGTTGGGCAACACTTGTCGGCGAATATTTCGGACTTCTTCAACCATTGCTTTTTTGACGCCTTGCGGGAGGAGGAGTTACGAGAAGGTCGATCCCACAAACATTGTTACACATAGAAAAGCGGAAGGGGGAACGCAATTGCCTTTATAATCAGTGGTTTGCGGGACGGTTAGTTTGCATCTGGCTGACCTGGGCACGTCGAGGAAGAAATCCTCTACAATCGGCTCTGCGTTCTTTTCCACAGGCTTAAGCATGAAAACCACGGTCCAATCCGCGCTGTTAGGCCTTGATCTGCAAGAACTTACGGCGGTTGCGGAAACTTTCGGGCAGGCTCCCTTTCGTGCGCGCCAGATTATGGACGCTATCTATCGCCAGCGTGTCGATTCCGTTGCAGACATATCCACTCTTCCCAAGAACTTCCGCGAGGAACTGGAGCAGAGCTTTTCTTTAGGCATGCCGGAGATTGAGCAGAGATTCGTCTCGACCGACGGCACCGTTCGCTACCTGATTCGAATGGCCGATGGGCAAACCGTCGAAACCGTCTGGATGCCCGAAGGCGACGACGGCGAAGCCGGAGATGGTTCTGAGGAATCGGTCGAACGTGTATGGAATCGTGCCACGATCTGCGTCTCGAGCCAGGTCGGCTGTGCGGTCGATTGCCAGTTTTGCCTGACCGCGCTGCTTGGAATTAAGCGCAACTTGACCGCCGGAGAAATCATTGGCCAGGTCTGCGCCGTGCTGAAACATCGCCAAGTCTCGCCGCCCAACGACCGCGTCAACCTGGTCTTCATGGGGATGGGCGAGCCGTTCCTCAACTACGACAACTTCGTCAAGGCGGTGCGGCTGTTGGTCCAAGCCGTGGGCATTCCGGAATCACGGATGACGGTTTCGACGGCGGGAATAGTGCCTAGAATTTACGACTTGGGGAAAGAATTGGTGCGCCCCAAGCTAGCCATCTCGCTGAACGCCTCCAATGACGAATCCCGGACGAGTTTGATGCCGATCAATCGAAAGTGGAACCTGGACGCGCTAGTGCAAGCCGCGCGTGAGTTCCCGCTGCGTAGCCGCGAAAAGCTAACGTTCGAATACGTACTGCTCGACGGCGTCAACGACTCGGTGGAGAATGCGCGCGAGGTAGTGAACTTAATTCGCGGAATACGGGCCAAAGTAAATCTGATCGCGCTGAATCCTGGGCCGGGGATTGCGTTCGGCACACCGGAACAGGGACGCGTGGCCGCGTTCCAGGAATTCCTGATCAAGGCTGGTGTTCCTGCGTTTGTCAGGCGTCCGCGCGGGCGCGACATCTACGCTGCATGCGGGCAGCTTAAGAGGACCATGGAATCGACCACTGATTCTTCCGGACCTTCCCCGATAAAAGAAACAAAAGATTTATCCGCGTGATCTGGTACCAAGAAAACTCCCACAAACGATTCGACTTTTTAACCAGTGAGAGTGTGAACCGGCGGATTCCGGGCCTTCTGCCTTGACCCGAAATGGCACGCATCGCTAGCAGCCTCTTTTCTTAGATTTAGCCGTCATCACGCTCTGTGATCAGAGCAAGGCGATGAAACCATGTTTCCGCCGGAACACGTGCGGATTCAGCAATGGCACTTTCCGGGTAGGGCGTCGCCCGTAGGCCTTCGGATTCTTCTACGGTTTCGTACTTTCCTTTGCCTTGGAACTACCCGAGTTCCTTATTTAGTTTGCTTGGCTATAACCAAGGCATGAGTTCGAGCACCCGTAGTTGCATTCAGGCCAAAGATAGCAAACAGCTTGCGTTCGCATGTTCGCATTGCAGTTGGAAACATGCGCTGGATTCGCATTCGCCGGCGCTCGATTTTCTCGGCGAAGGATTGGTGCTGCGAAAATTCGAGCAGCATGAGTGCCAGGGCGAGGCAGGGAACTGATTGAGGATTCTACTAAGCTACTTCCCTATTCGGTTCCATTCGAAAATGTGCCGCCAACGCATTGACAACGCCATTCGCCCCTTCTGATTTGGGTATAACGAAATCCGCTCTTGGCGTCCTGGCATTGGGACGTAAGCTTGCCTCCGCGACATACACAGTCACTCCATCGGGGCAATTTCTCTTAAAGATCTCGAACAAGTCCGTGTTCACCAGATCGGCGATCATGGAATCGGTCAGGAAAATCCCACATCGCCCCATTTCGATCTCAAAGCGCGCCTGTGCCGGGCTGGTAACGGATACCACTTCGAAGCCGCGTCCCCGCAGTGCCTCGGCCCGCCGCGCCAACTCCTCTGAATTAAAACTCAATGACAGAACAGTTAGATTTTCCATAATCACTAATTTACTCCAAGGCAGCGCTTCGGCAAGCTTCACAAATCTTAAGGTTTTACCGAGCGTCAGATTTCCGTAACGCCCCGAGCGTCAATTGAGTCCGACGCGGCGGACTAGTTCCGCAAACCGAGGATCCTTGCGTAGAGGATCAAAGTAAGGATGTACCTTCACGAATTGCAGCATATTTGACTTCTCCTTGCTTGCCCGCTCAAGCCAAGTGAAAGCCTCTTCATTTTCTCCCAGCCCTAGGTAAGCATTCACGAAGGCGCCTGCGGGAACGTAACTTGCCTGGTTGCGCCTTTTCAGTTCGGACAGAAGTCGAAGCGCGTCGCTGCGACGCCCCGCGTGAGCGTAAGCCCTGATCAGAACTCCAGACACAGCAGGACTGCCGTTAGAAACAGAAAGTGCCTGTTCCAGAACCGGAATCGCGGCCGCGGGTTGATTGTTGGCGGTGAGAGTAAACCCAAGGTTTAAAAGAGCGCCTGCATCCTGGGGGTGCACGGCCAGAACACTGCGTACCTCTCTTGTGGCCTCGTCATAACGGTGCGATTGGAACAGAATCCACGCGACGCTGATTCCCGAAACTGCGATCGGATCCAGTTCCCGGCCGCGCTCTACCCAGGTGAGAGCTTCGTCGGTGCGTCCCTGGCACAGCAGCCATCCAGCAAACGTGGCGTGGGCGATAGCGTCATTTGGGCTCAATTCGAGGGCTCGCCTGTATTCAGCTTCAGCGTCGGTCCAGTGCCACTCTTCTTGCAAAACGTCTGCAAGTACGACGTGCGCTTCCACTAGATTGGGGTCGAGTTCCAGCGCTTTGCGTGCGGCTCGCATGACTCTCGGTCGCGTCTCTCCTGGAGGAGCCCCGGCAAAAACCGTGCCGAGTTCCGAGTAGGTTTCGGCCAAGCCGAGATACGCGAGGGCAAAGGTCGGGTCTTTCGCTATAGCGTCCTGGAAATAACGGATGCCTTCCTCCAATACAGCTCTGCTATTGCCGTCGTTGTAGGCAAATCTGCCTTTGAGATAGCTTTCGTAAACCTCCGGCGCGATTGGACGTGCTGCAATGAGGCGCTGGTGTTCCTCTCCAGTCAAAGTGACTTCAACCTTGTCAGCAATCGATTGCGCTAACTCGCTTTGCAGGGTGAGTGCATCCTTCATCTCGCGGTCATAGCTTTCGGACCAGAAGTGCTCATCGGTGGCGCCACGAATCAACTGGGCGGTTACCCGAATTCGGCTGCCCTCCCGCATGATTGATCCTTCGACAATAGCGTCCGCTCCTAGCGATTTGGCAATTTCCGGCACCGAAAGCTGCGGATTCTTGAAACGCGTCACTGAGGTGTGGGAAATTACGCGCAGATCGTGAATCGTCGTGAGGCGTCCGATGAGCGCCTCGGTCATTCCGTCGGCAAGATATTCCTGGGTGGGGTCTCCGGAGAGGTTTTTCAGAGGCAACACCGCCAGCGACTTGATTTTGGGACGGGCCAGACTCCGTGCCCGACCTCGCACCATCACGTAAGAGATGCCCAGCAGGATGACTACAGCCAAGCCAGCCAGGACGGGCCAGCGTGCCGCTCGCCCTTTCTTCTTTCCTGTAGCGAGCGGCGCGATGATGGCTAAATCTGCTTGGGGCTTTTTCTCATCGTCCGGCAAGATCGTCCTGCGGCCCTGCTGCCACGCGTCCAGTTCGGAAGTTAAGGCATAGACGGAGCCAAGTTTTTCGTGGACATGGCGGTGGACAGGCATCCCCTCCCGTCTCTCCCAGCGCTGGACCGTCCTTACGTCGCGGTGGAGGTGTGTCGCGATCTCTTTCCACGAATCCAGCCGCTCCGCGTGTTTTTTCTCGGGTCGCCGTACGCTCGAGAATGATTCACTCATTGCGCTCCCCGAATGACCTCATCGCATCGCAGTCAGCGAGGCCATTGTAGCTTCGCCGCCGGGCAACGGCAAAGGGCGGCAATGCGCGGCAAGTGGCCATTCCGCGCATTGCCGTTTGACCTCCCTGGTGAGGTTGCTCGACTGTGTTCCGGCAGCTTAATCGCACGGTTGCCGAATGCGATTCCTGGCAACAATCCGCGGAGAACGCGGCTGCCGTCAGGTGAGCATTTTGACAACTGCGCCACTCTCAAGCTTTGGAGGCTTCGGTATGAGAAATAAGACTTTGGGTTACGGGGTACGAGCGGTCGCGGTTCTTGTATTGGTCTCAGGCATTGGTGCTCTGGCCCAGACTCCCGCGTCAACGCATAGTCACTTCGCCGCCGCCCACTTCAGGGGCATCATCAATGATTATTCCCCCTCCACCGTCGCAGGTGGGCCGTACGAGATTCGTGGCAACTGGTCCTTAAATATGCGTGGAGGGGCCGCCAACTTTTCCGCAGAAGTGACCATGGAAACGTCGGATTCCGGCGTGACTGTCGATTTGACCGACCCCAATAGTCGGGGAGCTCACACCCACCACATCACCATGGCAAACGCCACGGTCAATTACACCTCCGATCCTACCGTCTGCCCAGCGTACAACCCGGCCACAACCAGTCCTAATCTTGTGATCAATGGCACGGTTCACATTACGGGAAATGGGAACGCGGCGCCTTTTGAGCTTAAAGGGCCATCGACGCTACAGGTATGCATCAATGGGGGCACGGTCGTCCCGTTTTCAAATGTTTCACTGGTGCTCAAGGGGCCTGCGACTGGGCATTTCGGTACGGAAGCGATCCACGGCGTAGTTCGCAAGGTGGAGTAGCAAGAAGCTCGGACGGACGGGACGTTCGCTAAATTCAAACCATACTTTAAGAGAGTTCCGTCTGTCCTGGTTTTATTTTCAGCGAGTCCCTCGCCCGTCTTTGCTCCACCCCCGTTTGT
>DATBAT010000305.1:0-23901 GCA_036271375.1 Terriglobales bacterium
TGAAGAGTTCGCGTTCCACAAAATCTACCATCGCGTGAATCATTTCTGCGTGGTGGAGTTGAGTGCGTTCTATTTCGACGTATTGAAAGACCGCCTGTACACGTCGGCACCCAATTCCGCCGCTCGCCGTGCCGCTCAGACTACGATCTGGCAGATCGGAGAGGCTCTGGTGCGGGTGCTCGCCCCCATCACCAGCTTTACCAGTGACGAGGTCTGGCAGTTGCTGCCTCCGGTGGAGGGCCGCAAGCCCTCGGTGCATCTCGAACTGTTCCCGGCGGAGGAGACAATCTTCGGGACTAAGCCTCCGGCGGAAGATCCAATGCAGCGCGAGGCGTGGACGGCATTGCGTTCCTTGCGCGATGAAGTCCTGAAAGCACTGGAAGAAGCGCGAAACAGCAAGCTCATTGGCGGCGGGCTGGAAGCCGAAGTTATTGTCACCGCGCCCGAACCATTGTTTTCGTTGCTGACGAAGTATGCCGATCAGTTGCGCTATTTATTTATTGTATCGGCGGTAGCATTGCAGACTGGCGATGCCGTCAGCGTGCGGGTTGGGAAGGCTCCGGGGCAGAAGTGCGAGCGCTGTTGGAATTATTCGACGCGCGTCGGGGAAGATCCAGAGTATCCCACGGTGTGCGAGAGGTGCAGCGCGGTGTTGAAAGAGATCTCAGGAACCGCGCGATAGGCGCGGCGCAGAAAGTCATTCCGATTCCCTCCGTGTTCACTGTGGTTGAGCATTGTGGTGGCAAAACCTAGCCCCCAAAAGCATAACCACAGAGTTACACAGAGGAATTCATCCAAAGCTCCCTAGAACGCAACGGCCGACGGCTGCGCTCCCACGGTCAGCGGTGTTCCCTGCACCGTCAACGATCCAGTCGTGTCATCCATGGTGTAGGCCGAGACGGTGTTTGATCCAGTGTTGGCAACGTACACAAACTGCTCTCCTGACGACACCGCCACCCACGATGGATGCAAGCCCGTTGAAACCGTTGCTAACGGCGTCGTGCCCGTCATGGTGCCGGAACCGGGGCTTAACTTATATCCCGAAAGCTGATTGGAATTCTGATCCACCACATACGCAAAATTTCCCGTGAACGAAATTGTGATCTGCACCGGGCCTAGTCCTGCGGAAAATGGCGAACCGGTAATCTCCGCAAGACTGCCATCCGGCGTCACGCAGTTTGGCGTGGCATTGTCGCAGATGGAAAACACGGAAACGTTGTTCGATCCCGAATTCGTCACATACAGGAAATTTCCGTTGGGGCTGATCGCCATCCCTGACGGCGATGTCCCCACCGTCACCGGAGCGCCCACTCGGGTTAGGGCTCCTGAGGTGACATCGACGGAAAAGCCTGTAACGGTGTTGGCTTGCTGATTCGCCGTGTAGAGAAACTTTCCGTCCGGCGTGATGGCCACTGAAAACGGCCCGGGGTTGATGGCGTCGGGAAGAGTGTCTTCCGCGTCCGTATTCACTTTAAAATTTCCGGCGGCGGTAAGCGCAGCGCTGGTTCCGATGGAGAAGACCGAAACTGTCCCGGAATCGATATCGCCCGAGGTTCCCTGATTTGCCACAAATAAGAAATGTCCGGCAGCGTCGACCGCCATGCCATGCGGCGAAACTCCGGCGGCGGTGGAAGCGGCAGCCGAAGTCAATCCCGCGTTGACGTTCACCGCATAACTGGACACATCATTCGAACCGCTGTTCGAGATAAACGCAGCATCGCCGGCAGGCGTGAAAACCAAGGCGGAAGGAGTGCTGCCAGTAGCAACGCTCGATTTGTCGATCGTGGTGATCACGCCGGTGCTCACATCGACGTTCAACGCGGATACCAGGGAGTCGCCTTGCGTGGCCACGAACAACACGGCGCCTGAGACTGAGGGCGGCGTGGTCGAGTTGTTGCTGGTGCAGGCCACCAGAAATGCCAGCGAAATCAATAGCGCTCCGCTCAGTACACCGCCGACTTTCATCCGCATTCAATCTCCCTAGATGGCCCCGTACAGAAACCCGGAGCGCTGGAAATACAAATCATTTGTGTATCAGGAATACGCGGTAAGAGCAAACGCACGCAACAGGTTAGAACCAGCGGGATATGCGAAAGTTGCCTCGCCTAAACGGCCACGGGCTCAGGTTGGGCAACCAGCGGCAGCCGGATTTCCACCAGAAGTCCACCCTCGGGGCGATTGACGGCGCGCACGGTGCCAGCGTGCAGGCGAACCGCCCGCTTGGTGATCGCCAGCCCCAGACCTACGCCTCCGGTTTGCCGGACGCGCGAATCGTCGATGCGATAGAAAGGTTCGAACAGCTTCTCCAGGGATTCTTCAGGGACACCAGGGCCCTCGTCGGTGACTTGCAGGATGGCCTCGGGATTGTGCGCGTCCCCGACGCAGCGCAGATCGACGTGCACTGCCGTGCCCTCGGGCGTGTACCGCGTGGCGTTACGGATTACATTCTCGACGGCGCTGCGCAAAAGCTGCGCGTTGCCTTTGACCACGCAGTCGCCGGCCAGCGTGGTCTTCACGCGGCAGCCTCGGTTCTGCGCTTCGAATTCGGCGTCGTTTGCAATTTCCGAGACCAGTTCATCAAGGTCGACTGCAACGGTTCCGCTGGGATCTTCTCTGCTTTCGAGGCGGGCGATGGTGAGGAGCCGGCCGATCAATTCGTTGAGGCGCTCGGCTTCGAGATCAATCCGCTCCAAGGACGCCTGCGCCTCGGGCCCGGTGCGCTGACGCGCCAGACCTAGCGCTACATTCAAACGGGCTAGAGGCGAGCGAAGCTCGTGAGAGATATCGTTAAGCAGTCGGCCCTGTGCTTTGACCAGTCCTTCGAGCCGTTCGGCCATGGCGTCGAAATCCCGCACTAGTTGCGAAATTTCGTCGCGCCGTTTGACCCCACCCCATGCGGTCCCGGCGCGCGCGGTTAGATCTCCCGCCGCCAATTTTTGCGTCGCGTCCCGCAGGCGAACTACCGGCGCCGTCATATAACGCGCCAGGATGTAGCAAACCAGGCCCGAAGAAATCACCGCGATGAGCAACGCCAGGCCCGGAATTCCGCGAGGCCCAAACAACACGCGTGGGCCAGCGGGAAGCTCCATGACCAAAGTGTAGCGGTGCCCGTCAGCCGCGTTAACCGATTGCCTCAGGAAACGGCCTCTCGTCAACAAAGACAAAATGGACGGGGCAGGCCGGGTTCCTTCGCGTTCCATGCGGCCCAGAAATTCTGGAGGACGAGCTCCGGAAACTTCCTTTCCCAGCTCGTTGAAGAGATAAGCATGGAGATGTTGCGTGTCCTGCAAGTCGTCGAGATAGCTTCGAACCGCGTCTTCCCCACCGGTTGCATGAAGCTGTACGGCCTCAGCCAGAACCTTGTTTTGCAGCGCTTCCCAAGTTGCTGATTCACGTTGCGAGCGCAGGCCCAGCGTGATCAGGATAGCCAGCACCAGAAACAGCGCTTGCGCCAGCCAGAACGACAGGAAGATTTTTACGAAGAGGCTTCTCACGAAGTAGTCTCCACTTTTTCGTGTGGGCGGGTGAGGATATAACCCACGCCTCTTACCGTCTTGATGTGGTCGCCGCCGCCGTCGGTATCGCCCAGCTTCCGACGGACTTTACTCACGTGCATGTCGATGCTGCGATCAAACGGAGAAAACTTGCGGCCGAGAACAACGTCGACCAGGCGGTCGCGCGAGACGACGTTGCCGGCTTCGCGCAGCAACACCTCCAGAAGATTGAACTCCACCGACGTGAGTTCCAGTTCCTTGCCGTTCTGGTGGGCGGTGCGGCTGGCGGGATCGAGCATGATTTCGCCGACCCGCAATACTTCTGAAGCCTGCCCTTCGCGATCTGCCGGATTGCTCCTCCGCAACACCGCCCGGATTCGTGCCACCAATTCGCGCGGGTTAAATGGCTTGGGCAAATAGTCGTCGGCGCCGATTTCGAGGCCAACGATGCGGTCAACGTCTTCGCCACGCGCAGTAAGCAGCAGCACGGGAATTCTTGAGGTCTGGCGAAGACGGCGGAGAACTTCGAACCCATTGATTCCCGGAAGCATTACGTCGAGCACGACGAGGCGATGCTCCCCTGCGAGGGCTTTGTCCAGGCCCTGCTCGCCGTTGTAGACGGCCTCCACCTCGAAGCCCTCGGGCTGAAGATACTCCGCCACCAGGCTGCAGAGTTCAACGTCGTCGTCGATGACTAGAATGCGTTCCACGATCTCCTTTGTTGTACATCCCGCCAAGGTTAAGAGGCGTAAAGATTTGTCAAACGTCCCGAACCGCCTTTACAAAACTTTACTCTCGATTGACTAACTCTTTACTCCTTTTTTCTCCCAGGCGGGTTCTTATCAGTGAGATGTAAATAGCACGTTTTTGGAGGCCGCATGAAAGCACGCAGCATCAAGATTCCGCTAATCGCTCTGGCCGTTATTGTAGTGGTAAGCGTAGCGGTTTCGCAGAACGTTAGAAGCGCCCGCTGGCAGGGCGGCGGCGACGGCATGTTCGGCGGCCATTCGCTCGCCTTCTTCGCCCATCGGCTCGATCTCACCGACGAGCAACAGGCTCAGGCCAAAGACATCATGGCTAAGGAAAAACCCACGCTCAAACCTCTATTTCAGCAACTGGCCCAAACCCGGCACCAGTTAAGGCAATTCGGGGAGAGCGGGAATTTCGACGAAGCCCAGGTGCGGGCCATCGCCACCCAGCAGTCGCAGACACTCACCGAGTTGACGGTGCAGAAGGCCCGCATTGAAGCCGAGCTGGTAAAGATGCTTACGCCTGATCAGAAAACCAAGCTCACGCAAATGATGGACCACCGTGAGCAGCGCATGCAGCGCTTCATGAGCAAGCAACAATCGCCCGCGGAAAACCAATAAGCACTCTGGCCGAGACCAGGAGAGCGCCCCTCTCCTGGTCACAAGTTTTGCTGTTCCCAAGTTTGAAGGAGAAGTTTCGTGAGCAGGACAACTATCAGTGCGCAGAATTATCGAGATGGTGGCGGCGGAAATGTCAGCAGGAGTTCGCGTCGCCGTCGACTCGTGGATGACCCAAGTGGAGCAGGCGCTTAACGATTCGCGCCTCAATGTGACGGTCCGAATGAATTCGGTGAAGAAAGTGGTCGACCAATATCGCGGCATGAAGGGCAGATTGCAGAGAGCCGTTTAGGTGAGTTTATGAGCGATACGATTAATCTGTACCTGGTGAATGGCAGCTGGATGTTTCTTGTGGGGTGGGCCTTGGTCTTGATGCTCGCGTTTTTCGCCGTTTTTCACCACGAGGCGTAACCGGCAACCCGGCTCGGGGCTGCTAGAATCTTTCTAGCAGAAGCACATGCTTCCCAAGAGCCTTCGTCCCCTATTTCCCTACCTGAAGAAATACCGCCGCGACTTCGCGTGGGGAATGCTCTACGTCTTCTGCAACAACGGCGTCTGGATCCTCTTCCCGCTCGTAATCAAGCATGCCATCGATGACCTGCAGCAGGGCGTCACCCACGAAAAACTAGTTGTCTATGCCCTGCAATTGCTCGGCGTCGCCGCAGTCAAAGGAATATTTCAGTTCCTCACGCGTTGGGTGATGATCGGTATTTCGCGGGAAATTGAGTTCGACCTGCGCAACGATCTTTTTCAGCATCTGGAAACGCTGTCTTATTCCTACTATCAGCGCACCCGCACCGGCGACATCATGGCGCGCGCCACCAACGATCTGAACGCTGTGCGCATGTTGCTGGGCCCGGCCATTATGTATTCCGCGAACACTATTGTGTTCACCGCAGGAGCCCTGGCGTTCATGATCTCGATCAGTCCGAAGCTGACGCTGTATGCGTTCATGCCGCTGCCCGTGGTAAGCGTTGTGATCCAGTATTTCGGGAAGCAGATTCACGAACGATTCGAGCGCATTCAGGCAATGTTCTCGGAGATTTCGGCGCGGGTGCAGGAAAACTTGTCCGGAGCCCGGGTCATTCGCGCCTATACGCAAGAAGAGCCGGAGATCGCGGCCTTCGAGACCTCCAACCAGGAATATATTCATCGCAGCCTTAAGCTGGTGCGGCTGATGGGCATGCTATGGCCGACGCTGGAATTAATGCTGGGCATCGCGATCGTGCTGGTTCTTTGGCTGGGCGGACGCGAAGTGATCAGCGGACGCATCAGCGTTGGCGGCTTCGTGGCTTTCAACACCTACATGGTGCAGCTCACCTGGCCGGTAATTGCGCTGGGGTGGGTGATCAACATCTTTCAACGCGGTACCGCCTCGATGGGTCGCATCAACGAAATTCTGGTAGAGAGGCCTGAGATCGAAGACGCTGAAGGCGTGAAAGAACAGCCGCCTATCGCTGGAGAAATCGAGTTCCGCAACTTGAATTTTTCTTACAGTGGCCACCAGGTGCTGCACGACGTCAATCTGCGCATTCCAGCTGGGACGAGCCTGGCGATCGTGGGGCCGACGGGCTCCGGGAAGACGACGCTGGTGAATCTAATTCCTCGCGTGTACGAAGCTGCGCCGGGAAGCGTACTGATCGATGGACGCTCGGTACGTGCCTATCCGCTGGAATCTTTGCGGCGTAGTCTCGGTTTCGTGCCGCAGGAAACTTTTCTGTTCAGTGAAACGGTGCGCGAGAACATCGCCTTCGGCAAAGAGAACGCCACCGACGGGGATGTTCGTACAGCGGCCGAGGCGGCGAGCATAGCCGCCGATATTGAGGGTTTCCCCGAGCAGTACAAGACCATGGTCGGCGAGCGCGGCATCACCCTTTCCGGCGGACAGAAACAACGCAGCGCCATCGCGCGTGCGCTGATTCGCGATCCGCGAATTCTGGTGCTCGACGACGCGTTAGCCAGCGTCGATACCCAGACTGAAGACAAGATTCTCAATCATCTGCGAACCATCATGCGGGGGCGCACCACGATTTTTATATCGCATCGTGTGTCGACCGTCCGCAATGCCGACCAGATCGCCGTGCTACATGCCGGAACGATCGTCGAACTTGGAACCCACGACGAACTCATCGCCCGCGATGGCTACTACAGCGATCTCTACAACAAACAACTTCTGGAAGAAGAGTTAGCGGAAGTTTCTTAGGATGAAGCGAGTCCCGCAGGAAGAGTGGCTCGACTCAGACTCGGGGACGCCTGAGGAAATCGCTGCGTCTCTGAATGACCTTAAGACGATCAATACAAAATTCGGTGGAGCAGCTACGACCGAAGCGATGATTCGCCGCGTTGCCGCGAGGACTGGGCAGCAATCTTTTTCTGTTCTGGAAGTGGCGGCTGGCGCAGGCCATACGCCACAGCTGGTGCAGAAACGCTTGCGGCCCGTTGAACTTCATTACACGCTGTTGGACCGCGCGGCCTCCCACCTGGGAAATGGAAGCTCGGGATTTGCTCAAATCTCCGGTGATGCACTGGCTCTACCGCTCGCCGATGATTCGTACGATATCGTTTCCTGTAATTTATTTGTTCACCATTTGAGCCCGGAGCAGTTCGTCGTATTCGCCCGAGAAGGCCTTCGTGTCTGTCGCACGGCGTTTCTTATTAACGATCTTGTGCGCAGTCCGCTGCATCTCGCTCTGGTTTATGCTGGAATTCCGCTTTTCAACAGCCGCCTTACACGGCATGACGCTCCGGCGTCGGTACGTCAGGCTTACGTTCCTGATGAAATGATCACGATGCTCAAGCAAACTTCTGCGGCGCATGTCGACATCCAACTTCATTATCTGTATCGAATGGGTGTGATCGCCTGGAAACAATATGTATGACTTAATTGTGGTAGGCGGCGGTCCCGCGGGAGCGTCGGCGGCAATCACCGCCGCCCGCAGCGGGGCTTCAGTCCTAGTGCTGGAACGGGCAAAGTATCCACGCCACAAAGTTTGCGGAGAGTTTGTCTCTGCCGAATCGCTTGGCCTGCTTCGAAATCTGCTTGCCGCACCCTATCAATCGCTGCTCGATGGCGCAATACGCATATCGGAAGGGCGGATTTTTCTTGACGGACGCCTATTGCATGCGCCGGTGGACCCACCAGCCGCCAGCATCGCGCGCTTCGATCTCGATGAGGTGCTCTATCAATCGGCGTTGGCCGCGGGCGTCAAGATTCGTGTTCAGACGACGGTGCAGGCGATCTCGGGAAGCGTTACCTTTCGCGTAAGCACGCCGGCGGAAGAGTTCGAAGCACGGGCAGTCATCAACGCTTCGGGACGGTGGTCGAACCTAACAGCCGCTCCAGTGGCGAACGCGGAAAAGTGGCTGGGTATCAAAGCCCACTACGCGGAGATCGCTCCAGCACCGTCAGTCGACCTCTATTTTTTTGAGGGCGGATACTGCGGCGTTCAGCCGGTGACGCTCAGAACTGACCATAGCTCTCACGGACGCGTCAATGCGGCGGCTATGGTTCGCGCCGATGTTGCATCCTCGCTGCCGCAAATATTGTCGCTAAATCCTGCTCTAGCGGATCGCAGCCGCGAGTGGCAACTATTGAGCGATCCCGTGACCACTTCTCCGCTAATTTTTCGCAAGCCTCAACCGGTGCGAGACGGGGTTTTGAATGCAGGAGATGCCGCAGCGTTTGTGGATCCTTTTGTCGGCGACGGAATTTCGCTGGCGCTGCGTAGTGGCGCGCTGGCCGCGGAGTGCATGGGATCGCCTGAGCTTTACGCACAGCAATATCAGCGGCGATTTGGTCCCGTCTTCCGCGCCTCGTCCCAGTTGCGGCGGTTGTTGCGCTTACCGCAGCAGATTCGCAAGCCCATCCTGTCAGTCCTCGAACACACGCCAGCAGTGACTGAGTTTTTTGTCACGAGAACGCGCTAGTGATTCAGGGTTTGGGATGGGCAGGTGAGGACAAATGCCCTACCGCCTAGAATACAGGCGGCTCCGGTTCAGCTGAGCCGTCCGTCCTTGGATCTGACGCGCCGTAGTGGACTTGGGTTTTCGAGTCCGTCATCACGGCCTGGCCGCGTCCCATGGAGGTGGTGTACTCCTGATGGACAGTAAACTGATGCCCCTTGTCGGTCAGCTTCTGACGTATGTCGGCGGGGACGCGCGACTCGATGAGGATGTGGCATCCACGGTCGGGAGTCACGGTGAAGCGCGCCTGCTCCATGGCCTGCTGGATGTTCATATTGTAGTCGGCGATGTTGGAGACGAACTGCGCGTGCGCGAGCGGCTGGTTGGCTCCGCCCATGATGCCGAAGCCAATGTGCTGATCGCCACGCTCCATGAAGGCCGGAATGATGGTGTGGTAGGGACGCTTGCGTGGGGCGAGCGCGTTGGGATGCGTGGGATCGAGAGAGAACAATCCGCCGCGATTTTGCAGGACGAACCCCATGCCACGTACGGTGACGCCTGATCCGAATTCCTCGTAGTTGCTTTGAATCAGAGAGACGATGTTGCCTTCTTTGTCGACGGCGGTGAGATAGGTTGTGTCGCTGTGTGGCGGCTCGCCGGGCGGCACCGTGCAGTTTGCCTGATCGCCGATTTGTTTGGCGCGCTCTTTTGCATAGTCCTTTGAGATGAGCCCCTGGACGGGCACTTTGGTGAAGCGCGGATCGGCGTTGTAGCGGCCGAGGTCCGCGTAGGCCAGCTTCATGGCTTCGATCTTCTTATGCAACTCGGCGACGCTGGCAGGCCCGTCGGGCGAGGCCGGCGTCGTTTCCATGATGTTGAGCATTTCCAACGCAGCCATCCCCTGCCCGTTGGGCGGGAGTTCGTAGACGGTCCAGTCGCGATACGTAGTGTGCACCGGCTCGACCCATTCAGGTACGAACTCGGCGAGATCGGCGGCGGCCATGGTTCCGCTGGCGGCTTTCGATGTGGCCAGGATGGCTTGCGCGATCTCTCCTTTGTAATAGGCGTCGGAGCCTTTCTGCGCGACCAGCTTGAGAGCCCTGGCTAGATCGGGATTTCGAAAGATCTCGCCGATGGATGGCGGATGTCCGTTGGGCAGGTAGACTTTTTGTCCTTCGGGATCTTTCGCGAAGGCTTCTGGCGCGCCTAGCCAAAAGCCGTGAATGAGTTCGGGCACAGGATAGCCTTGGTCAGCATAGAAAATCGCCGGCTGAAAAAGTTCTTTCCACGCGAGGTGTCCGAATCGGTTGTGGAGAGCGTTCCATCCTGCGACCGCGCCGGGGACAGTGACCGAGTCGATGCCAGATTGCGGCATCCGGGTAGCGTCCTGCGCTTTGATATGCGCGATGGTCAGAGCCTGTGGCGCCCAGCCGCTGGAGTTAAGTCCGTAGAGCTTGCCGGTCTTTGCCTCCCAATAAATGGCGAAGAGGTCGCCGCCCATGCCGTTCATCATGGGCTCGGTGACACCGAGGACGGCGTTAGCAGCGATGGCGGCGTCGACGGCTGATCCGCCTTTACGGAGAATTTCCGCTCCCGCTTGCGAAGCCTGCACGTGACTGGTGGCAACGATGCCGTACCTGGTGATGACCATGGAACGGGCCGTGTGACGGCCCTGCGCGTGGGCGAACTGCACCAGAAGAAGCAGCAGGAGAAGACATTTCAGCATGAGGAATTTTGCGGGGTGGGGACTGGGATGTCAAGGAAAGGCAAAACTCTTTACCAACGGAGTTTCACAGAGGAATTCGATTTTGTCGCGTGCGGGATTGCTGTTGGCTCGCGAAATACATGTCCCTCGGCTTCGCCCGGAACGACAAGGCTGGAATCGGTGCTAGAGATTCTTTTTCGCCCACGCGTTGATTCTTTGGAGAGCTTCATTCAGGTTCTCCAGCGAGTTGGCTATGCTGAATCTTAAGAAGCCTTCGCCCATGTTTCCGAACGACGGCCCGGACAGGCAAGCTACGCCTGCCTCTTGAAGCAGGGCGTCCGCTAATTTTCTGGAATTCCATCCTGTGCGGGTGATGTTCGGAAAGGCATAAAAGGCCCCTTTCGGCATCCGGCAGGAAAATCCGTTTATTTTATTGAGACCTGCGATGAAGACATCGCGTCTGGCTTTGAATTGGTCGCGCATGTGATCGACGGAAGATTGATCTCCGGTGAGCGCTGCAATGCCCGCGATCTGGGTGAAGCTGGCGGTGCAGGAATTTGAGTTGGTCATCAATCTGGTGAAATGGGCGGCGAGATCGGGACGCATTACACCGTAGCCCATGCGCCATCCGGTCATGGCGTAGGTTTTGGAGAAGCCGTCTAAAAGAATGGTGCGATCTTTGAATCCGGGAACAGACATGATGGAGAAGTGTTCGCCTTCGAAAACCAGGCGACTGTAAATCTCGTCAGATAGAACCATGATGTTGCGGCCGCCAATTATTTCGGCTACCTGGCGGATTTGTTTGGGGTCCATTACTCCGCCGGTGGGATTGTGCGGGGAGTTCAGGATCAGCAATTTTGTACGGTCGTTGATTAACGACTCCAGTTCGCCTAGATCCAAGCCGAAATCTTTTTCTTCGTGCAGAGCGATGGGAACGGCTTTGGCACCGACGTAGTTGATCATCGATTCGTAAATCGGAAAGCCGGGATCGGGATAGATGACCTCGTCGCCTACGTCTGCCAGCGCCAGCATGGTGTAGAAGATGATGGGCTTACCGCCGGGGACCACGACCACCTCATTCGGCTCGACCCTCACTCCGCGGGTTTTGCTTACGTAGTTGGCGATCGTCTGGCGCAGCTCGGGTTGGCCGGCCGAGGGGCCGTAGTGGGTCCAGCCGCCTTGCAACGCCTTTACTCCGGCTTCGATTACGTTGGCGGGGGTTTCGAAATCGGGCTCGCCGATTTCCAGGTGGATGATGCTCTTCCCTTTCGACTCCAGGGCACGGGCTTTTTCTAAAACCTCAAATGCAGTTTCGGTACCCAAACGCTGCATGCGCTGGGCCAGGCGGAGTTCTAGCTGGGTAGTGGATGGCATCGGTCTTCCAAAACTGTACCGCAAAGTTTGCGGTGGGGATATGTTCCGGTGGACACCGGTGCGGTGTACCTTTGGGGTTCTTGGTGGAACGGGTGAGGGCACCCGTTCTACGTGGTCGGTGGCGACCACTGAGAAAGACCTTTAACAGTAAGGCACTAAGGTTCACGAAGGAAAAACTTCTTCGTGGCCTTAGTGCCTTTAGTTGAAGAGCGATTACTTAATGGTGCCGTTCATGCCCTGGGGATAGAATCCGCCGGCATGAGCGCCTCCACCGTAGACAATTTTCAGTACCTGGGTGGTGGTGCGTGCGATGGAAAGTGCATTCGCGTCCACGCAGTAGGGTTTCGCCTGGGTGGGGGGAATGTCGAGCGAGTCGACTGCCGGGCTGGTAACGCCGTACCAGATGCAGGCCAGGCGGATCGAGCCGGAGTGCTGAGCTTCGGTAGCCATGATTTCAGCAGCCGTCAGCAGATAGGTTTTGTTGGTGATGGCCGGTGCGGCTCCAGCATAGGCGCTAACGCCGACGTCTTCGAACTGTCTGCCGAGCTTCAGGAAGTCTTTCACGTTGCCGAAACCGTAACCCAACGCATCGAGGTTGATGGCGGGCTTCTTGACCGCCGCCGACCCCAAGGCATTGCGCAGAAGTTTCACGTGAGCCACTTCGTCTGACCGCAATCCACTGGCAGCGAACGCGTAGTTCACACCGGAAAAATTCACCATCGCACCACCCGTGGTCGGGCCAGTGGTATCGCTAGCTTTGATCACGCCAGAACGTTGCAAGGTAGTTCCGTAGGTGGACATCAGGTAGAACTCCGCTTCCAGATATTCCAGGTTCAGCGCGAAGTTGAGGATATCGGCGTCGGTCACAGTGGTTGCCGCAGCGACTTTCTGCAAAGCGCCGCCCACCATCGTCATTGCCGCAAGACCCAAGCCGCTGGCTCCCGCTCGTTTGAAAAATTTACGACGGTCAAGCGAACCGGGTACGGATTGTTCCAAATCAGTTGACATAAATTCCTCCACAGGAATTGGGTTTGGGCAAGCCGGAAGGTGCTTGCAAAGGGCTAACCACGAGACAGATAGCGGAAGCAGATTGGGGAACAAACTCTGTTTCAGTGCACTCAGGTGCGCACTGAATATGCGAAGGTTGCCATCGCAATTTAAATATATTTCCGAAATCCAAAGAGGAATTAGGGACGTACTTCACCAAGAGCGCGCGTTTCGGGCCCGTTGATAACTCGCTCTCCGGACTCGGCGAGTGTGCTGGAGGCAGAGGCGAGGGGACAAGTGCGTCTTCCTCGGAAGGGGAGGCGCCGCGCCTCTGTCTCCAACAGCTTGATTGTCTACTGAATCGCTTCCCGCGGAATAACCTTCAGGACGAGTTTTTCAGTCCTACGCAAGACGGTAAGCGGCAAAGTTTTGCCTACACGCGACTCCGTGAGCAGACGATGAAGGTCATCGACTCCGGCCACGGGCTCTCCATCCAACGCAACGATGATGTCGTATTGTTCGAGGCCAGCTTTCTTCGCAGGGCTGTCGTCAGGCACGTTGAGGACGATGACTCCCGTTTCTTTGGGGAGATCGTAGAAGCGAACCTGACGGCGATGCAGCGGCGCGGTCTGGGCTTCGATGCCGATGTAGCTGCGGCGAATGCGTCCATCGTGCAGCAAGCGCGCAGCGACGAACTTCGCGGTATTCACGCCGATAGCGAAGCACAATCCTTGCGCACCCATAATGGTGGCGGTGTTGACGCCTACGACCTGTCCGTCAGAGCTGACGAGAGGACCGCCGGAACTGCCGGGATTCAATGAGGCGTCGGTTTGGATCACGTCGTCGATGAGGCGACCAGAGTAAGAGCGTAGCGACCGCCCTAGAGCGCTGACTACGCCGGCGGTCACCGTGTATTGGAAGCCATATGGATTTCCTACGGCGATGGCCAATTGACCTACCCGTAATTTTTGCGAGTCGCCCAGCGGGGCGACGATCAAGCCAGGGGCGTCGATGCTGATGACCGCGATGTCGGTAGCAGGATCATCGCCCACGGTATGCGCGGAGAAGTGGCGCCCGTCAGCGAGATGCACCTGAATCTTCTTCGCGTCGTGGACTACGTGACTGTTGGTCAGGATCAGACCGTCTGGAGTGAAAACGAAACCTGATCCGCCTCCCTGACGGTCGCTCGGTTCGCCGGAGCGCGAGCGTCCGGCTTGCGTGACATCAATTTTTACAACCGAAGGGCTGATTTTTTGGGCTGCCCCAACTACCGCGCTGGAGTAGGCGTCCAGCAGAGGTGCGTCGTTGAGTGGCGCTATGGGTTCGGGAAATCCGGATTCTACTTGTTGGTGTTCCATGAATGGTAGATGTGGGAGGGGCGGCGGAGGATTCAGGGCGGGAAACGCAAGGTCCCTCGGCTTCGCTCGGGATGACAGAGCGATAAGGATCCATGGGCCTTCTAGCTCGGCTGATTCCGATTCAGGTTTAGCTTTCCCAAGTAGAGGGCCATGCCTACTACCGCGTCGGCGCCCATCCAGTCTAGTTCGTCGATCTCGGCTTGAGTTGAGATACCCCCGGCGACGATTAGCTGCTTGCTGGCTTTGGCTCGCAAGGCACAAACTACCTCTAGTGGGATTCCCTGCATGAGGCCTTCGGTGTCGATGTGGGTATAGAGGAAGGCGGCACAGTAGGAATTCAACTCTTCGATCATCTGTGCGGGAGTCAGGGGGGTAGATTCGCGCCATCCGCGAATGGCGACCTTGCCTTCTTTGGCATCTACGGCGAAGACAAGATTTTTTGAGTCGACGGCTGCCGCTAGTTCTTTGGCGAAATCTGCGTCTATTTTCCCTTCTTTGATCAGTGTCGAGCCGATGATTACGCGGCGTGCGCCTTTCGCCAGAATTTCTTTGGCCGTTTCTATCGAGCGGATGCCCCCTCCTACCTGGCAGGGTAATCGGCGGGTGAATTGTTCGAGTAACGCCCGGTTGCCACCGGTGCCGATGGCCGCGTCGAGGTCGATTAGCTGAACCATGGGGAAGGTGGAGAAGCGCTCAATCCATTCGTCGAAGTTGTCGAACTCCAGAGCTTTCTTGCGGCCTTGTATTAGCTGGACGATTTTGCCGCCCATCAGATCGATCGAAGGAATTAGCAAGGCCACCTCACGGGAATTTGCGCATCGCGCAGGCGCTGCTTGAGTTGAGAGAACGCGTCGACACCGAAGTGGAAGATCGAGGCGGCAAGGGCTGCGTCGGCGTGGCCGGGGCCGAAGACTTTTATGAAGTGCTCGGCGTTGCCGGCGCCACCGGAGGCGATCACGGGGATACGGACCGCGTCGCTGACCTGACGCGTAAGATCGCAGTCAAAGCCCTGGCCAGTGCCGTCGCGGTCCATGGATGTCAGCAGAATTTCTCCTGCGCCTTTTTCTTCAGCCTCCCTCGCCCACGCGACGGCGTTTTTGCCGGTGTTGTTGCGGCCGCCGTGGGTGTAGACCTGGAAACTTCCGTCACTTCGTTTCGCGTCGATAGCAACGATAGCGGCCTGCGATCCGAAGCGCTGAGCAATGGCGGTGATTAATTCTGGATCGGCGATGGCGGCGGAGTTGATGCTAACCTTGTCGGCGCCAGCGTCGAAGATGGCAGCGGCGTCATCGAGGGTGCGAATACCGCCGCCTACGGTGAACGGAATAAAAAGCTCGCGTGCAGTGCGGCGCACGGTTTCGATCAGCGTAGAGCGATTTTGATGTGTGGCGGAAATGTCGAGCAATACAATTTCGTCCGCGCCACCTTTACTGTGGGCCGCGGCCAGTTCGGCGGGATCTCCAGCGTCGCAGAGATTGAGGAACTGCACGCCTTTGACTACGCGGCCTCCGTCGACATCGAGACAGGCGATGATGCGTTTGGTGAGCATTAGAGGTTGGAAAAATTCTCCAGAATTCGCAGGCCGACGGCGCCGGATTTTTCGGGATGGAATTGCACGCCAAACCAGTGGTCTTGCTCGACAACCGCGGAGAATGATCCGCCGTATTCGGTCTCGGCGGCGGTCGCGGCGATTACCGGCACGCGGAATGAGTGAGTGAAGTAGACGTGCGAGCCGGCAGGAACGCCTTTTAATAATCTAGATGTGCCCCTCAGCTTGAGTTGGTTCCAGCCCACGTGCGGCGATTTCACTTCTTGCGGGAATCTCTCGCAGAGTCCGGGCCACATGCCAAGTCCGCAAACGTCTGGGGCTTCTTCGCTGGATTCGAGCATCCACTGCATGCCTACGCAGATTCCCAGGTAGGGAACCTCGCGGGCGATGGATTCTTTGATGGCCTTGCGAAGTCCGGTCTCGCTCAAGGTGAAAGTGGAGGAGAAATGGCCGACGCCGGGGAGCACGATCTTGTCCGCTTTGGCTACTACGGCAGGATCGGCGGTGACGACCGTGTCAGCGCCGATGTGATCAAACCCCTTTTTCACCGAGGTCAAGTTTCCGGCGCGGTAGTCGATGATGGCGATCACTAGAGCAATCCCTTTGTGCTGGGAAGCAGGCGTGCCATGCGCTTGTCTTTCCAGCAGGCGGCGCGAATCGCACGGGCGAAGGCTTTAAAGAGAGATTCGATTTTGTGGTGGTTGGAGCGTCCGTAGAAAATTTTCGCATGGACGTTGGCGTGAGCGCCGCGGGCAAAGGCTTCGAAGAAATCGAAGACCAGTTCGGATTGTAGATCGCCTACGAGACGGGTTTTTACTTTGGTTTCGATGACCGAGGCAGTACGTCCAGAGAAGTCGACGGCGGCGAGGCCGAGGGTTTCGTCCATAGGCATCACGAAATATCCGGCGCGCAGGATGCCTTTCTTATTGCCCAACGCCTCGGCAAAGGCTTGGCCTAGGACTATGCCGACGTCTTCTACCGTGTGATGTTGGTCGACGTCGAGATCACCGGTGGCTCTGACTGTGAGGTCGAATGCGCCATGGTGGGCGAAGAGCTCGAGCATGTGGTCGAAGAAACGGATGCCGGTGGAGATGTCGTAGCGTCCGCGGCCGTCGATCAGGAGGCTGAGTTCAATATCGGTTTCTTTGGTCTTGCGATGAATGGCAGCTTTTCTCACTGCGCCACCTTTTCTGGTTGAGGAAGATTGGCGAATACTTGGCCGAGCGTATTCATCAGGTGTTGGTTGTGCTCCTTGGAGCCTAGCGTGATGCGGACGCATCCGGCACAGCCGGGATCTTTGGAGCGATCGCGCACCAGGACGCCATGGTCGCGCATCGCAGCGATGAATGGCTTGTTCGATTCACCGAGGTAAAACAGTACGAAGTTGGCGCGGCTTGGCCAGTAACGGATTCCGCGGGATTCCAGCTCGGATTCAAGAGCGGTGCGGCCTTGGATGACGTCGTTTACGTAGTCGTCGATGTATTGCTGATCTTCCAGGGCATCGGGCAAGCATGCTAGGGCCGCGATGTTGAGATTGTAGGGAGAACTGTTGCGGCGAAGCATCGCCATCTGGTCGCGATGGCCGGTGATCACTCCGATTCTTAGTCCAGCGAGGCCGTAAGCTTTTGAGAAGGTGCGAGTGACGAAGAGATTCTCCTGCTCACGCGCCATGCCGATCATGGTTTCGCCGCAGAAGTGGTAATAGGCTTCGTCCACCAGCAATGCGGCCTGGGGCGCGGCTTTAGCGATCTTCATTAAATCGGCGGCTGGAACCAAAGTTCCTGTCGGATTGTTGGGATTAGCCCAGGCGATCAATCGGGTTCTTTGGGTGATTCGCTTCAGGACTTCAGAGAGCGGGAATTGGAAGTCCTTCCCTGCCGAAATGTTCACGATCTCCGCGCCCGTGGTTGCGGCGTAAATCTCGAACATCGCGAATGTCGGAACGACGATCAGGACCTCATCCTGCGGCTCCAGGTAGGTCTCGCAGACTAGGTGAATGGCTTCGTCGGTGCCATTGGTCAACAGAAGTTCGGCTGGATCTACTCCAAGATGTTTCGCGACGATCGCTTCAGTAAGATCGCGCTCGGGATAGCGTGCCAGGGCTTCATAGTCCAACTGGCGCAGTTTTTCTCTCACTCTTGGGGAGCAGCCTACAGTGTTTTCGTTGAAGTCGAGGCGCAGGCCTTCGCGGTTTCCGAGCGGCGGGTGGTACTCCTTCAAATTGCGCACGGCGACGCGAGCTTTAAGCATTGGCTCTCCGCACGCGAACGGATTCAGCGTGAGCCGTCAGGCCTTCTGTCGTCGCTAGCAGTTCGACCACCGGAGCAATTTTCTTCAAGCCTTGGTTTGATAGTTCTTGGACCGTGATCAGCTTTACGAAATCAAGAACGCTCAAGCCCCCACGAAAGCGTGCGGCGCCTGCTGTGGGCAGCACGTGATTGGGCCCCACGGCGTAGTCGCCCGCGGCCTGCGGGGAATATCCACCGACAAAAACTGAACCGGCATTTCTTATATGGGGGATATCTGCAGCGTCTGCGGTGATGTGTTCGGGCGCAATTTGATTGGCCCAGTCTTGGGCTTGCTTTCTAGAAGCAGCAATTAGCACTTGGCCGTTAGCACTTAGCGATTTGGTGGCGATTGCGTTTGTCGCGGACATCGCGGTTGCTTTGGCGACTATAGCTTTGGCTAGATTCTTTGAGGTGGTGATGAATATCGCCAGGGTTTCGGGGTCGTGTTCGGATTGAGCTACCAAGTCAGAAGCAATGAAGCTGGCGTCGCCGTTGTCGCTAAGTATCAAGACTTCGGTTGGACCGGCCAACATGTCAATGGCGCAATCGAATGAGACCAGCTTCTTCGCGGCGGTAACGTAGGTGTTGCCGGGGCCGACGATCTTATCGACGCGCGGAATTGATTGGGTGCCGTATGCCAAGGCCGCGATGGCTTGTGCGCCGCCTACTCGATAGAACTCTGTGATGCCCAACATTCCGGCGGCGGCCAGAACTTCGGGCCTTGGCTGCGGAGAAACTACCCGGATGTTTTTTACCGCGGCGACCTGGGCGGGAATGACCGTCATCAACAAAGTCGAGACTAGCGGATAGCGGCCACCGGGTACGTAGCAGCCCACAGATTCGAGCGGGCGGACTAACTGTCCTAGCGAAATTCCTTTGCTGGAGCGGCGCCATTCTTTGGGCTTTTGCCATTCGCAAAATTGGCGGATATTGGCAGCGGCCTGTTTCAGCGCGGATTTGAATTCTGGAGCGGATGTTCCCCAAGCGGTCGTTAGATCGCTGACCTGGATGGAATCCTTTTCGCCAAGGCCATCCCAACGCTTCGCGTATTTTCGCAGAGCGACATCGCCGTGTTTCCTCACGTCGTTCACGATGCGGCGGACTGGCGCTTCTACCGCATCTAGTTGCGTACTGCGCGCGGCGAGTTTGCGCACTTGCGCTTCCGCTGCGCGACCGGAAGAGATCCGCATTACAGAACCACCTTGTTCAACGGATACTCGACGATCCCCTGCGCTTTGGCCTCTTTGAGGCGGGGGATCACATCCCACGCGGTGTTCTCTTCGATCACCGTGTTGACCGCCAGCCATTCGGGATCACTGAGCGTTGAGATGGTTGGACGCTTCAATGCGGGCAACACCGACAACACGGCTTTCAAGTCTTCCTGACGGACGTTGAGCATCAGGCCGACACGTTCTTTAGCTGCCATGGCACCTTGCAGCATGAGCGCCAGGTTTTCAATCTTGCGGCGCTTGGCGGAATCCTGCCAAGCCGCTTTGTTGGCGATGATCTGGGTGTTCGACTCGAGAACCGTGTCGAGAATGCGCAGGTGATTGGCGCGGAGAGAGCTTCCCGTTTCGGTGACTTCAACGATCGCGTCGGCCAGCATGGGGGGCTTGGCCTCGGTGGCTCCCCAGGAGAATTCGACTTTTACTTCGACGCCACGACTTTGAAAGTAGTTACGCGTGACATTCACCAGTTCAGTGGCGATGATTTTTCCGGAAAAGTCTTCGGCGCGCTGGAAAGTCGATGACTCAGGTGCGGCCAGCACCCAGCGGACTTTGCCGCGGCTTTGCTTCGCATAGATGAGATTGGTGACGGTTTCGACTTCCAGGCCGCTTTCGATGACCCAGTCGAGGCCCGTGAGTCCGGCGTCGAGCGCGCCGTGCTCGACGTAACGCGCCATTTCCTGCGCGCGGATCAGCATGCATTCGATTTCGGGGTCTCCGGTTGAGGCGAAGTAGGAGCGCGAGTTCACGTTGATTTGCAGACCGGCGCGTCCGAAGAGTTCGAGCGTCGCCTCTTGCAGGCTACCTTTGGGAATTCCCAAGCGAATTTTCACAGAGCGGCCTCCGGCAGGGCGCTGGCGGGTTCGGGCTCGGATTTCGCCAGCGTCTTGGTGAAGCAGGAGCGCGTGCCCTCGTGGCAGACTTTGCCTTCGCCTTCCACTTCGACGCGAAAGAGAAGGCTATCGAAGTCGCAGTCGGTGGCGGCGCTGATCACTTTGAGGCGGTTGCCGGAGGTTTCGCCTTTGGTCCAAAGCTCGTTACGCGTGCGGCTATAGAACGTCACGTAGCCACCTTGCAGGGTCTTTTCCAGCGCCGGTTGGTTCATGAAGCCCAGCATCAGGACATCTCCGTTGACCGCGTCCTGCACGATGGCCGGGGCCAAGCCGCGCATTTTTTCGAAATCGATTTCCATTGCCTTACTCCTGGGGAACACAAGACCCCTCGCCTTCGCTCGGGATGACGAACCTGTACAGAAACAAAAAGCCCGCTGAGCTTTGATCGCTTCAGCGGGCCTGAATCCTGTGGTGCTGGCCTAACTTAGCCCCACACCCCCGCCGTCGCGCAATGCGCGTGGTGGCGATGATGATGGTGGCGGGTCTGCATGTTGAGTAACTAAGTTAGGGCAGGTGCGGGGGTTCTGTCAATGTTTGGGGTTATGAATTTCTGATAAAGGCCTGACTGACGGTTTCTCTTTACTTCGACTCTGGTAAGGCTCAACCTCGTAAGGCCTTGGGGATGACAGACTTTTTTGGGGAAAAGAGAAATCGATTTTGTAGGGCGCTCCACCCGATCGGGGCACGTATAATTCCGGGCAATGCGTACTCGGGTTGCTCTCTTCTTACTATTCCTGTGCTCAGTCACTTCATTGTTCGCTGCGAATTCTGCTCTATGGAAAGGCGCGCTCAAAGATGCAGGCGGAAACCGGGTTGCTCAAGCAGATCTGAAGCTAAACTCCGGCGGGCGCGATTACTCCGCCACTACCTCTGCCAGCGGCGAGTTCAGTGTCAGCCTGCCTCCCGGCAACTACGTGTTGTCGGTGACCTTTGGCGGCAATACCAGTAACGCCATTCCTGTCCACGTTAAGGATGCCAACAATTTCCCGGCCAGTTTGCAACTCACGCAGCAGGGAGAGTTGCGGATGGAGACACCGGCGGAAAGTGCAGCCCCACAGGCCAGCGGAGGCGAGCATCTTTCGAGCGGAGAGGTCTCCAGCTTGCCGTTGAATGAACGTGACTTCAGCAAGCTCTTGCTGCTCGCCGCTGGAACCATGACCGACGCTAACGGCGCTGCAAATTTTACGCAGCAGTTCGCGGTGAACGGGCAACGCGGCTCAGCCACCGTGTTTGCCATTGATGGCGGCGACACCACCGACTCAGAGATGGGGGGAGCTACGTTTTCGAATTTCAACGTCGACGCAATCCAGGAAGTCCAGGGCAGCGCTGGAGTGATGCCTGCCGAGATCGGCCACGGGGCGGCGAGTTATACGAACGTTGTGACCAAGTCAGGCACCAACCAGATTCACGGCAGCGCATTTGAATTTATCCGCAATGCGGCGTTCGACGCCCGCAACTATTTTGACCACAAGAGCGTGGCCGACGAGCGGCGCATTCCTCCGTTTGTACGCAACGAATTTGGGTTTACCAACGGTGGGCCGGTGGTGATTCCAGGCTTCTACAACGGTCGCGGCAAGACTTATTACTTCGGCGAATATCAGGGATTTCGTCAAGTGTTGGGAACCACGCAGGTCTTCCCTGTTCCAACTGCGGCTGAGCGCCAAGGGATCGACACTCAAACTTTTCCCGGCGACACGCTTACCGTTCCGGTGAATGCGGAGATTGCGCCGGTGCTGGCGGCATATCCGCTGCCGAACGATCCTTCAGGCGCTTACGGGGACCGCACCTATGCCGCGTCTTCTAAGGTTTACACCAAGACCGATCAGTTTTCGTTTCGCATCGATCACAAGATTTCGGACAAGGCGTCGCTACTTACGCGATTTAGTTTGAACCAGGTGAACGGGCCGCTGACCAATCCCGACCAGACAGCGATTGATCCCAGTTTTGGCATCTACTTTTTTGATCACCAGCGCAATGCCATCGTGAAATATACGCGCGCGATATCCTCTCAGCTTACGTCGGATACTTCGTTGAGTTATATCCGGAGCACACCGTTCTTCCCTTCCAACAATCACACGCAGCCCTCGCTGGGCTTTGTTGACGGGCTGTTCGAGGGATTCAACTCACCGGACGGACAGATTCTGGGGTCGTTCGGGAATCTTTTCCAGCTTCGCCACGACATGAACTGGGTGCATAGATCGCACAGCCTCAAGTGGGGCGCGGAAGTCCGGATGAACTTCGATCAGACAATTTTTGGATTGAACCCCAACGGCGCGTACAACTTCGGCGGAGGGACGGCTTATTCGCCGGTATTTATTCAGTCGAGCAGCGGCACGCACAATATCAACGTCGGCGACCCTCTGCCGAATTCTTTGCTAGGCCTGCTCACGGCGACTCCTTACTCTTACACGATTGCGGCGGCGGCGGCCGAAACACAGGTGGGAAACCGCTTCGACGCCGCCGCGGTGCGGCGCCAGGCCTACGAGTTTTATTTTCAGGACACCTGGAAGGCAACGCCCAAGCTGACCGTGAGCTATGGATTGCGCTATGAGCTAAAGAGCCAGATCAAGGACGCATACAGCCGCACCGCTCTTCCGCGTTTCCTCACTGCCGACGGCAAACCGGCGTCCTACCTTGATCACGCGGCTAAGCAGATTTTCGTTTATAACCCGCAACCGCCCTACGACAAGGACTGGGGCGGCTTGGGCCCACGCCTCTCGCTCGATTACGCACTTGGCAAAAATACGGTGGTGCACGCCGGTGGGGCCATCACTTCCATGTTGATGAACCTGTGGCAGGACAATTTCCTGACCGGTCCCACCCCGCTGGTGACTACTCCGTTTATTTCAGCTTTGCCGGGAACTCCCGTCCCGTTTCATAATTCGGTCACTCCGCTGGCATTGCCGCAGGTGTTCAACGTTGGAGGCGAGCCGCTCTTTCCTAACGGCGACGCCAACCACGTAGCACCGAATACGGTGGTTGACCTGACGCGTTATCAGAATGACCTACGCGACCTGACGCCGGGACACCAGGTACAACTGCTGAATATTTCCGGCATTGCCAGAGACTATAAGAATGGATACATCGGAAGTTGGACTCTCGGCGTGGACCACAGTTTTGGCGACTTAAAGCTAACCGCCGCCTACGTGGCCACTACCGGCATTCACCTTACGCGCGTGTTTTCTCCGAATAGCTATGGCGGGGCCGATCCGCAATTTGCGCCGTTTACGGAATTCGATTCTTCGGGCCGCGCGATTGGCGGCTATGGACCGGAGAGCATCGTTTCCAGCGGAGCACACTCTTCCTACCATGCGTTGCAGACCGGGTTCAGCAAGAATTCAGCGCGATTGGGGCTGGGATTTCAGGCGAGTTACACCTATTCGAAGTCGCTCGATGATACGAGTTCGGTCCTCGGCGGACTCTTTGGCAATGCTGGCGTGGTGTTGCAGACTAGCCCGCAGGATCCGTGGGATCCTGCGGCGGAGAAAGGTCCCTCTACTTTCGATGTAACCCACGTGTTTACATTCAGCGCAATCCAGGTGTTGGGCATGGACAAATGGGGATTACTAAAAGGCGTGCCTAAGCCGGTGACTTCTGGTTGGCAATTTTTAAACATCACCAGTTTGTTGACGGGATCTCCTTTCACGGTTTTCTCGGGGGTGCAGCAGACGGGAGTGGGTGCGGGGGGATCGGATCGCCCGGACCTGGTGGAAGAACCTCATTTCTCTACCAGCGGCACGGTGCGTGAAGATTACTT
>DATBAT010000306.1:0-2527 GCA_036271375.1 Terriglobales bacterium
GGACGGGCTGAAGCCCGTTCCCTTCATCAAGGCTACGCCTTGAAATCGAACTCGATTTTTCCGCGGCCCGTAAAGCCATCCCGGTTGCATCGGTTTACGGACGGTCTGAAGGCCGTCCCCTTCAAGAACATGCGTTTTTCGCCGACTGCTCAGACTCGTATAGGTTCAGCAGCCTCACTCACAGAGCTAACGGGCAGCCTTCCCTTCGCCCCAGCGATATCTGCAAAGCGCAGGAGTTCTAAGACTTTGCGGCGGGCGATGATCGGCTGTCACGATATCTCGATGGTCGCGCCCTCGTTCACTTCGATGAAGGCAAGCGAGTTTGAAAAGCGCCATGTCGTCGCGCCCGTTATGCGGCGGGGTTCTTTGCTGCAACTGACGATGACTTTGGCGCCGGGCGAACATTTGGCTATCTCGGCGCGGAGCGTGGGATTTTTTCGATTTAGAGGATAAATCCTGGCACTCTGGATATTCTGCAAGCGATGTACATAAGCCTCGGAAGTGCCGGTAAGCGGTACTATGACCACTTCCTGGTTTGGCGACCATCGGTTGCGCAAGGGGCCAATCTCGAAATGGTCGCCGTGGTCTGCGATGGACGCGTTGCGAACTTGCCAATCACGAGCATGATGGCGTACTAGCCAAGCCGCGCGTTTACTGCCTGCTGCTCGTATCTCATAGACCTCCCGGAGTGAGGAGGGAGAAGGGATTTCAAAGCGGATAATTTGTCCTGCCGCCACTTTTCCTTGATGAGCAAAGCGCTTTCCATTAACCAGAATCGCGGGATCTGCCGTCTCGGCCTCCGCATCTGCCACGCGAATAGAAACGCGATGAAGGATGACGTCGTTGGTCATGCGGGTGAATCGCGCACGCATCGTCAGCTGAATCATGTTGTCGCTGGATGGATCGGTATAAATGCTCTCGTGGTTTTCCGCCAGCGGCAATTTTCCTTTGCCGGAATAGGTTCGCTTTCCTAGCACCAGATCAGCTTGTGTTAACGGCACGGTTGCGAGGTCCCTTCCGAGTTTGTCCCGGAAAAGAAAATCCAGTTGTAGTCTTTGTCCGCCGGTGGCGCTTTCCAGGTCCATCGAGACCTCATAGGTGTTCGCCGGAGCGCAACGATAGTACTCATACTTGCCCAGCATGTAGTCCGGTACGCAGAGGTCCAAGGGCTCGGCCGGGTTTGGCTGCGCGAGGAGACGGAACCCAGGTTTCTCCCACTTCCAGGTGGTGTTCTCTTTGATGAACATGGGCTCATAGCGCACCGACGCGGAAAACAAAGTCCAACGGTTCCCCAGCGAGCCAACGTCACGGAAAGCGTAGTTGAGGAAGGTTGGATCATCGTTGATCTCGGGAAGTTCCGTGCCTGTGACGAAAAGCTCCGATTTTTCGGCTACGCCGGCGTAGTGGTTGAACGCCGGAATCTTCTGTCCATCGACCATCCCGCCCACACCGTAGCTATACGTAAACGCCGAGTCTGGCTGCACGGTTGTCGACCGCGCTAACTCGCCGCAGAGCTCCCGATAGCCCATTTCGTCGAAAAACTTATCAGCCTCCGCACTGTAGGAACGTACAACAAGTCTCTCGGGGTGGACCTCGAAGTAGATTCCGCCCAGGTGTCGTGGCCCGTTCTGCCACGGCAAAGGCGGGACGAAGCCGCCAAATCTTCCGTTGGAAACGAAAAGCATGTTGTACTTTGCCACCATCTCGAAGGTGTGATTGTGGCCGTGCATCCAGGAAAGGACATTCGGATATTTGTGGAAGAGGGCGATGATTTCGTTGCCGTTCACCAGCCCGCGATAACCTGGCTCCCCCAGGGGCGTGGTCGTGCCGACGATGTTATTGTGCGCCAGCATGATGATGGTGCGATCTTTGTTGATCTCAAGATCGAGCTTGAGCCATTCCATCGTTTCGCGGGAGACGAAGACGGCATCTTGTAATTCTGGGATGGCGATGAAATGGATGCCCTTGAGATCGAAGCTGAAGTATGGCCGGCAGGGCATTGTGCCGAAGTCATCATCGCGCCACTCCGCGTCCTCGGGCCACCACCAAGCGGCGAGGTCGTGATTGCCGGGAAGGTAAAAGAAAGGCACCTGCTTGCAGCCGTTCGCCACACCGGCTGACCAGTGGGTACGTGCCGTATCCGCAACCTGCGGGTTCAGGTTGCTGTGAAATGCGTCTCCTGTGTCGAACATCAGGTCGAGATCGGGAAAGCGCCTGAGGACCGTCTGCATGTTCTTTGCCTGGTCCTCCGGGCTTGGCTGCTGCGGAGAGTCCCAGCCGTAATGAGCATCCGAGACAATGAACCCCTTGAGGACCTTCTCTGACCTCTTCGCGGGGGGAATATCTTGCTGGGAAAGCTGTGACGCTCGGCTGGCCGCTGCGACGGAAGAGAACAGTCCATAAATGAAGTGCCGTCTCTTCATAAGATCTAGACGTTGACCCAGACAGGGCTTGACCAGGCGACCTCGCCATTTTTCTGTACGACGCGAAGATAGTAGTAGCGATGATCCCGGGTGTCATCGGTCAA
>DATBAT010000307.1:0-16885 GCA_036271375.1 Terriglobales bacterium
TGGCTTGCCGTTGTCGAGAGTTTCGAGCGTGGCGAACTCTTCGGTATTTTCTTCGAGCAGATCAGCCAGCTTCCAGATGAGGCGGCCTCGCTCCGACGGAGTCATCTTCGACCACGGGCCGGTTTCAAACGCGGCGCGCGCGGCTTTGACAGCACGGTCAACGTCTTCACGGTCGCCTTCGGCGACCTGGGCCAGCACTTCGCCGGTCGCGGGATTGTAAGTAGGGAATGTTTTGCCGGACGCCGCATCAACCCACTTTCCGTTGATCAGCATCTTGTGTTTTTTGGAAACGAAATCCATGACACGGTTGTCAGGTTCCACCAGCTTCAGGGCTGTTGCCATAGGGATCCTCCAGAAGGGAATGCAGGAATGCGGTGCGAATTGTAGCGCAGTTTGTATGCAGTGAATAGGGTCTCTGCGTGCTCCGTGGTTAATGGGTGGTGACTTCAGGACGCTCTCGCTCCCGCCACCCATTCGGCCTGCCGCGATCCGCCGTTACTGACCGCATACAACACCAATTCGACCCGGCTGGAAATCCCCAGCTTGTCGAAGATGCGAAACAGATATTTTTTGATGGTGTGCTCGCTGAGGGCCAACTCCTCGGCGACGCCGCGATTGCTCAAGCCGTCGGCGACCAGTGCGACAACCTGCTCCTCGCGAGGAGTCAGCAACTTCATGCCGCTGGCGCTCAACATTTTTAAGGACGGCACCTGGGTCACTGCCTCAATCAAATAATGGAGCTGCTGGTCGTTGGCCCAGATCTGTCCGGCGTGCACGCTTTGAATGCATTTGCAAAGCAACCGGAAAGGCGACTCGGCAAAACAAAAAAGCCCGCGCGCGCCGGAGCGAAAAGCGTTGACCACCAAATCACGATCGTAGCTGTCCAGTAAGAGAACCTGCGCCACCTCGGGGCGGACCAGGTGAACTCGACGGACAACCGTCATGTCCTGCCATCCGTCGCGGGGGTGCGCGAGATTCATGATGAGGACCTGGGTGGGAGTTGATGACAAGCGTTCAAGAATGGCGTCACCTTCCAGCGCACAATGGGAAATCTCAAGGTCGGGCCGTTGACGCAGTGCCCTGACCAGCAATTGCCTTTGAGTTTGATTGGAATCGGCGACAAGAATTCCGATGGCGGGGGAACCGTGGGTTGTGGAAGACATATTGGATTGTGGTTTGAAGTTTCGAATGTATAGGAAGGGGCGATGGCATTTCTGTGACGGAGCACGCTACTCTCACGCGAAAGAGTGTGGAAAAGTAGGCCGTGGGAAGGCTGAATTCCCGAATCGGTCCAACTTCAAGCGAGGTAACTACTAGCAGAGACAAGTACGTGGGGTTACGGAGGCTTTCGTTAGTCCAGAAATCGATCGCCGGCAAGTCTACTTTCGTAGATACACCAAGTAAGAGGGTCCCGCTGCCCTCATTTCGTCACAACAATCACGGACGCGGCACAGCACCCCTGCATTCCCGTTTTCTTCACTAGCCACTTTCGTAGACAACACTTCCCATGTCTTGTGCACTTTTGGTCGTACGGATAACTTTGCGAAAGTTCGTGAGTGCCGCACTCAGGCGCCGCGAAGTTCTCAACCACACAATGAAGCAGCAACTCATCCTGTTGATTGCGTATACGTGTCTCATGACGCAATCGAGTTCGGTGGCACAGACTGCTCAACCGCAACGGCCAGAAGGGTCTATAGGGGTCGTTGAGCAGGCTGCTACCACCCAGCCGGCAATAGCGGATGGCAAACAGAGTCCAGCCTTGACGGGGACGGACCTTAAACTCCCGATGAGGGAACGCCATCCGCTTTACCGGTTGTGCCAGAGCGATGTGGTTGAGATCACCTTTTCGTTTGCGCCCGAATTTGACCAGACGCTCACGGTGCAGCCGGACGGATTTCTTCCGCTGAAGGCAGTGGAGCAACTGCAAGCCGCGGGCAAGACGGTTCCCGAGCTGCGCGAGTCGATGCGGGCTTTGTACGCGCCGCTGTTGCACGATCCTGAAGTCACGGTGGTATTGAAGACGTTCGAGAGACCCTACTTCGTCGCCACGGGACAAGTGGCAAAGCCGGGGAAGTACGACCTGCTGGGAGCTACCAGTGTTGTAGAGGCGCTGGCGGTCGCCGGGGGAATGACCACAGACGCCAAACATTCCCAGGTGGTTTTATTCCGGCGGCACGCCGGCGACGTTATCGAAGCCCGGCTGCTCGATATCAAGCAGATGATGAACTCCAGAAATCTTCAGGAAGACCTGCAACTTCAACCGGGCGACTTAATTTACGTCCCCCAGAATTCAATTTCAAAATTCCGGCGATTCTTGCCGGGGTCCAACCTGGGTATGTATTGGAACCCGACGCAATACTGAATCGCCATGCGTGACGAACTGACAGTTTTACCGAGACCGGCGCGAGTGCCCTCCCCAACCCCCCGCGACTTGCTGGCAGTATTTTTCCGGCAGCGCAGACTTGTGCTGGTCTCTTTTTTCCTAGTGTTCCTTGCGGTCACGTTGTACGGCCTGCTTTTTCCTTCCTATCAATCGCATATGAAAATCCTGGTGCGCCGGGGACGGGTCGATCCCAGCACCACGCCCATGGTGCCCGAGGCTGCTCCATTGGATCGCGGACAGATCAGCGAAGAGGACTTGAACTCGGAAGTAGAGTTGCTGCGCGACCAGGAGATCTTGCGGACGGTAGTGGACGATTCCGGATTGATTTCTCGCAGATCGCTTTGGCCTGCGAGTGATGCGCAGCGCGAGGAAAGAGGCACGCGGAGTCTTGCCCAACAGTTGGACGCACGGCCGCTACGCAAGACGTCGTTAATAGAGGTGACGTATTCGGCGGCAGATCCGGCGCAGGCGTCCAACGTTCTCCGCCGTCTGGCCCACGCCTACTTGCAGCGGCACGTTCGCGTGCATCAGCCGTCGGGCGAGTTCGACTTCTTCGAACAACAAGTGGCGCGCGCCCAACGTGGATTGGAGCAAGCACAGGTTGAGCTGGTGAACTTTGGCAGCGCCGAGGGAGTGGTTTCGGCGTCGTTGGAACGTGACAATGCGCTGCAACGGCTGAATGAAACCGAGAATGGTTACCGGCAAATCGAGATACAGATCTCGGAGACGGCGGGACGCTTTCGAATCCTGCAATCCCAGTTGCTGACTTTGCCGGAACGCATGTTGCGGCAGCAACGAAATGCCGATAATCCGGAATTGTTGGAGAAGCTGAAATCACGCCTGCTGGAGTTGCAACTAAAGCGGACGGAACTGCTCACCAAGTTCGAGCCCACCTATCGCCTGGTCACCGAAGTCGACACGCAGATTGCCGTAGCAAAAGAAGCGCTGGCCAACGAGCAGCAATTTCCGCTTCGCGATGAGACGACAGACCAGAATCCCGATCATGAATGGGCGCAGGCCGATCTGCTCAAGACGAAAGTGGATTTGAGTTCGTTGCATTCGCGGGCGACGGCTACTGGCCACGTTGTCGAGAAGTATCGCCAGGTGGCCGACCAGCTTGGCAGACGCGCGTTACAACAAGATGCTCTGCTGCGAAATTTGAAGACTGCCGAAAACAACTACTTGCTTTACGTGAATAAACGCGAGGAAGCACGCATCGGCGACGCGCTCGACCAGAATGGAATCCTTAACGTCAGCATTGCCGAGCAGCCTTCAATGCCGGCCTTGCCGGTGCGATCGGCAGTAAGCTTTGGCGCGATCGGAATTTTTATAGGCGGTCTGTTCAGTACTACCGCGGCGTTTGTAGCGGACCGCGTGGATCCTTTCTTTCGTACCCCGGACGAGGTGGCGGCGTACCTCTCAACTCCGGTGCTCGCCTCCTTGCCGGAAAGGAATAACTAGCATGAGTTCTCGATTGCATCTTCTCTCGTCCTGGCCAGAGCCACCGATCATTGAACAAGAGCCGCCAGTCTTTCCGGGTGAGTTCTCCTGGGACGCACGCAATTTCGCTCAGGAGCAGATACGTCGGTTGGTGCGGCAAGTTTTCTTTCCCGGATGGCCGCATCCGGCCCGCCACGTCGGATTCGTTGGCATTGACGAAGCTATCGATACCGGCGCGATTTGCATTGAGGTGGGACACGTCCTGGCTACGGAGATCCAGGCCAACACTTGCGTGATCGAGGCAAGCCGCAGCGCGGCGCACGGTCTGAATAGTTCGGAGAATAGCCGCGTCCATCGGGTGGCCGGGCGGTTGTGGCAGATGCCGCAGTCTGTATTTCTGGAAGGCGGCGGGTCAGGCATGTCGGCGGTTTGGCTGGAAAACCGGCTGGAGAAAGTGCGCTCCGATTTCGACTTCACGTTATTGAATCTGCCTTCGGCGGACCGATCCAGCGAAGCTTTGTTGCTGGGGCATTTGAGCGATGGCGTGATTTTGGTGGTGGAGGCGCATTCGACCCGCCGGGTGAAAGCGCAGATGACAAAAGATTTGTTGCAGGCGGCGAACGTCAGAATTCTTGGAACGGTGCTGAACGGACGGAGATTCCCGATCCCCGAAAAGATTTACCGCAGGCTCTGAACTTCACAACATAGCGAAGTAGTCAGTCTTCCCTCGCTGAGCGAGGACAAATGAGGAGAGTGCCGAAGTGTCTTCCGCGGTCTTACCGAAGCCAGGAACATCCCCAGTGACGTTGGCGCGATTGCTTAAACGCCTGTTGGATATTTCGCTGTCGCTTGTGTTTCTGGTTGTGTCTGCTCCGTTGTTGGCGGTTCTGGCGGCGCTGGTGAAACTCGACTCCTGCGGTCCGGCGCTCTATTGGGCGTCGCGAGCGGGCAAGGACGGGACGGCGTTCCCGTGTTGCAAGATCCGCACCATGGTGGTCGATGCGGACCGAAGGAAAGACGAGTATCGCGCGCACAACGAACGCCAGGGGCCGATTTTCAAGCTGACAAACGATCCCCGCGTGACCCGCATTGGCCGCTGGCTGCGGCGCTACAGTCTCGACGAAATTCCGCAGCTTTGGAATGTCCTCAAAGGCGAGATGAGTCTGGTGGGGCCGCGTCCGCACCCAATCGATGACTACGAGCGCTACGAATCCTGGCATAAGCGCCGCCTGGAAGTGACTCCCGGACTTACTGGACTCTGGCAGGTGACGGCGCGATGCGATCCCTCGTTTCACCGCAACATGCAGCTCGACCTCGAATACATCGAGCGCTGGAGCCTCGCTTTGGACTTGCGGATTCTATGCCGCACTGCGGGCGTTGTTCTGGCGGGAACCGGGAAATAGCATGTCTTCGATCGCCATCACCCGCCAGTGGAACGGGACACCTGAGACGATTGCGGCGAGCGCGGGACGCTGCTTCCATTTGCTGCTGGAGTCTCCCCGTTGGCTGTATCTCGCAACTTTGGCGGTAATGCTGTTTCGTCCACCCGGGCTGGAGTTCTATCACCTCGACCGCATCGCTCTGCTGCTGCTGGTTTTTGTCGTAATTCTTGGTGGGTTGGTCCGCCGTCAGAGTTTCCGGCTTGCGGATGCGATCACATGGCCGATGCTGGCGCTCATGGCGCTGTCGGCATGGGGCGTTGCCAGCCAACCTTATCAATCCGAATTGTGGTCGAGCTTCGCGACCCGATGGCTGGTGCCGTTTGCTTTCTATCATCTGGTGCAACTCACGGTTTTTAACGATGGCGAGGAATTCGAAATCTTCTCTCTGGTGGTGCTCGCCTATCTTTCGGCGATCGCGATTTTCTTTCTACTGGGGATGCAGTCGCTGATCTTTCCGAAATTCATTCTCGACGAAAATCTGGGGATTCACGCCGAGCGGGCACGCGGTCCATTTCTCCAGGCGGTCGCAAACGGCGTGACGCTCAACTTGCTGGGATTGCTGGCGCTGAACGCCTTCCGCCGTGGACGATTGCGCGGAGGAATGGCGATGGCCTTGCTGGGTGCATTGCCCATTGCCATCCTGGCTACGAAGACGCGCGCGGTGTGGTTGTCGTTCGCGCTCTCCATACTGATCGTTCCATTCACCTGCCAAAGCCGGCGCCTGCGGAACGCGTGCCTCACCATCGCCGGAGTCTCCACGCTCGCGGTTTTTCTGGCAATGAACTTCTCCGCCTCGCGCGTGGACTTGAGTGAGCGGCTTGGAGATGAATCTCCGGTGACTTTCCGTGCTTCGCTTTATCGAGCGGGATGGGAGATGTTCCTGGAAAAGCCGCTCCTGGGTTGGAATGCCTCCGAAATCCAACCCGAGCTTTCCCGGCGGATCAGCGATTTTCAATCCGAAGATTTCGTCTTTCACAACAGCTACCTCGACGTTGCGGTGGCGCATGGGAGCCTGGGGCTTCTTCTGTATCTCAGCATGTTCGCAGCTCTATTTCGTCTCGGCCGGCCAACTCCAATTGAGGGCGAGACCTTCCTCGATTCTGGATTTCGAAAAATCTGGCCATTGATGGTCGGCGTCTATGCGCTCAATGCCTGCTTCGTATTGATGCAATACCAGTTCATCAATGCGGTGCTGTTCAGCTTGGCCGGCATGTTGGCCGCCCAGAACCGCAGCGCGCTAAGGGAGGCGCAATAACGTGTCTCACATTGCCTACATCGCGAACCAGTTTCCTGCCGCCGTCGAGCCTTACGTCTGGGAAGAAGTTCAAGAGTTGAGAAGGCGCGGGCACACGATCCGGTGTTACAGCGTTCATTCGCCCAAGCTGGAAAGAGAGACGCAAAGATTCGCCGAGGAAACGGTCGGCCTGTTTCCCATCCGCCTCGCCCTAATTCTTCCAGCGACCATGCTCTTGCTGTGGAACGTTGCCACGCTGCGCGATTGTCTGCGAAGAATTCTTGCGCGTGGAGACGAGTCGATATTCGTTCGCGCCCGCGCACTATTACACACCTGGCTTGGCGCCTATTATGCCGTGCTACTTAAGGGTAAAGGTGTGGAACACCTCCACGCGCACCACGGATATTCCGCCTCCTGGGTCGCCATGGTGGCTGCGCGTATTTTGCGGACTGGCTTCAGCCTCACCCTGCACGGGTCCGATTTGTTGATCCACCATTCCTATCTCGATACCAAACTGGCAAATTGCACCTTCTGTTTGACGGTCTCGGAATTCAATCGCAACCACATCGTTCGCTGCTATCCCAACGTGAATGCGGACAAGATCATCGTGCAGCGGCTAGGCGTCGAGACTTCGATGACCGACGCGCCGTCGTTTCCCAGAGACGATGAATCCATCCTGCTCATACTTTCCGTGGGGCGGCTGCACCGGGTCAAGAACCACGAATTTCTGATCCAAGGCTGCCGCGAGCTGAAATCTCTAGGGCTTCGCTTCTTCTGCATCATCGTCGGCGAAGGTCCGGAACACATCACGCTCGAGCGTTTGATCCGCAAGCTCGACCTGGAAGAAGAAGTCAAACTCTTCGGGCAAGTGCCGCGCCAGCGGCTGGATTCCTACTACTCCATCTGCGATCTGGTTGTGCTCACCAGCCGAAGCGAAGGCTTGCCGCTGGTCTTGATGGAGGCGATGGCCCATGGCCGGACGGTTCTCGCCCCGGAAATTACCGGAATTCCAGAGCTGGTTATTCCCGGTAAGACCGGGTTTCTCTACGCACCTGACTCACTCGAAGACTTCGTCGCAAAAGTCAAGACGGTGTCGCTGGCACGCAACGCGCTGGCTCCCATGCGCCGCGCGGCGCGGCGGCATGTCGTCCAGTACTTCAATCGCTCGACCAATCTCTCGGCGTTTGCCGAGTTGTTTCTTTCACGAATTTACAGCTCAACCCCCGAGAAGCCAGCCCATGAAAATTCTTTATTGCAACAAATACAACTTTGATTTCAGCGGAACTGAAGCCCACTTATTTGAGGTGATGCAGCTGATGCGTGCCGGCGGCCATGAAACAGCGCTGTTTTCCATGCTTGACGACCGTGGGCCAGCCACGCCTTACGACAAATATTTTGTACCGCATATCGATTTCAAAGCGGCGGAACATTCCATTTCACAACGGGCTCGGTTGGCTGCTGGGGCGATCTATTCGCGTGACGCCCAGTTGCGAATTCGTCCCATGATCGACGACTTCGCTCCCGACGTGGCGCACATCCGAAATATCTATCACCACATTTCTCCTTCCATCTTGTGGGAGCTGCGGAAGCAGGGAGTTCCGGTGATCTATCACCTCAACGACTTCAAGATCCTCTGTCCGAACCGGAATTTCATGGCCAACGGCGAGGCCTGCGAAAAATGCGCTGCCGGGAGTTTTTGGCGGGTCGCCACCGAGGGATGTTACGAAGGGCCGCGCGGCGCTTCTTTGGTGCTGGCGGCGGAAGCCTACGTTCACAGCTGGCTGCGGACTTATCAGAAGTGCGTGAACATCGTTCTCGCTCCCAGCGAATTTGCCAAACGCAAACTAGGCCAATACGGATGGCAGGAGGAAAGCATCGTGGTGCTGCCACACTTTCAGAAGATTTCCCAGGCGCTGCCGTCCAGGGCCGCACTCAACGCTTCCATCTTGTATTTTGGACGGCTTTCCCCGGAGAAGGGCGTTGCTGATTTGCTGCGGGCGATGAAACTGGCGCCGCATGTTCTGCTCAACATCGCCGGCGAAGGCCCCCAGCGCATAGAACTGGAGAGGCTGAGCAGAGAACTCGGTGTCGATAATGTCCGATTCACCGGACACCTGAGAGGTACGGAGTTGACCGAATTGATCGAGCAATCGCAGTTCACCGTGTTTCCCTCCAAGGCATACGAGATTCTCGGCAAAAGCATTTTGGAGTCGTATGCCTGGGGGCGTCCTGTGGTGGCTTCGGACCTTGGCTCCCGGAGGGAGCTAGTCCTGCATGGCCAAACAGGTTTGCTATTTCCCGCTGGCGATGTCGAAAAGATGGCAGAGGCCATCTCGTCGCTTGCGGGAAATCCAAGACAAGCTGCCGCCATGGGAGAGGCGGGGATGGAACTGCTAAGAGAGCGGCATTCGCCGGAAAAATATTCGTTGGCGCTGAACCAGGTCTACGAGCAGGTAGTCGCGACGCAATCCAGATCGCCTCGGAAACTCGTAGCTGTCGCCGGGCCCAAGCTACAAGTGGCCTTCATCGGGGGACGCGGCGTTTTTTCAAAGTACGCCGGAATCGAAACTTACTATGAAGAAGTGGGGAAGAGGTTAGTCGAACAGGGACATGAAGTTACGGTCTACTGCCGCAAGTACTTCACGCCCGCGATAGAAAAGCACGCCGGGATGAAGATCGTCCGGCTACCCACGATTCGGTCGAAGCACCTCGACACATTTGTACATACATTCCTAAGCACGGTTCATGCCACCTTCAGCGGCTGCGATGTGGTGCACTTCCATGCGCTCGGCCCTGCATTGTTTTCGTTCCTGCCGCGTCTGCGCGGAAAGAAGACGGTAGTCACCGTGCAGGGATTGGATTGGCAGCGGAAGAAGTGGGGAAGAATTGCCTCGGCGATCTTGCGCCTGGGGGAGCGCGCCGCGGTGCGCATGCCCGATGCGACGATGGTGGTGTCGCGAACACTCCACGACTACTATCGCGACCACTACCATGCGCTTACCGACTACGTGCCTAACGGCAGCGATGTCCGCAGCCGCGGCAAGTCGACTCATTTGACTGAGTTGGGACTGAAGCCGGGCGACTACATTCTTTTTCTTGGGCGCCTTTCGCCGGAAAAAAATTGCCATCTGCTTATCGAGGCTTTTCAACGGATCGACACTCCCCACAAGCTGGTGCTCGCCGGCGGATCGAGTTACTCCGACCGCTACGCCAAGCGGATTCGCAAGCAGGCCAGCGATCAAGTTCGAATTCTGGACTGGGTCGCTGGGCCGGCGCGCGACGAACTGATCGCAAATGCGCTGGTGTTTGTATTACCGTCCGATTTGGAAGGACTCTCGGTCGCGTTGCTGGAAGCGATGGGCGCGGGAGTTTGCGTGCTCACCAGCGACATCCCAGAAAATCGCGAAGTGGTGGACGGTGCCGGATTCACCTTCAAGCGCGGCAATGTGGTCGATCTGGAACGGATGCTGCAACTCCTGTTGCTGGACGCCCCCGTACGAAAAGCTGCCGCCCGGCGCGGACAACAGCGGGTGCGCGATCGCTATCTCTGGCGTAACGTTGCCGAGGACGTGGGAAGGGTCTACCAGAAGGTGATGCAGAAAGAAGACAGGGAAGAATTAGTTGCCGATCACGCTGCTTGAGTTAAAGAAGTGTAAGTTGCTTCCGCTCGAGCGCCAACAGTTTCTCTTTGATGGGCAGTCCGCCGCCGTACCCGGTGAGCTTGCCGTTGCTGCCGATGACACGATGGCAGGGAACGATGATCGCGATGGGATTCGATCCGTTTGCCAGGCCAATGGCACGTGACGCATTGGGATTTCCTATACGACGGGCAAGCTCCCCGTAAGAAATGGTCTCGCCGTAGGGAATGTCGGAGAGATGTTTCCAGACTTGCAGTTGGAAGGGCGTGCCTTTGGGCGCCAGGGACAACTCGAACGCTTCGAGGTCCCCTGCGAAATAAGCACGGAGTTGGCGCACCGCTTCTGTCAACCGGCCTTTGTCTTCTATCCAGTCGTGTTGAGGAGCTTTGTTTCCGAAGGCTAGTTCTTGCAGACTGGATTCATCACCGACTAAAGTCAGCGGGCCCACCGGGCTTTCAATGTGCGTGTAGAACATGGCTTTACTTTACCGCTGATCGCAGGACCCCAGTGCAGATGTCCTATCTGGACAAGCTCTCCCAGCCGGGTATAGCCTTATTGCGTTCTGTGGAGGACATTCGTATGCGTTTTGGAATTATCGTTCTTGTCGTCGTGGTTTTGGCCGGAGTGGCATGGAAGGCCGCCAACGCCGGCCCTGTGCCCGCCGTTGGAACCGCGGCCCCAGATTTCAGTTTGCCGTCGCAGGACACTCCTGAAGTCAGCTTGAAAGACTTCCGCGGCAAGTGGGTGGTCTTGTATTTCTATCCGAAAGACATGACGACCGGTTGCACCATCGAAGCTCACAATTTCCAACGCGATCAACCGGAATACACCAAGAAAGATGCGGTGGTACTGGGCGTGAGCGTCGACTCGGTCGATTCACACAAGCAGTTCTGCACCAAAGAGAGTCTCAACTTCAAACTCCTGTCAGACAGTACGCATCAGGTGGCAAAGGCTTACGGCTCGGTGATGAATTTCGGCGTGACTGAAGTTGCGGCACGGAACACGTTCATCATCGATCCGCAAGGAAAGATCGTAAAGAACTACACGGGAGTAAATCCGAATAAGCACAGCGAGGAAGTGCTGGCGGCTTTGGACGAGTTGCAGAAGAAGTAGAGTTTTCGGTCGTCCCTACGGGACGGTGCTTTGTACGTCGTAGCCCGCCAGTAGAACTGGCGGGCTATTTTCGTTGGTTCCTACGGAACTTTTTTCTACCGGCGTCTGGAATCCGGCCTCGGGGCCGGCTCCTGTCCCTTGGGGTAGACCACCACAAACCGCCGAGTGCCTTCACCTTCGCTTTCGGTGTGCAGTTCTTCATGCTCGCGTAACGCCAGGTGAACGATACGGCGTTCGCGCGACGACATCGGCGCAAATTGATAGGAAGTTCCCGACGACTTAACCTTGTCGGCCGCTACCTTCGCCGCCATGCGCAACTCTTCGAGGCGCAGCGACCGCTGGTTGCGGCAATCGAACCAAATCTTCTCGTGCTCGTTGCCGGGCAGGCGCAACATTTCCAGCGCCAATAGTTCCAGCGAACGCAGCAGTTCTCCGCCGCGTTCCAGGAGCAATTCGGAATCCGGGCCAGCGAACTCCACCACGATTTCCGGGCGTTCCCAATCGCGTTCGTCGGGGAAAGGCGGATCGACGGTGATGCGGTACTTCAGGCGCAGTCCGCCGTGGTTGACTACTCCGGTAAGAAATTCGTTGATCTTATTTGCCGCAGCGACTTTGTCTGGAATTGCCATGAAGAAGTCCTCAGCCATCAGCCCTCGAACGAGGGCCGGAATATTATTTCTCTTTTTTGCGCGCCCGCTTTGCGGCGATTTCGCGCATCTCCCGCCCCAGGCTCGTCCGGTTCATGATCGATTGCTGCACGATTCCGATCAGGTTGCCCTCTGACCAATACAGGCCCAGGCCCGAAGGCAGGTTAAAGCTCATGATGCCCAACATCATCGGCATCATCAAGGTCATCATTTTTTGCTGCGCCGGATCCATGCCAGTCTGCGGAGTCATGCGCTGCATGATGAACATGCTGACCACAATACCGATCGGGATCAGGTAGAACGGATCCGGTGAAGACAAATCCGTGATCCAGAGCCACCTGGCGTGGCGCAGGTCAAGCGCCGAACCCAGCATTCCGTAGTACGCAAACAGGAATGGCAACTGGATGACCATGGGCAGGCAGCCGCCAATCGGGCTCACGCCGGCCGCGCTTTGCAGCGCCATGATCTCTTTGTTCATCTCCTGCTTGCGCGGGTCCTTCATGCTGTACTTCTTGTACTTTTCCTGGATCGACTTGATCTGCGGTTGAATGCGCTGCATCTTCAACATCGACTTCATGCTGGTGATGCGCAGCGGCAGCAAGATCACGTTGATGATCAGGGTTTGTAGAACGATGGCCCAGCCCCAGTTGTGGATGATGTGTTCATGTGTCCACTTCAGCCACAGGAAGAGCGGGCGCGCGATGAGGTGAAAGAATCCGAAATTCACCAGCGTCCGCAGGTCCTGGTCGGTGCCGGTGGTGGTCGGGACAGGCACGGACTCCAGGACTTGCAGCGACTTCGGGCCCACGTAAAGCCGCTCAACGGTTGGCGCTTTCAGGTTGCCGACCGCAACGCCAAGCACGTCCACTTTGGTCGTGTCCTGCGGATTCGGCTTCTTAGCGTCTTTGGGGACGTCGAGCGCGTTTCGCAATGTGATAATCGAAACGCTGTTCGGATCATCGGGAATAAAGACGGCGGAAAAATACTGATCGGCCACCGCCGCCCAGTTGTAGGGGCCGGCCAGCGTTCCACCGCCACTGATCTTCTTTACGGCCAGGCGCGTGGTGTCGCCGTTGTACTGGTGCTCGATCTGGCTGGAGCTATAAGAAGCCGGGCTGAGCTGATCGCCGATTCCGGCCGGCCACATGGGTATCGCGCTGATCAGGTTGCCTTTTTGGGTGACGGAACTTTCCAGGCTGATGACGTAGGACGAATCGAAGTGAAATGTCTTGCGGACGGTAACGTCGGCATCGGCGTATTCGAAGGTCAGATCTGTGGGAACATTTTGGCTCCCCGTCTTCGATGGCTGATAGAGCACCGTGTTCAGCTTATTGCGCAGGCTTTCGTCGTATGCCCACAGTGAGAGCGGATAGCCGTACTTCTCGGAAGCAGCATCGTTTACCAGATCAAGCGGCTTGCCATGGGTATCGTCGTATTGCTTCAGTATCCACGACTTCACCCGTCCGCCCTGGTTGGTGAACGTCACCTTATATACAGAGTTTTCAATGACCGTCTCTTGTACGGCGACCGCTTGCGTGGCCGAAGCCGCTTGTTTGGCCGATGCCGCCGGCGCGGCATTTCCCGGCTTAGTCACCGCCGGAGTGGCCATCGCAGTCTGCGGAGCAGGGGCCACCGGCGTGCTCTCCGGCTTCACCGGCGCAGGCGCGGTAGTTTGGGCTGATGGGAAATACTTCTTGATCAGCGGTTGGGAAATGATGATGACGAGAAAGGTCAGAGCAAAGACCAGAAGCAGTCTGCGCTCCATGCCGGGTTCTTGCTGGGGATTAGGAAATTCTGGCAAGTTGTCTACTCAATGACTGCAAAGCCCAATATCTTGATGTTGCTGCGCCGGACCGGGATTCACCACCGGGTCCAAGCCGCCCTTCACGAAAGGATGGCAGCGCAACAATCTCCACGCCGCCTTGCAGCCTCCGCGCAGCACGCCATAGCGCTCCACCGCTTCCATCGCATATTCCGAACAGGTCGGCACGTAACGGCATGACATGGGCAACATCGGCGAGATGGCCCACTTGTAGGCCCGCAACAGGTACAGCGCCGAAGACTTGCCGATGTTTCTCATGCTCGAACGCTGGACTCACCCAGCTTCTGCGTAATGGTACGAAAGGCCTTCGCGACTTCGTCGCGTACAGCTAAAAATTCCGCTTTCAGCAGCGACTTCTTGGGATTAATCACCACATCCACGGGAACGCTGATGATTCCGTGAAGCCGGACCGCTTCCCGCAGCCGCCGTTTCATACGGTTGCGGTCGACCGCCGGGCCCAACGGGCGACCCACCGTGAAACCGACCCTGGCTCCGTCGCCTTCCGCCCGCCGCAGATAGAAAACGGTCATATTTGCGGCGAAATGGCGGCGTCCCTGCTTGTACACGCTCTGGAAATCGGCGTGACGCAAGAGCTTGGCGCTGCGTGGGAACCCGGCACGACTGCTGCGAGCTGACACATCGCCACCGCCGTCAGGAGCGTTAGCGCCCACCACTTGCGATCCAACTCTGTTTGCGGACACCTGTCCGGGAAAAGGGACTTCTATTCACGGAAGCCGGGTTTTACCGACACCCGCTTGCGGCCCTTGGCGCGACGGCGCGAGATGACGGCACGGCCGGCCTTGGTCTTCATCCGGGTGCGAAATCCGTGCGTCTTCGAACGATGGCGCCGGTTGGGCTGGAAAGTACGCTTGGGCATGAACTGTGGCTGCTCCTGATTCCTTCGAGGTCGTGAAAGCGAAAGGAAAGTATAAATGACGGGCGGCAAGACGGGCAAACCGGGTTGGCGGCTGCTTAGCCCGGGTGGGCGACCCTCGCGCTCAGATTGGCACGCCGGCGCGCAAAGAAAAACCGCAATACAAACTCACCGCATGGGTGCTCGCACGACCGTTTTGGAGAACACAGACCTCGAAAGCTGACCCATCCGCTCTCGCCTCGTCACGCTTTCCATTTTAGGAAAATCGTTGCGCGGAGCCATGCATCACTCCATCGAAAAATTTTGTTTGGCGCGTACAGAAAATACGTTTTTGAATTTTCTTCAATATTGAGGCGACCTGCATGGCAACTGCGTCATCGCAATACTGCACAAGTCGCGCGGCAGTTATAAATTGAACACTTGACAGAAATTTGATTCGAGTTCTGAATCGTATGGATCGAGAAAAAATCTTCGCGCAAGATTTTCTTAGAGCGAAAATTTTTATGCTAGTATGCGGGACTGGTTGAGTTCAAAAAATTCATCCGTCCCCTAGGAAATACTGCTCGGTTTTAAGCGGATTTTTTCTCTCTCAAGAATTCAGGTTGTCCGGCCGTTCAGCGGCCCATGTGAAGATTTCTCTTATGTCAGGTTCTAGCACAACACTCGCTCCCAATCCGTGGTTGCGCGTTCTCGATGCGCTCGAAAAGAAAATCAATCGTCACTCCTACGACACCTGGCTCAAGCCCACGCGTTACAGTCACTCCAACGGAGGAATTCTTTTCGTGCGCGTTCCCAGCGCCGACTTCCGCCACGTGGGTGACAAGTATGCGGACTTGATTCAGGAAGCCCTGGACAATCTCGGACTGGAATATCAGGATGTACAGTTCGTGACCGACGCCGCTCCCGAATTGACGCCGGTAAGGCACGACGGTGGACTTTCGGCCCACACCCCGGCAAGCGTGACTTCGCAAGCGCGCTTCGACTGGGACGGTGCCGCGCAACTGAATCCGCGCTACACGTTTGACGCCTTCGTCATCGGCAGCGGAAATCAATTTGCTCATGCCGCCTGCCAGGCGGTTGCCGAGCGTCCTTCGAAAGCTTATAACCCGCTCTTCCTTTATGGTCCGGTCGGCATGGGTAAGACTCACCTCATGCAAGCCATCGGACATCAGATCAAACGTACGTCGCCTCAAGCGGCCATCTGCTACATCTCCAGCGAGAAGTTCACCAATGACATGATCAACTCGCTGCGCTACGACAAGATGACCAGCTTCCGCGACCGCTACCGCACGGTCGACGTTCTCCTTATTGACGACATCCAGTTTTTGGCGCAAAAGGAGCGGACGCAGGAAGAGTTCTTCCATACCTTCAACGCCCTGCACGAGTCGATGAAGCAGATCGTCATCGCCAGCGACCGGCCACCTAAGGAATTAGCAGAGATAGAAGATCGCCTCCGCAGCCGCTTCGAGTGGGGATTGATCGCCGACATCCAACCGCCGGATCTCGAGACCAAGGTAGCTATCCTTCAGAAGAAGGCGGAAAACGAAAAAGTCAGCCTGCCTACGGACGTCGCGCTCTACATCGCGTCCAATATCCGCTCCAACGTTCGTGAGTTGGAAGGCGCGCTCATCCGTCTGGTAGCTCACTCGTCTCTTATCGGAGCCGAGATCACTCTTCCTTATGCGCAGCAGGTACTAAAGAACTTCATCGACTCGCAGGCGCGTAAAGTCACAATTGAATCCATCCAGAAAGCGACAGCCGAACAGTTCGGCTTGCGCCTGGTGGAGATCAAGGCCAAGAATAATTCGCGCGCCATCGTTTATCCCCGGCAGATTGCGATGTATCTGGCAAAACATCTGACGGAAGCGTCGCTACCTGAAATCGGACGTCAATTTGGCGGCAAGCACCACACCACCGTGCTGCATTCGGTCGACAAGATCGACGGAGCCAGAAAGAACGACAAAGATTTAAACAGGTTGATCAATAAGTTGACCGAGCAATTGGGCGGGTAATAAGCGGTTCCCGCCTCATTTTCCACCTTGCACCCCGGTAATTCTTCACCCTCCCTGTGGAGCACTTGTGGAAACTGTGAATGGCCGGCAACAATCTCCTTGGGCTCCCGGAATATAGGCGGTACTCCGAAGCCAAAGGGACCGATTATCGACATTAGGTATTCGGTTGGAAGTTGGTGGCAGCAGGTAAGTTGGCCCGGATTTCCACTTTTCCGAACCGCCTACTGTTACTACTGGTTTATATGGTTTTGTATTTGATATAAGGAAGTAATCCAAGTAG
>DATBAT010000308.1:0-4622 GCA_036271375.1 Terriglobales bacterium
TTGCATGGTGCGTTGCGACGGACGTTCACGAGCCTCGCCTCGGCGGGTGACCAGCGCTTCGGTCAGTACTCGTCCAATGGCGTGGGTCGGGGCATTGATGCCCAGCAGTGATGCCAAGGTTGCAGCCATGTCGACCGGCTCCGAATGCGCGCGGTAAGCGCCGGGCTCGAAAGGCAGCCCGTAGAAAACCAGAGGCACGTGCGTGTCGTAAGTGTAAGGAGAACCGTGGCCGGTGCCGCTGCTTCCCTCGATATGGAAGGGATTGGGTATGCCCATCACGTACCATCCGCCATGCGGCGAGTAGCTGTGCAGATACTTTGCGCCCAGCTCGGTGTTCGGCACGTCCCCGCGCGCCAACTGCGAACGGGTGTAGTAGCCGCGCAGTCCCACGGATTTCAATGCCTCTCCCATTACGATCTCCGCGTCCTCTTCCTTTACCTTGGCGGCCGCAAAGGCTTCTTCATTCAACCAAACCACCGGATGATCGAGCGACTTCACGTATTCCGCATTGCGTCCGGGAGAAAATTTCGCGGAGACAAATTTGTTCAGCCGGGCCTGCATGTCGTCAGAAGGCAGATAGGCCGCGGGGAGGTGAAGCTTCATCGCCGCGGACGGCGCGGGAGAGACTCCGTGGTCGGCGGAGAGCGCGATCCAGACATTGGCGAGGCCGAGCTGGTGTCCGAGGAAGGCGAAGAATTCCGACAATTGATGATCGAGCGCTAGCGCCATGGCGTGCATCTCCGGCGTGTCCGGACCCACCGAGTGGCCTACGACATCATTCGGCGAGAGGCTAACGACCAGCAGATCGGTAGTCGGGCCGGTGCCTAATTTTTCGTAGGTCACCAACTCGCGCGCAAATTCCAACTCGTAGTCGTTGCCGTAGGGCGTGCCTCCGACCAGGTTGAAGTAGTTGAGCGGCTTGCCGTCCGGCGGTTTGGTGGTGCGCAGAACTTTGCCGTCACTGTCCTTCCACTCTAGGTTGAGATACTTTTCGTTCCGCTTGTTGTCGTTGAATTCCTGCGCCCAGTTGGGAAGCTCGCTACGGTAGTAAGTCGAGGTCACCCACAGGCCACTCTTGCCGTCGATCCAGTAAGCGCCGTTGCCGGCAAATCCTGCGGGAAGAATCGCCGCGCGGTCTTTCAACGACACGCCAAACACGCGCGATTTTCCCTGCGTCGCCAGCTTAAGTTCGTCGCCCAGAGTGTCCGCAAGCAAGTTGTGCGGTGACGCGCCATGCACGCTGCCTGGAATTCCCAGCAGGGTGGTGGCGTCATCTTCCACCGAGGTCACCATCTTTTTCTTCTGCGGGTCCCACCACTCGTTGGCCATGATCCCGTGTCCGCTGGAGTAAGCGCCCGTCAGCAGCGTGGCGTGGCCGGGTCCGGTCACAGTGTTGGCGTAGTTGTAATTGCAGTCGGTGAAATAGGCGCCGTGGTCGAGGAACAGACGGAACCCGCCCTCGCCAAACTGATCACGATAACGTTCCAGGTAGTCCCCGCGAAACTGGTCGATAACGATGATCACCACCAACTTGGGCCTTGCATTGTAAGCGGAAGAAAATCCAGAGATCGGAAGCAGGCAGACCAAGAATAATAGGAGGCCGCGGGAAAGTTTCATCGCGGCTTAGTGTACCGCGTGGCACACAGGCTTGTGTATGGCGGATTTGCCTTGGCCGGGTGGGCGCGTGTTATTTTCTTGGGTATGAAACTCGGGATGCGTTTTGCCCTTCCAGCCGTTATTGTGACAGCCATTTGGTTGATGCCCCGCTCAACCGCTCAGGACCCAACCGCCAACATCGCGCGCGGGAAATATCTGGTTGAGAACGTGGCCCGTTGTGGCGATTGCCATTCGCCGAAGAATGAAAAGGGTGAGCCGGTCCCGGGGAAAGAACTGCGTGGGGCTCCGCTGTTTTTCAAGCCCATCGCCACCGTGCCGGACTGGTCGACGCAAGCGCCTAACATCGCCGGATTACGGGCGTATGAAGCCCCGGACGCTGTGAAGTTTCTAATGACCGGAATCGCATACAACGACATGCCGCCGCGTCCGCCGATGCCCCAATATCACCTAAATAAGGAAGATGCGGAAGCCATCGTGGCTTATTTAAAGTCCCTTTCTCCGGTCGCGAAGTGAGACGATCCCGACGCGTGTGTTGGATACCCTACAGTAAGTGCCTTAAGTAACTATCCGCGATACCGTAGACCGCAAACCCCACGCAATTGTTTGCTCATCATAGATCCCGTCCCCAAGGTGGAGAACTGCGATGAAAAATCTACTTCCTATTTCGTTGGTCCTATTGGCTTCGGCTTTTGCCGTAGCGCAGGAAACTCAAACCCAGGTTGAGCACATGGATCGCGTGCCGACTTTTCGCGTAACCGTCGTCTCGCGCTCGACGAGCGCGGTGAACTACCGCCACCACAGTGGCAAGACAGAAGTCGAATTCCGCGGCACCGAAATGATGCCCGAAGGTAAAGGTAAGGCCAAAGTAGAGAGCCGGACTGGCCGGCTGGAAATCGAGACTGACGTTGAGAACCTGCGCGAGTCGCGTTCCTACGGTCCTGAATATCTGACCTACGTGCTCTGGGCAATTACGCCGGAGGGACGCGCGGCGAACCTGGGAGAAGTTGTCCCGCGCGATGGCAAGAGTTCGATAAAGGTCACAACCGACCTGCAGTCGTTCGGAATGATCATCACGGCTGAGCCTTATTTCGCGGTCACCAAACCGAGCAATCTAGTGGTGATGGAAAACATTGTCAAGCGCGGCACCAAGGGCTGGGAGCAGCCGATTGACGCCAAGTATGAACTGCTTGAGCGTGGCGGGTACACCGTCAATATCAATCCCACGGATTTGCCGGCGACGGCAGCTGATCCGAAGACCCCAACTGATTTGTTAGAAGCGCGGAACGCAGTCGCCATGGCGCGCGCGGCTGGAGCAGAGAAGTATGCTCCAGATGTTTTGCGGAAAGCGGAAGACTTCCTGGCGCGCGGCGAGGACTACTATCACCGCAAACAGGGGGACAAAGCGATTGGAACCGTGGCTCGTGGCGCAGTGCAATCCGCGGAGGATGCGCGCGTGCTGACCTACAAGCGCCGTCATGATGAAGAACTCGCGGCGCAGCAAGAATCGGAACGGCAGAAGGTCCTGTTAGCCCAGCAGAATGAAGCTGACGCTAAGGCCCGTGCCGAGGAGGAAGTCCTCAACCGCCAGAAGGCGGAAGAGGACCGTCGCGAAGCCGAACGCGCTCGCGCGGACGCGGAAGCGGCCCGTGCTGCGGCGGTAGCTGCACAGCAGGCGGCGACAGCGCAGGCCGCGCAGACGGTGGCAGCGGCCGAACGCGATAAAGAAGAAACCCGGCAACGCTTGCTGGGACAACTTAACCAGGTCTTGCAAACGCGAGAGAGCGCCCGCGGTTTGATCGTGGATATGCCGGATGTGCTTTTCGACACCGGTCAGTACACGTTGAAGCCGGGAGCGCGGGAGCGTTTGGCCAAGGTTGCCGGAATTCTTTTGGCATATCCGGGGTTGCGGGTGCAAGTCGAAGGACACACCGACAGCGTGGGCGGCGACGGATATAATCAAACGCTCTCTGAAAACCGGGCTGCGGCGGTGCGCGACTACCTGACCTCACAAGGCGTATCGCGCGATGCCATTAGTTCGCAGGGTTTCGGTAAGACGCAACCCGTGGCGTCGAACGATACCGCTTCTGGACGTCAGCAGAATCGGCGTGTGGACCTGGTGGTTTCAGGTGAGGCCATCGGGACTACGGCTAGTCTGAACGCGCCCGTGCAGTAGAGATGGTTGTTCAAGTAGAGAGGCCAGCCGAGAGGCTGGCCTTTTTATCTGGTAGCGTGCTAGTTAAACCAAGTCTTCTACTCTTAGCGGCGTCAATCCGCCCTTCCACGACGATTGGAACTGATGCTCGATGAATCCGGCGTCGTAGTTTTTGCCTTGCGCTTTCAGCGCTTGTTGTAGTCCGAAGAGCGAGCGCGGGTTGCGGGGATTCAAGTTCAAATCTTCGCGGAAAACTTGTTCGGCCTCGGCGTTGTTTCTATTCATTAGCAGAACCGCTCCGAGCTGCTCTCGCACCGGGTAGAACCAGTCCGGGGGCTCGTTGTATTTGAGCGTGTCTTGATGCCTGACTGCATCTTTCAATAGAGAGATCGCGCTGGCATTGTCCTTCTTCGCCAGGGCGATTCGCGCCCCCAGAACATCCTCGGCGATTTTCAGAATGTCTTTGGTCTTGTTGTTGATCGGCATGGAGAAGACGACATCCGGAGAGGTCTTCTCTTCCACTTCGGTAACGATCTTGTGTTCGGCTTCGGCCTCTTCGGCCTTGCCGGTGCTGGCAAGCGCCATGCCGCGGACGAAGTGCCAAAACACGGACAGGGTCTGCATGGCGGCGTCGGGCTGCTTCATGGCGAGAATGTTGTCCCAGCGGTGGAAGCGCAACTCGACCGAGAGTGGGACCGTCATGAATCCTTCAAGTCCCTCCATTTCTTTCAAGTGCGGCGAGACATTCGCCGCCAGCATGGTTGCGCCTTTCTTCGCTTCGAGGTAATTGCCGTTCATCGCGGCGCACATGGCGATGAAGTGCAGGTTGTGGCTGTAGTACATCATCGGGTAA
>DATBAT010000309.1:0-6734 GCA_036271375.1 Terriglobales bacterium
TTCAATCCCATGCCACGTTGCGCTGTATCCATTGCCTCGGCGACACCAAAACCAAGAGACCAGAGATATTCGCGGTAGGCGAGCGTCGATTCCCAATCGACGACTGGATGTGTCAGGGGTTCCGTCGTCCTGAGTGGATCCAGCACCACATGGGCCGCGGCAAACGCGACCCGCGTCTTGAATGAAGTCTGCCGACCAGGCAGCAACGGTTCGCCGGTCGGCCAGTAGTTGCGGAGCGACCCATCAGGTCTCACGAGTTTGACCGAGTTCTTCAAACTCATGCGCTCAGTTCCGGCACATCAATCCAGCGACGCTCTTGCCAGGACTTCAGGCCCAGCTCGGCCAACTGCACGCCGCGTGCGCCTTCCACAAAGTCATGCGGGAACGGCGCATCTTCCGCTACGTGCCGCAGGAACATTTCCCACTGGACTTTAAAGCCGTTGTCGAACACCTGATTGTCTGGGACATCCTGCCAGTGTTCGCGGAAGCGAAAGGGGTTCTCGACATCTGGATTCCACACCGGCCGCGGCGTGTTTACGCGATGCTGAGTGCGGCATTCTCGCAACCCCGCCACTGCGCTGCCGAGTGTGCCATCCACCTGCAGGCTGAATAGCTCATCACGATACACGCGGAACGACCATGAGGAGTTGATCTGGGCAACGATTCCTCCGTCCAGTTCGAACGTCCCGTAAGCGGTGTCGTCCGCGGTGCACTTATAACGATTGCCCTGTTCATCCACGCGCTCCGGAATCGTAGTGCCACCCAGGCATTGCACACTGCGCACTCTGCCAAACGTATGGTCCAACACGTAGCGCCAATGGCAGAACATGTCCACGATGATGCCGCCGTCATCCTGCTTGCGATAGTTCCACGATGGCCGCTGCGCGGGTTGCCAGTCGCCCTCGAACACCCAGTAGCCGAACTCCCCGCGAACGGAAAGAATTCTTCCGAAGAAGCCGCTGTCGACCAGCCGCTTCAATTTGCGCATGCCGGGCAGAAACAATTTGTCCTGAACTACGCCCTGCTTTACTCCTGCGACTTTCGCCATGGCGGCCAGACGCAGCGCCACACTCGAATCCACCGCGAGCGGCTTCTCGCAATAGACGTGCTTTCCCGCGGCAATGGCCGCTTCTACGCTGGAGGCGCGCAGCGAAGTGACTTGCGCGTCAAAGTAAATTGCGTCGTCGGAATTGGCGAGCGCACCTGGTAGATCGGTCGTCCAGCGGGCGACTCCGTGATCTTTAGCGATTTGTTCCAGCTTGGCGGCATTGCGGCCTACCAAAATTGGATCCGGCACTAGGTGCGTGCCGTCTTTGAGCACGACGCCGCCTTGATTCCGAATCGCGAGAATAGATCGAACCAGATGCTGGTTCAGCCCCATACGTCCGGTGACGCCATTCATAATGATGCCGATCCGCTTCTCGTTCATTGTGTTCTCCGAGACACGCACTCCGCTTCCACTTTCCTTATTCAGCCAGAACTGACGCTGGCTTGGTTTCTGTTTCTCGCAAAAAACTGCGATTGTGGGCTTCTGGACCAAACCAGAAGATCACGATCATCAGTACCGTAACGCCGCCCCCAAAAACCGTTAATGCCCACGGATATCCGTAGTGATCGCGCAACATGAATTCTACTGCGGTTGCCGGAGCGGCCAGCAGCACGCCCAACTGATACACGACTCCAGGGAAAAGGCTGCGAACCGCGTCGGGGGAAAGCTCCGTCAAGTGCGCGGGGATCACTCCGAACGCGCCCTGCACGCCAGCCTGCATCGTGAACGATCCGATCACGAGGACGCCAAGCGACGTGCCAAACGCCCATGCCGGAATGGACAGCAACGACACCACCAACGCCAGCATGATGGCTTTCCGGCGGCCCATGCCTTGCGATAGATGCCCAAAAAACAGCGCGCCGATGATGGCGCCAATGTTGTACACAATCGGAAGACCATACAGGGATCTCATCCCCAGAACTGTTTTTTCTGCGATGCCGGGGACGGACTTGAGAAAGTCTGGATAGAGATCTTGCGTGCCATGGGACAGGCACAGGAGCACGCTCATCATTACCAGCAGATAGAAGAACATGGCTTTGTGGTTGAGCATGGACGTAAAGATGTGCTTCATCGAAGCGGGCCGGTGTTGCTTCCATGCTTCGGACTCAGGGGCGAACAGCGTGAGCGCAACGATGAGCAGTGCGACCGGCGCTCCGACAAAAAAGACCGATCTCCAGCCGAGCGCGGGAGCAATTGTCTGCATGGCTACGGAAGCCAACAGATAGCCCATGGGATACCCGGCCTGAATCATGCCGGAGAGCACGCCTCGAAAACGGCGCGGCAAACTTTCCATGGCGTAGGAAGCGCCTACGCCCCAGTAGCCGCCCATGCCAATGCCGTACAACGCGCGAAACAGAACGAATACCCAAAAGGTTGGCGCCAGACCGGTCAACACTGTGCAAAGGGAGAAGTACAGCACGCAAAGCATCAGAGGACGCTTGCGGCCAAATCTATCTGCCAATGCGCCGAAGAATAACGCGCCCACCGGTCGCATCGCCAAGGTCAACGTCAGCGTATACACGACATCCGCCTTTGATACGTGGAATCTCGCCGCCAGCGTGTCAAACAAAAACACAACGACGAAGAAGTCGAAGGCGTCCAGCACCCAACCCAGAAGGCCAGAGGTGACGGCGAACTTCCAGCCCTTGATTTCCTGATCGCTGCCGATGTTCGATACTTTTACAAAGGGCATTTTTTGCGCGCCATTTCCACAGTTTTCCCCCGCCCGTTGCGGCCAATGCATTGATCTACTCAGTGGAAAGATTCTATCGCGTCGATCGATTTCAGCAGAAAGACACGAAGTGATCGCGTCACCGCTTCCATCACGGGCGACATATCTTCCGGGTCGAGGAATACATCAGGACGGTGTGATGGTCGGTAATGGGCCACGTTTCCGCGGAATTGGAGGCGTCTTCATGGCTTAGCTTTGCCTTGAGAAAGCTGGCAGGCGTATGCTGCAGGTTGTTCGGAAAGCCAAAACGGAACTTCCCGCTGGCGCAAAGGCACAGAGCATTCAGCCGAGGCGTCGTTGAGGGGACTTCCACCGTCTACCCTATAACGACGCCCCGAGGAAATCTCTCTCTGGCGAGCCACAGCCACTTGATGGAGGTATTGCACGTGTCGATTTATAAGAAGGTAGTTCCTGCCGTCTTTCTGGTAGCATCCTTATTTTTTATCTCGCAAGTGGTCGACGCCCAAAACGGCGCGCAGAGAAGCGGGCCAGACATCGTCGTGGATACCTCCCACGCAGTGAATTCGTTCAGTCCGCTGCGGGCGTTGGGCGGGGCGGTCGACCGGCAATTTGGTGGAACCACGGAGGAGGAGGTTGCCAACCACACCAATTGGGTGCTGAGTCCTCCGGTTCTGAAAGAACTCTTGGGCGCAGGATGGGGAACGATAACGTATCGCCAGAATACGGAATTGCAAATCCAGGCCTGGCACTGGAATCCGCGCGGCACTTGGAGCGATGCGGCCCAGAAGGACGGTTATTTCGTTGGCAGTGCGGAGCCAACCAGCGAACCGATCGAGCACGGCTGGTCGTATCCTCTTCCGCATCGCGGCAATACGCGCGGCGACGGACACGGATGGTCTCGCTTAACCGACGGCGACTTGAACAGCTACTGGAAGAGCAATCCTTACCTCACCAAAATCTACACGGGCGAGGACGATTCGCTGCACCCGCAATGGGCGATGATCGATCTGGGCGCCACGGAGAATGTTAACGCCATAAAGATCGCATGGGCGAATCCCTACGCCACGCACTATTACGTGCAGTACTGGACGGGCGATAAAGAACCGTTTTATAACGGAATCAACAAAGGCACCTGGGAAACTTTCCCCCTGGGCACCATTACGAAGGGTCAGGGTGGAACTCCCACGCTCAAGCTGATCAATGGGAACATTCCCGTGCGATACCTGCGCATTTGGATGAGTGGATCGTCAAATACCTGCGACACCCATGGTTCGCAGGACAAGCGAAACTGCGTGGGATATGCGATCAACGAAGTGTATGCCGGAACCCTGTCGTCGGACGGCCAGTTCACCGATCTCATCAAGCATGTGCCGAGCCGACAGCAGACGGTTACCTGGGCTTCTACAACGGACCCGTGGCACTCCGCTTCCGACATAGATTACGCGGGGGGAGACCAGATCGGCTTCGATCTCTTCTTCCATTCCGGAGTTACGCGGGGCCTTCCCGCCATGATGCCGATCGCGATCCTCTACTCGACTCCGGAGGATGCGGCCAATGAAATCGCGTACCTCTACAAGAGAAAATATCCTATTTCATGGATTGAGATGGGAGAAGAAGCGGACGGCCAGCGCATCCTTCCCGAGGATTACGCCGCACTGTACATACAGTTTGCCAGGGCCATTCACAAGCTGGTTCCTCAGGCGCGTCTGGGCGGCCCAGCTTTCGAAGGGACACCGGGCGATGTGGGCTCGTGGGCGGATGCCAATGGGAGGGCATCGTTTCTGGGAAGATTTGTGGCCTATCTAAAAGCCCACGACGACCTGCAGGATTTCACGTTCTTTTCATTTGAGCATTATCCTTGCATGGGCACGGGCCTTTGCACGAACTGGAGTTCCCTCGATATGGAGCCGGAATTCGTGAATCACGTGGTGCAAGCCTGGAAAGATAATGGCCTGCCGCCGAATATCCCGTTTTTCATGACAGAAGGGAACGATCTCGGCGAGGGCAGCCCGGGTACTGTCAAGAGCGGACTCTGGCTGGCCAACTATATAGGTGCCATGATGACCGCAGGAGCCAGCGGCACTTACTATTTTCAGGACATCGCAAGGCCCGGACGAATCCCATATGGCCTGCTCTCGATAGACCAGAATAACCAGGCAACCTACAGCCCTCAATACTTCGCGTCGCAGGTAATCACTCAACAGTGGGTGGAGCCCATGGATGCCACGCACCAGCTCTACAAAGTTTCGAGTGACGTGAAGGACCAAGAAGGGCGGAATCTGGTCACGGCTTTTGCTGTACACCGGCCCGACGGGTTGTGGTCGACCATGTTGGTCAATAACGATGAATATAACCACCATTTTGTGAGGGTGGCGTTTGAAAATCCGGTTACCAGCAAAACTCAGTTTTTCACTGGCAAGGTGGACCGGGTGGTCTTCGGCGCGGCTCAATACCAGTGGCACCCCGATCCCGTTCCTCCCATGGCAGCACAACCGAGCGGCGCGGCCGCCAATTCTGACGGGCACCATCGGTTCCGCCTCAGCGGCCACGCGGATCCCGCCGGCCCGCCTGCGACATCCACCATATCGGTCGCCGACCCGGATACTCTTTACGAACTCCCCAAAGCGTCCATTGTCGTGCTTCGCGGCAGGGTCGCAAGCAACTAGGGCCTGTCGCGTTCGGGCACGTAACAAGTTCAGCGAATGCGCCCATCAGTCAGTTGGCGGTGCAATTCTATTTCTGGTGGTTTTCTACAACTAGGGTGCTCTTTTATGCTTAAGAGTTAGCCCGACAACAAGTGAACGACTGCTCATGGTCGCATTGTGCGTCCATGAGCGGCTCTTCCGGTTCTGCGAGCCTTGTTTGCCTTATTGCGTTCCGACCATTTTCCCTTCATTCAGTGTTAGCCTGCACGATGAGAAGAGTGGACAGGAAATCGCGCGACGACTGCCCGCAGTCGAATTGGGGGCGAGACAGAATGCACGGTCTGTGCGATTTAACACTCTGGAGAAAACAAGATGAAAGCGCTGGTGAAGAATCGCGATGAGCGTGGTCTGTGGGTTGACGATGTACCGAAGCCGTCCATTGGGATTAACGATGTATTGATCAAGGTGCAGATGGCCGGTATTTGCGGAACCGACCTGCATATTTATGAGTGGGACAGTTGGGCCAGATCGACAGTTCAAGTTCCCACAGTGATTGGGCACGAGTTCGTCGGCGAGATTGTTGAAATTGGATCGAACGTCACCGACTTTCGTCCTGGAATGGTCGTCAGCGGGGAAGGCCATGTAGTGTGCGGGCGTTGTCGAAACTGCCTGGCCGGGCGTCGCCATCTTTGCGCGCAGATCCGTGGAGTAGGTGTCAATCGGCCCGGCGCTTTCGCCGAGTACATCTCGCTACCCATGAGCAATATCTGGCGTCATCATCCAAACGTGTCCCTGGAGGTGGCATCGATCTTCGACCCTTTCGGCAATGCGGTCCACACTGCCTTATCATTTCCAGTTCTCGGGGAAGATGTGCTGATCACAGGAGCCGGGCCGATCGGGCTGATGGCAGCGGCGGTCGCGCGACATGCTGGAGCAAGACACATTGTCATCACCGATCTAAATCCGTTTCGTCTGGAGCTGGCAAAAAGCATGGGCGTCACGTTAGCCGTCGATCCTGCGAAGAAGACGCTTGCACAGGTTCAGCAGGAGTTGGGCATGGCGGAAGGTTTTGATGTGGGACTTGAAATGTCAGGGAATCCGACAGCCTTTCGCGACATGCTGGCCAATATGAGCCACGGTGGAAAGGTCGCGATGCTGGGTATTCCCAGCCAGGAGATCGCGATCGACTGGCATCGTGTGATTTTTAACATGTTGACGCTGAAAGGCATTTACGGCCGCGAGATGTACGAAACTTGGTACAAGATGACGGTGATGCTGGAGTCGGGCCTGGATATTCGTCCGGTTATCACGCATCGTTTTCCGTGGCAAGAGTTCGAAGAGGGATTCG
>DATBAT010000310.1:0-38663 GCA_036271375.1 Terriglobales bacterium
CGCATCCCAGTTCAAGTTTGCCTCCCGGGCCAGCGGGACCCTACTCGGACACTCGAGCTCCCTGGTTTCGCGTTTGGTGCGTCATCAGATTCCATGTGTGTAGCTGGCTTTGGAGGACTTATTCGTGGGGCGCGCATTCGCGGGGCGCTTCTGAGCGCTAACGGCGGGCGGGTGGCCCATGCTTTCGTCCGCTTTGTCTCTTCTCTAGATCAAGAACAACTTGAGGATGCCCCATTCTAGTCGCGTTCTTTGCGAAGGGTGGGATACCATTGCACCCACTTCGGAGGCTTTTGAGCTCAATGAGAGAGGCAGGGATCCTTCGACTGCGCCGGGACTGCGCTTCGCTGGTCCCGGCTTGCTCAGGATGACAAAAATGGTGGGGGCAGTTTCGTGGGACGGCGGTGTCTAAGCAATCTGATGACTGCCCTTCGCCTCAATCAGCCCATTTGTAGGATCGACATGACGGCTTTTACCGCAGTCCTGTTCGTGCTTTTCGTCGCGATGATCGCCATGACCCCACAAGCGTGTGATTGTGTGGGGATCGACTTGCCTCACGTCGACTACTCCAGCCCGATGCCGGGCGTGGACAGGGAAGACGCCCTGATTGTCGCGATCATGCGGGACGGGAAAATTTTCTTTGACAACGATCAGGTGGTGCGTGAAGAGCTGGGCGCTAAAGTCGCGAAACGGCTGATCTCCGCCAGGGAGAGAAGAATCTACGTCAAGGCCGACGCCCGGGCTCGATACAGGTCGGTGAAGGCTGCGCTGGATGGAATCTGGGCCGGGGGCGTGCAGGAGGTTGGGATACTGACGGAGCAGCGCCGCGCTTTGGCGCGTTGATTCTGAATCCAGCCTCGCAAGAAGGCGCGGCAATAAGAATGAAATCAGACTGCCGTTCGCGACGGAATAGCCTACTTCAGCAAAGACGGCAGATCGCGCGCCGTATGCAGAACCCTAATGATTTCAACCGGTGTCCGATCGGCGCGGCGGGTGGCCCCCTTCTTGTTCTTTGCGCAGGGGCGGGCGGGTGGCCCATGCTTTTCGCCCGCTTTGTCCTTCTCTATATCAAAACAACTTGAGGGTGGCCCATCCTTCGCGTTCTTTGCGAAGGGTGGGATACCACTGCGCTTACTTCGGGGGCTTTCGACCAAATTAGTAGGCATCTACTCGTCTTGTCTTCCGGCCTGCCATCCCGACGGAGCAAGCAGTGCCTCGCCTCAGCTTTCTCGATACACTTAGCTCGTGGCGATTTCTGATTCCGCAATCCTCAAGAAGATCGAGCAGCAGCCCAAGCGCTCGGCCGGGTTCAAGCAACTGGTGCGGGAGCTGGGCGTGCGCGGGGACGGCCGGCAAGACCTCTCCGAGAGGTTGGGCAAGCTGGTCGCCAGCGGACTGCTTATTCAGATCACCTCCGAGCGTTACGGCATTCCCAAGTCGATGGGAAGGAACACCTTCGTTGGACGCCTGAGCCTGCACCGCGACGGCTTCGGGTTCGTGATTCCCGACCCAACGTCGCTCGATGAAAAACTGCGGGCGAAGATTGTGGGCGATGTGTTTATTCCGCCACCGGCGATTGGCAACGCCATGCACGGCGATCAGGTGCTGGCGGAGATTGCCGTGGTGCGTCCCGATGGGCGGGTGGAAGGGCGGATCATCCGTCCGCTGAACCGGGCGCATCCCACCATCGTCGGCATATTTCACTACGGGACCCGTTATAACTCGGTGACGCCCATCGACCGCAAGGTGTCACAGGAAGTGGTGATCCCCGCGGGGATGGAGTATCCGCAGGAGAAGCCGAAAGAGGGGGACACAGAGCACCGCGTGGTCGGCAAGGAAGCGGCGCGGCGCACCGACTGGAGCGATCTCGAAGGCGTGGTGGTGGATGTCGAGATCACGCAGTTTCCCACCGTCCACCAGAATCCGCGCGGGCGGGTGGTGGAGATTCTGGGCTACGAAAGTGATTTCGGAGTCGATGTCGAAATCATGATCCGCAAGTTTCATTTGCCCCATCGCTTTCCGGCGGAAGTTTTGGAACAGGCGCGAAACGAAGAGAAGACGATCCCGCAATCCGAAATAGAGCGGCGGCGGGATTTCCGCAAAGTTCCGATTGTCACTATTGACGGAGAAACTGCGCGTGATTTCGACGATGCGGTCAGCGTGAAATTGCTGGCGAACGGCAACTACGAGTTACAGGTGCATATCGCCGACGTTGCCTACTACGTACAACCGGAATCGCCTATCGATCAGGAAGCGAGGATGCGCGGTACCAGCGTTTACTTTCCCGACCGCGCGGTGCCTATGCTGCCGCTGGAACTGTCCACCGATATTTGCAGTCTGCGTCCAAAAGTCGACCGGCTGGTGAATTCCTGCGTGATGGAGATCGACCATCAGGGCGCAGTGCTGGGCTACGAATTGTGCGAGGGCATTATTTGTTCGGCGGAGCGCATGACCTATACAGCGGTGAATGCAGTGCTGGAAGGCGATGCAGAAATGCGCCAGCGCTACGCGCCGCTGGTGGAAGAGTTCGAGCGCATGCGTGATCTGGCGCTGATCCTGAACCGCAAGCGCAAGAAGCGGGGATCGATTGACTTCGATCTACCCGAGCCGATCATTGAATTCGATGAAGCCGGCTTAATGAAGAGCATTACGCGCTCCGAGCGTAACATCGCCCACCGCCTGATTGAAGAATTCATGCTGGCGGCCAATGAGTGCGTGGCGGCCTATCTCGAAGGCAAGCACATGGCGGCGATTTACCGGATCCACGAGAAGCCCGATGCCAAGCGGGTCTACGACTTTGAGACCATCGCGGCGACATTTGGCTATTCGCTGGGAGTGGGGGCGCTTCCCATTGAGCGCATGCAACTGAAAAGCGACCGGCGGGAACGCCGCGGCACTGGCAAGCGGGCGCGGACGATTGAAGTGCCCAAGGAAGTTCACATCACCCCGCGGATGTATCAGAAGCTGACGGAGAAGATCGCCGGCAAGCCGGAAGAGCGAATTCTGTCTTTCTTGATGCTGCGCTCGTTGCGGCAGGCGCGGTACTCGGAGGTCAACGAAGGACACTTCGCGCTGGCGGCGACTTCGTATACGCACTTCACGTCGCCGATTCGGCGGTATCCGGATTTGATTGTGCACCGGCTATTAAAGGCTGTGCTGGCGGAGGCGCCGGAACGGCATGACGGTGAGGTGGCGGTGGGGGTGTTTCCGTCCGGCGAGAACAAGCGGCCGGAACGCGCGCCAGATATCCGGCCAGGGGACGGCGCAGCGCCGTGGAGTAAGCGCCGCGAGAAGTCCGCTCCGGCCAAAGAGCTTTGGGGACCGCTTTCGTTGGAAGAGCTGCACGAGATTGCGGGTGATTCCAGTTTGGCCGAGAGGCGCGCCGATGAAGCGGAGCGCGAACTGATGGAGTGGAAGAAGGCCAAGTTCATGGAGCAGCACCTCGGCGACGAGTTCGCCGGGTTGATCATCAGCGTGACCAAGTTTGGATTTTTCGTCGAGCTGAACGATTTGTTTGTCGAGGGATTGGTGCCGCTGGCTTCGCTCACCGACGACCGTTACCTGTTCCACGAAAACACGCGCGAGATTATCGGACAGCATTCGCGCAAGGCCTATCGCCTGGGGCAGCAGATTCGGGTGATCGTCGAGCGAATTGATCCCATGGAGAAGAAGATCCAGTTCGCGCTAGTGGAAGACCTGCCAAAACCAAAGCCCTCGAAACGGCGCAAGGTGCTTCGCGCCTAAGCCGTTTCGTGGTGTAAAATTCTTAAGTCAACCCCACTCGCGGCCAAGTTCGGCCGCGCAGTTTCCATCCAGTCGGGACGTGGCTCAGCCTGGTAGAGCACTCGCTTGGGGTGCGAGGGGTCGGCAGTTCAAATCTGCCCGTCCCGACCATTTTTCCTGGATAGTCTTCGGAAAATCAGCACTTAGAGATTAGCCCTCGGCGTCCTCCAGCCCTAAACCGCCGTTTGTCTAGATCTTCCCGCTTAACCGCCTACACTACGTTGAGAGTGAGCTCGAACAGAAAATAGCGATATAGCCACACAATGTGGAAGAACGACCAGGCGATGACCGAGGAGGTCAGCAGACTGTACCATCTGGTCACGCTGTAGCAGCGCCTCAACATCAGGAACAGATAAACTCCCAGGCAAATTTGAAGAAGACTTGACACCACCAGGTCGTCGGTCAAATACGCGATGGGTAAATGTACCGTCTTGAAAAGACGTAGCAGCAAGACGGTCGCGACAGGCAAGAGCACCCCCAGCAGCAACAGGCTGAAAGACCAGAAGTGCGTGGCAATCACTACGTGTTGCACAAGATATTTTCTCTTACGGAAGAACAGTCCATAAAACAGCACAGCAAAGATGGGGATGAGCAGGAATATCAAAGTCTTGGAGAAGACGTTGGTGCGCTGGTTATATTTTTTCTCCAACGCTTCGTAGGTGATTTTCTCCTTCTGTAGCTTCCTCTCCACGCGCGCATTCGCGTAGCCCGGGTAGTAGTTATTCATGTGGAGCTGAGTGGCTAGGGGCGTGGTGAATGTCGTGGCGAAAAACAGGGTAATCGAGAAGTAGTAAACGACGTTCAAGAACACGAACAGCTGAAGAGGCTTTACGTAGCGAACTCTGCGTCCGTTGAAATACTCGCTACTTAGAAAGCCGGGTTTGGTCACGACCAGCCATAGGCTACGAAGGAGCTTCGATTCCAGCAGCGTAACCACCGCGGTGATTTCTTGGAGGTAATACCGTAGCGAATAGTCGCGCTCGGAGATTTCTTTCTCCCCGCACGCACAACAGAACTGACCCACGGTCTGGGCGCCACACGAAGGACACGTAAAGACAGCGTTCTGAGTCATGGACTGGGTGCAGACGGGGCAAATGGCTGATCGGGATTCTACACCGGTGCGCAACGAGGCAAACCGTTTGTACTCTGCTAATCTGTTCGAGGTATTGAGGAGGATTACGCCGTGGAAGTTGTTGCCGGAGTGGATTTGGGCGGGACCGCGATCAACTATACGCTGGTCGACCGCGAGGGAAAGTTCCTTATCGAAGAGTTGAGCGAGCATCCGGCACTTTCGAAGCAAGGACCAGATATTTGTTTGCAACAGATCGCCGACGGGCTCAAGATCGCCACCGACTTCGCTAAGATCTCGCTCGACGATGTGGTGGCCGTGGGACTCGATACGCCTGGTCCCGCCAGCGCTTCGGGTCAGCTAAGCGCGCGGGGCTCGACGAACTTTGTGCATCCGCAGTGGGCGGGTTTTGATATTCGCGAAGGCTTGGCGCGAAAACTGGGCAAGCCGGTTTCATATCTGAATGACGGCAATGCGGCTGCTTTGTGGGGGCACTATTCGCTATTTGGGGCCAGCGCCCGCGAGACTTCGGTCACTACTGTAATCGGTACGGGCAACGGTGGCGGCATCATTATTGAAGGCAATGTGGTAAAGGGTAAGAACGGATTCGGTGGAGAGTTGGGACACGTACTTCTGCCTTATCAAAGCATCGCAGGTACGGCAGGCATGAAGCCGCAGTGCAATTGCGGCCGCGTGGGCGATTTGGAATCGCTATGCTCTCTGACTGGGATTGAAAACACTCTGCTGCCTTATTTTCTGGGGAAGTTTCCCGGGCATGATCTGGAGAAGATGGAACGGAACCAGGCCGCGAAGAAGGTCCGTGGACTGGCCGATAGAGGCGACGCCATGTGCAAAGAGATTTTCCGGGTACAAGCGCATGCGCTGGGACTGTTCTTCGACGAGATGATTAATACTTTCGACCCGGACGCGTTGATTGTTGGCGGAGGAGCGCTGGAAGCAAGTGCGGCATTCCAGAAGTGGTTTCTGGATGAGATTCGCGTGGGGATGCCGAATCAGCGTGAAGAGCAGGCTGGGGTTCCGATTCATGTCATGCCGAACGGGGATACGGCCGGCGCGCGCGGGGCGGCAATTGAGGCATTGAAGTTGGCCCGGTCGGGTGGACTGGCTTAGCGGGGAACGCAAGGTCCCTCGGCTTCGCTCGGGATGACAGAGTTTGGTTGGGACGACAGCGTTCGACTGGGATGTAGGGTTTCGGAATGGGGCAGGTGAGGACACCTGCCCCTATGTGTTTGGGTTGTGGATGCTATTTTCCGCCGTCTACGGTCAGGTTGTCGTCTACGGAGAATGCGCCCGGGACGCTTTTGGCTTGCATCACGGCAATTTGTTTGTCCATCTGGGTGGCTACTGCGCCTACCAGCGTGACGTGACCATTGTCGACGATGATGTGGATTGGCGGCACGGCTCGCATGCTGTACTGGGCCAGCGAACTATTGCCGTAGACCGCACGGTAGGTGTCGCGACGAATCCGGTCGTCGTTGCCAGAAAGCGGCAGCACTTTAATCTGGTTGTCTATTTTCTCCACGCCTTCAATTTTCTTTACGACGTTTTCCGCGTCGGATTTCAGCGTGGGGCGGGCAACCTGGCCTAATAAAGTTACGGTCCCGTCGGGATCTACCTTGTAGGCAAGGTTGTCAAAGACTCCGTAGTAGGGCAATAGCAGCAATTCGTGGCGGACTTCCTTCACGATACGATCAACGCCGCGTTGACCCATAGGCCGTTCCTGCTGGGCATTCTGGGCGAATGCCGGGGCCAGAGAAACTACAGCGAACAAAACTGTGGCGAACAGGGCTTTCATGGCACGCTCCTTAATAGCGACTTCTAAGAGTTTGATGAGCGGTGCAGCAAAATGGTAGTACATAGTAGTAGGTAGGGGTTGTAGGAAGTCGCCGTAGCTGGCAGGCTACTTTGGGCTTGGCGGACACATCCAAACTTTCATGATACGTAAGCTACCTTCCGGCGGATTTCGACTCTATTCACGGAAAAAGAATCCGAAGACGGGGAAACGCCGCAATCTGGGAACGTTCAAGACCCGCAAAGCTGCCGAGGCACACGAACGCGCCGTTCAATTTTTCAAACGGCAATGAGTGAGATTAGGCGCGGGCGGACAGTAGAGTGAGAATGTCGCGCAGTCCCTGGCGAATATATTTCAGGTTCGGGGCAGAGGCGACCGGGAACGGCAGAGGGTTCTGCTTCTTGTCACTCTTGATTTCTTCACGCAGGTGCTGGCGGGCGCCGGCGATGGTGAATCCTTCTTCGTAGAGCAGCCGCTTGATATGCAGGACGTTCTCGACGTCTTTGCGGCGATACATGCGCTGGCCGGTGCTGCCCTTGGTCGGCTTAAGCTGCGAGAATTCCGTCTCCCAAAAACGCAAAACGTAAGCCGGCAGGCGGCAGAGCCGCGCTACTTCGCCGATTCGAAAATACAGCCTGTCTGGAATAACCACGTCAGCGGTCTTGCTCGCTTTGACGGCGGCGGATTTGCTACGCGGGCTCAGTTCGTTTCTCCAGGCAGCGATGTCACTAGGCGTTTCTAGCACGTTGGGCTGTTCAGGTACAACTGCCAAGTTGGTTCACCGAGGGAATTAGGGAATAGTCGCCGGAAATAGAAAAGGCCCCGCGAAGGTGCTTCCTCGAGGAGCCCAGAGAACTATGAAAGTTCTCTGCTTAGTGCTTCTTTTTCTTCGCGGCCTTTTTCTTAGCAGGCATGAAGTTCCTCCGTAGAACGATTTTCCCTACATGTTCAGGGCCCAGAAACTCACTCGTCACCCAATTAGAAGCGTGGGTAACGCTACTGGTACAACATATTGATGGTTATTATCTGTGATGTCAACAGGAAAGTGCAGATCCTGGCTCCTCGCTCCTGGCTTCTGGCTTTATTGGGATGGACTTTGCGAGAAGCGAGGAGCTAGAAGCGGTTCTTGTTGTGATGTCCGTCACAGACAGAGTTTTTTTGTTGCGATAGATTCGGTGCATGTTTGCTGGGCGAATCACACGTGGGGCGTTGCGATTTCTCGATGGGGCGTGTGGCCTTCTTTTGTCTGCGGAGAAAATTGCCGAGCATCGCGGGGTTGGTCAGCGCGGAGAATTGGACGCATATTTTTTTCTGCGGAAGCGTGGATACGTCATGGTGGCGCAGAATTTCCGCTCGCCGCGGCGGCATGGTGAAATCGATTTGATCGGTTGGGACGGCGACACGCTTTGCTTCATCGAGGTGAAGACGCGGAGGTCAAGAGATGCGAGCCCTGCCGAGTCTGCAGTCGATAAAAAGAAGAGGAGGGACGTGATCGCGGTGGCGCGTGAATTCTTGCGTAATTTTCCGCCGGAATGTGCATGGCGGTTCGACCTGGTGAGTGTTTACTACGACGGTGCCGGTGACTGCGCGCAGTTCGAACTGTTCAGGGACGTGGTGCCGCTCTAGTCTTGCGTGCGGTCCTGAAATTCTTCGTGCCAGGCGTTGCGGATGGCTTCCAGCTTGGCTTGGGTAAGTTTTCCTTGGTCGTCTTTGAAACCTGGAAGCGCGGTTGCGTAGCGTTGAAGGTCTGCAAAGGAAACGGAGAGTGGAGTCAGGTCGGGATATTTTTGGGAAAGTTCGACGCCTATTTCTTGCGCGTTGTCCCAGGTTAGGGGTTCGGGCATTGGGCTCCTTGGAGAACAGCAATCAGCATTCAGCACTTGGCATTCAGCCCCTTCGGACTGGTGAACGCTATCTTGAAATTGATAGTTCGCGTATGCGGCTTACGGTTTCGACTACGCGGTCCGCGGAGTAGTCGATTTCTTCCTCGGTGTTAAAGCGGCCTACGCCGAAACGGATAGAACTGGACGCCAAGTCATCGGTTGCGCCCAGCGCCTTTAATACGTAGGACGATTCCTGAGCGGCGGACGTGCATGCCGACCCGCTTGAAACGGCGATGTCGCCCAGGCCCATCATTAATGCTCCGCCGTCGACGGAGCCGAAGCTGACGTTTAAATTGCCAGGCAGGCGGTGGTCCATCGATCCGTTGACGATGACTTCGTCGAGGCGGCTGGTGATGCTATCGCGCAGGCGATTGCGCAGGCCCGCGATGTGGCAGGATTCCTTCGTCATTTCTTCAGCCGCGATGGCGCAGGTCTTGCCCAAGCCTACGATTCCAGGGACGTTTAACGTTCCGGAGCGCATGCCACGCTCGTGTCCGCCGCCGTCGATCATGGCTGAAATCTGCACTTGCGGATCTTTCCTGCGAACGTAGAGTGCGCCGACGCCTTTGGGGCCATACATTTTGTGGGCGGAGATTGACATCAGGTCGATGCTGTCTTTGTTCACGTCGATTGGAACCTTGCCGACGGCTTGCGTGGCGTCGGTGTGAAAGAAGACGCCGCGCTCGCGACAAAGTTGGCCGATTTCCGCGAACGGTTGCAGCACTCCAATCTCGTTGTTGGCGGCCATGATGCTCACCAGGATCGTGCCCTCAGCGATGGCCTGCTTGAGTTCGTCAAAGTTGATCAGCCCGTCTTTTTGAACGGGCAGATAAGTTACGCGAAAGCCGTATTTCTCCAGGCGTTTGCAGGTATCGAGCACTGCCTTGTGCTCGGTGACCGCGGTGATGATGTGATTGCCCCTGGCTCTGCGCGTCTCGGCCACACCTTTGATGGCGAGGTTGTCGCTCTCGGTCGCTCCCGAGGTGAAGATGATTTCGTCGGGGAGCGCGCCGATCAACTGGGCGATGCGTTTGCGCGCGGTTCGCACGCCTTCATCGCCTGCCCATCCGAAAGAGTGGCCGCTGCTGGCGGCATTGCCGAACTTCTCCTGAAAGTAGGGCAGCATTTCTTCCAGCACCCGCGGATCCATGGGGGTGGTGGCGTGGTTATCCAGATAGATGGGAAGCTTCATGTGCGTCTCGGTCGTTGGCCTACGACCATATATTTTCGATTCTAGGCATTGTGGCCGTGGAGAGCAATCGGCTTGAACCCGAGTCGCCGAGGCCCACGCCCGAAGGTATCAAGCTTTCGGCTATTGACTTCTATCTAGGGCAGGCTAAAATACGGCCAATTCCGGCATTCCTGCCCCCGGCAGCTGTCGACCCGGATTTATGACTCCAGCCTCGCCGTCATCAGCCGACATGAAACCGTGCAAGCATCCGCGCGTGCAAATCGTTTCGCGCGACGAAGAGAGCGAGTACGTGGAATGCATGGAGTGCGGCGACATCTTTGAATCCAGTGAATTCAAGGACATGACGATCGAAGAAACCAAGCTCGATCCCGAGGCATAAAACTGGGAAATCCCGCGTGACCATGGTAATTCCGCCTCCCCTGTAGTGCCTTGTTCGCAGGCCAACACTTTGTTAAGGTTCGGCGAGGGGAAGGTTCGCCTTCCGGAGAAATCCATGCTTGTGGCGTTGGTGGTTGACGATTCGATGCTCATTCGGCACACGGTGTGCCGCTTTCTGGAGGAGCGCGGATTCTCGGTTGAATGTGCCACCAATGGCCAGGAAGCGTTAGAGGCGTTACAGCGGATAAGCCCTGATCTGGTGGTCACCGACATCCAGATGCCCAAGATGAGCGGGACGGAGTTGATCACCGCATTAAAGGCGAATCCGGGCACGGCTGGAATTCCGATCGTGATTGTGGCCGGCAAGCAGAGCGGCTTTGAGAAGACCGAGACGCGAGCCAACTACGCGATCTTTAAAGATATCGATATAGAAGAGCAGTTGTCGAAAGCCCTGGAATCGACGCTGGGGATCACGATCGCCAAGGCGCAAGGCGCCGGACAGTAGCCGCGAAATAGCCATACCCTGATACCCGCCGTCCCACTCAACTCTGCTGATTCCGATCGCGGGTTCATCGCGCGAGCCTGCTATAATTTCTTCTAGATTGCGAGCCGCAATCGCCCTGCGTTTCCCACCTTCTGCGCAGGTTTCTTCACGTCGGGGAGTGGCTCAGCCTGGTAGAGCACCTGGTTCGGGACCAGGGGGTCGGAGGTTCAAATCCTCTCTCCCCGACCAAAAAATCCTGAAGCTTTCGCGAAGCGGATTCGTTCACTCATTTCCCTGTTGGCTCGGACGGCCTATCTGCCGATGTGATACGACACGCCAAACCCCAACCGCAGGTCGTTCTGGATGTCATTCGTGTTGTTGGGCAGGTTGGTGCGGATGTAGTAAAGCTCAGGGGCGCGGATGCCGAAGTGTTTCGCCACCCCGATATTCAGGCCGCCGCCGATTTGCATCGACAGTGCATTTTTCGTGGGCTTGAGGAATGATGTCGATTCCGGGAACACGCTGTCGAAGCCGTGGACGTAGCCGAAGAGGGCTTCGCCAAAGATGCTGGTCTGGTGGCGCGGCGTCATCCAATGTTCTGTCCAGCGATTCGTACTGAGCGTGTAACGCGGTCCGCCCATGAACGACAGCTCACTCAGGTCGGTGCCGGGAGCGATGTTGGAGGCGTGTCCGCCGGAGAAGCTCACAGCGGCGCCGAGACCGTGATAGATCGGGAGGTTAGCGTCTATGGCGCCGCCTTGCAGCCAGAAGCACCCGCAATTCGTGGCCGCGATTTTTGTGCGTTCCACTGTGTAGGTTACGCCAATGTCGATGCCGCGCGGCAAGGGTTGCATCTGCGCGTAAGCTGCCACGGTTAAGACCACGCACAGCAGTGCCGCTGTTACCAACATTCTTGTCCGGCGGGCTTTGAGAGCATTCATAGACAGACCGCTAAGATTTGCTTCGCCGGCTGTTGCCGGACACGAGTATCCAACCCACATTACGTTTCTCATGATGCTCCGTTTACTGGACTGTGAGCGCTACGGTTGTTGAATGGGACAAGTTGCCCGAAGTCGCGGTGACGACCACGTTGTAGGTCTGCTGCTGGTGTCCGAAGACGCCGCTGCTCTTGCCACCACAGGCGGTAAGGCCTGGGAATAAAGTCCCGACAAACAGCAGAAGCAGGAACCGTTTTTTCCCGGCGCCGATTCGGCGAAGCTTTGCGAACGGTAGTAAGAAGATGCCCAGCATGGCGGGACCAAACTTCCATGCCAGCAGATTGCGCTGCCGCAAGGCTGCTTCGATCGCAGTCTGGATGTTCAAGGTGATGGTGGTCGGCCCCGCGCCAGCAGGTAGCGTCCGCGGAGTTACAGTTCCGGTCGCCCCGGCGGGCAATCCACTGAGTGTGAGGGTAACGATCGCCGGGAAAGTTGTCCCCGCGGATGGACTAACCAGAAGCGAATAGATGGCTGCCCCTCCGGGCTTCACCGTCGCCGACGTCGTACTGCTGGTGGCGACGTTAAGACTGAAATCGTTCACTTTTTCCGCTATCGCCGAACTGGTCCGTGTGGAAAAATTTGCGTTGCCGCTATAAACCGCGGTGATCGAGTGCGTGCCTACTGCAAGAGTTGTAATGGTGAACGTCGCTGTGCCTTGGGCAAGAGTGACGGCTCCCAGTTGCGTAGTTCCGTCGTAGAAAATGATCGAGCCCGCGGGCAAGCTCGCCGAAGAAGCGACAGTGGCGGTGAGGTCGAGCGAGTTCTTGAGCAACACCGGATTCACCGATGGCTCTAAGGTGATGGCCGGCGTGGCTTTGCCGACGGTCAGCGTGATGTGGCCGATTGCAGCGGCGTAGGAGGTCGTGTCGGTGGGCGTGAAGGTTGCGGTGAGCGTGTAAGTTCCTGCGCCGAGGACGGTCGCGCCGGTGACGGCAGTCAGCGTTCCGCCAGTTGGCGTCGCTGTGTAGGCGAAGCTTCCCGGAATCGTCAGCGAGCCATTTGCTGCCGTTGCATTCAGCAAAGATGCCAGGCTGGTGCCGTAAGTGATCGCGCCGGAGGGTTGCGTCCACGCGACGGTAGATGGAACTAGTCCTACGCTCACCAGGATCGTCGTTGGTGTAGAACTCACGGCATAGTTGGCATTGCCTACATAGCTGACGCTCACCGTATAGGAGCCGGTTGCCAGAGTGCTTGCCAGCGGAACTGTCGCAGTTGCATTTCCGGTGCCTGCGGTTAGCGGCAACGTGCCTGAATCCACGCTGGCCTGCGACGAGTTCAGCAGGTTGTAGCTGATCGTCCCCGTCGGTACGGCAAACGAACTGTAGGGGCCGGTGACGGTTATGGGGATTGATCCCGCCTGGCCGTTGGTGACCTGCACCGGCTGGCTTGCGGAAGTGGCCACGACTACCGGAGTCTTCGCGAGGGTGAGCGTCGTGGTGTTGTTGCTGGCGATGAACGTCCCGCTGACGCCGGCGAAGCTCGCGGTTATGGTGTGAACTCCGGCGGTGCCGAGAATTACTCCCGTCAAGGTTGCGGTTCCGGCGGTGAGAGTGACCGGGCTTCCACCGTTGAGCGAGGTGACGGTCGAGCCGACCGTGTCGGTGAAGCTCACGGTGCCGGTGGGGATGGTGGAGCTGTGTCCGGATTGTGTGTCGGTCACCAGGGCGGTCACGGAGATGGGTTGCCCAATGTTTGCGGTAGTGAGGGGAGTAGTAGTGACCGCAGTCGATGTCGTGTCGCCGACGCTGATACCGGTCCCCGAAACGCTGACTTGCTGCGTGGCATTGGTGACGTTGCCGTTGTTATCGGTGGCGATGATGTTCGCGGTGAGCGAACCAGCGGATTGCGGGCTGAAGACGGGTGAGATATTGCAGACTTGTCCGGCAAGCAGCGGAGAGGCCGTGAGGCACTGGCTGGTGCCGGCAGAGCTCTGTGGGAAATTAGCGGGATAAACAGGATCGGACGCGAAACTCAAGGTCTGATCGCCGATGTTGGTGATGGCTGCGGTGCTGGCCGCACTGGACTGACCAACGTTGGTGTTGGGATAACTAAGGACTGCAGCGGAAACGTCGGCTTTCACGAGGCGGTTGTTGGTCCAGTCAGGGATGATGATGTTGCCGAACGGATCTATGGTCACGCCGAAGGGCGCGGACAGTGAAGCGGGCGCAGCCAAGCCGGGTGTCTGGATCACCGAAGCGGTCGCCGCAGTGGTGATCTGCACGATGCGGTTGTTGCCGGAATCCACCACGTAGACGTTTCCCATGGCGTCTGTTCCTACCCCCTGCGGGTTGCTGAACGCGGTGACTCCGGCGGCCACGACAAGCGAGGCAGCGCCGTTTGCGGTGACCTTGACCACGCGGTTGTTGGTGCGGTCGGCGGCGTAGATTGTGCCTGCGCCGTCGACGGCAACTCCGGTGACGCTGCTGGCGCCATAGGTGAACGATCCACTGGTGAGCACGGCGCCGGTGCCGGAGGAGCTCGATCCTAGTGACATGCCGTAGACCTTAACGATGCGAGCGTTTTGCCAGTCCGAGATATAGAGGCTGCCGACGGCATCGACTGCAAGACCGGTGGGTTCGTTCAGGCCGGGACTGATTCCAGAGATGGCCAAAACGGAAGCCTGGCCGGCAGGAGTCACGGTGACGATACGACTGTTAACGTGGTCGGAGATGAACAGATTTCCCGCTCCGTCCAGGGCCACTCCGGCAACGAACTGCAAGGTGAGGCCCCCAGTGTTGAGCGCGGCGCCGCTTCCCCCGGCCGCCGGCACTAGCAGTACATTGCTGCCGTTGTAGTTGGCCACATAAAGATCGCCCGCGCCGTTCAACGCAATTTGGAACGGCAGATTGAGCGCGGCGCTTCCCACGTTGATTTTGGTGGCAGTATTGGGCGAGAGCGCGGCGAGGGGCGCGTCGGCAAAGCCGTATACCGGAAGGGTGAACAGCACTACGTGACTCTGGTCGTAGAAAACCAGCGCTCCCCTGCGCAAGCCGGGGGCGACCGGGGAAAACTGCAAATTCACCACACAGGGCGCGCTCGTCACCCCGTTAACGCAGGTGGTACCGGGGGCGACGGTGAAATCAAGCCCGGAGGTACCCATAGTGAAACCCTGAGTGCTTCCCAAAGTAGAGAGAATGCCGATGGAAAACGGCAGGGTCAGCGTGCTGCCCGAGACCGCTCCATATTGCACATGCCCCAGGTTGGCGGCCGTGGGCATGGAGGTGACGATCTGCAGGTTGCCGGTATCGGCGATGTGGATCTGGCCGAAAGGATCCACCGCGATGCCGACGGGCGAGCCGATGGTGATGCTGCCGGTGTCGAGATCGAAGGTGCCGCCGGTGGCGAGAACTTCGCCGACGCGTCCGTTGCCGGTGTCCGAAATAAACATGTTGCCGCTGCCATCGACGGCGATTCCCTTAGGCCCGCTTAGCGAACCCAGGCCGCTGGTGTTCACCACCGATCCCGCGGCTGCGGTGGTGACTTTCACGATGCGGCTGTTGCCGGTATCGGCGATGAAGAGATTGCCTGCCTGGTCGGTGGTGAGGCCGTTGGGCGCAGCCAGCGCAGTACCGAGTCCGGTAATGGCATAAGCCGCCGCGGAGCCGGCCGAGGTCAATTTGACGATGCGGTTGTTGCCGGTGTCGGCGATGAAGAGATTGCCCGCTCCATCGATGGCCAGACCGCGAGGAGCAACCAGGGTGACCGCACCGAGGCTGACGACCGTCGCGGTGCCGCTGGCAAGTTTCACGATGCGGGCGTTGCCGGTGTCTGAGATATAGAGATTATTGGCGCTATCGACCGCGACTCCGCGCGGGGAACTGAGGGCCGGACTGGTGGTCACAGTCACCACCGATGCCACGCCGGCGGCTGACACTTCAACGATCTGGTTGTTATCGGTGTCGGTAATAAAAAGATTGCCGGCGCCGTCGAGCGCGACCTGGTTCATATTGCCCAGCGTGATGCCTGGGGTGGGCACGACCGCCGCGTAGCCGTTGTATTTCACGGTAAAGGCCGCCCATAGAAACGCCGGGCTGAAGATGACGAGCAGAGCTGGCATCCAGCGATAGCGGCGTGTGGCGGAACGGAGAACAGCTTGGCAGACCGACAACATAGAAGCGTGCCTCTTTTCTTTCTTTTTCCGAATAGTGATGGCCGACTACTCACGCCTGTGGGTATAGGTGTTCGTCGATACGACTTCGGCGTCGTGTTTAATTCATATCCGATGGAAAGACGGTGATCCAGAGCACGGCTTACACGAAGGGGAGTGGTCGCTTCCAGAGCGGGAATCGGTGGAAGAAGTGCTGAATTGGGAAGTTTAGTGTTTCCACTTCAAAGCAAATATCTGCGCCACGCTGGTGTCGTTCATGATGGCGGGGTCGCCATCGACGGTCAGGTTCATGAAGGATTCGTTCACCTGGTCGACCATGTTTATTCCTTCCAGGCTGGTGACGCGTTCCCATCGTCCGGTAGCGATGGTCAGCTTGAAGATGCCTCGGTCTCCGAGGGTCTGGGCGAGGAAAAGTGCCGAACTGTCGCGCGTCCAAACCCAATATCCCCAGGGATCTTTGAATTGATGCAGCAGCTTCCAGGTCTTGGATTGAACGTCGAACAGCATCATGCGCAGGGGATTTTGCGCGACAGCGACCATGTGCCTCCCGTCGGGGGACCAGGAGCCCACATAAAAGCCTTCGGAGCCGGGAATGACGGAGACTTTGCGGGTGGCGAGATCAATTTGCTGTACGCCTTTGAGGGGAGCGTCGAGTTTGGGGAAATCATTAAAGGTGATGGCTTTGCCGTCGGGAGTCCACTCGGGGGCCACGGTTGCGACGCCGTCGCCACCAATGAGTTTGCTCGGGGTTCCGCCCTCGCTGGCGATGAGGTAGATGGTGCTCCAGTCCATATACGCGATGGTCTTGCCGTCGGGCGACCAGCGCGGCCACGCCGCGTAGGAGTTGGTCAGTTGAAGCTTTTCGCTGCCGTCGAGCCGGCTGCGCCAGAGAAAATGGCGAGGGAAATCGGTGTAGACCATCCATTGTTTATCGGGGGAGATAACGAACTCGGCGGCGGCAAGGCCGCCCGGAAACGGAGCGAATCGCTTCTGCCGGGCGTCGTATACCTGCATTGCACCCTGGGCGACACGGCCCAGGGCAAATAGCTGCTTGCTGTCGCGGCTGGGGATGGCGTCGACGATTTCCATTTCCCCGGATGTAAGCTTTGCCGGTAGCGGTTTTTTCCAGAAGGCGAGCAGTCTGGGCTCGACCACTTCATAAAGGTTATTGGCACCGTCGGAGCTGGATTGAACGATGAAATGCTGACCGTCCGGGGTCCATTGCGGATGCGACTGATCGGCATCATCGGGAAAACCAAGCGCGAGGCGATGGGGTTTGCTGCCGTCGGCATTGAGTTCCCAGATTCTGGAGTGGTGGTTTTCCACCACGGTGAGCCGGATGCGGCGGCCGTCGGGGGAAAAGCCTGGCTCTCCGACGTTGCCGGGGCCTTCCCATATTTTTTTGGGGTTTGATCCATCGACGCCGGTGAGGAAGACGGAGCGAAGATAGATATAAATCAATGATCGGCCGTCGGGAAGCCAGCGTGCGCTGGTCGCCATTTCGTTACCCAGCCTGCGGGGAGATCCGCCCAGTACCGGCACGGACCAGACAGAACCGCGGAAGCTCTCATCATCGACGCTGCTCTTGAATGCCAGCAGCTCTGATCCATCGTGAGAGACATCGATCATCGTCATGCCGGTGGTCGAGGCCCTGAGGGGCGCGATGGCGCCACCGTTCACTGACATTTCCGCAGGGACGTTGTCACTTTGGAAATAAAGGCGGCTGCCGTCGGTCACCAGCGGCGCATCTTTGCGCTCTGAGGAATAGGTGATCTGTTGCAGATCGAGCAGCTCCGGCTTGGGCGTCGCGGTACTGACCAGGAAGACCACCGATATCAGCAACAGAGCGAGCAAGGTTGCGGCCACTAGTAGTGCCTTGCCACGAGCATGGGAAGGGTTGTAAGGAGCGGCAAGTTTTCCGGACGACTCGAATAACTGCCGCTTGAGCCGTTTCAAGTCGATGAGTAATTCGGCGGCGGATTGATAGCGGTCGGCGCGGTCTTTTTCGATGGATTTGCCGATTACTCTCTGCAGTTCATCGGGAACAGCGGGATTGAGAGTATTTGGGAGTGCCGGCTGGCCGCGCAGGATAGCAGCGAAGATGCCCGCGCTGGAAGTGCCGCCGAAAGCCTGGTGTCCGGTGCACATCTCGTAGATCACCGCGCCGAAGGAAAAGATGTCACTGCGAGTGTCTACTTCCTGGCCTTGTGCCTGCTCGGGCGACATGTAGGAAACCGTGCCGACTACCGCGTGCTGCGCGGTCAGCATTGTCATAGTGTCACTGGCCGGTGTTTTTCCGGCAGATGCCAACTGTTTGGCCAGGCCGAAGTCGAGCACCTTGGCGTCGCCGCGGGTGGTCACAAAGATGTTGGACGGTTTCAGATCGCGATGGACGATACCGTGTTTGTGCGCGGCCTCGAGGGCATCGGCGATTTGAATTCCGAGATGAAGGACCTCCTGCATCGGTAGTGGACGACCAGCAATCGCTGTCGATAGAGGGTGGCCGTCGATGAGTTCCATGGCGATGAAGTAGCAACCCTGCTGCTCGCCGACGTCATAGATCGTGCAAATTTGTGGATGGTTTAAGGCGGAAGCGGCTCGCGCTTCACGTTCCAGGCGCTTGCGCATTTCAGGATCGTCAGACAGGTGCGCGGGATGCACCTTGATAGCGACCTCGCGTTGCAGGCGCGCGTCCTGTGCGCGATAAACTTCGCCCATGCCGCCCACACCTAATAAAGACTGGATCTCGTAAGGGCCTAGCCTGGCGCCAGGAGGAAGTGACATGGTTGAGCGGAATTATAGAGGCAGCAGTCAGCATTCAGCACTTAGCATTCAGTCTGGCCGAACCGCTCGTCAAACGGCCGAATGCTGAAAGCCAATGCTGAGTGCTGTCTCACTCAAAAACGCTAGTGATCGAGCTGTGGCCCGTCCCGGAAGGTCAGAGCGGCAACTTACGGAAACGATTTAAGAGCCGAATTCGGAGATGGTGGCGCGGTTTGGATTGGATAGGAAGGCTCAAGTCTTCCTTTATAGCTCTTACTCCTGGGTTACAAAAGGTTCGAACGGCGCGCAACTTCACGCTGTTCCCCCTCCCATATTGATGAAAGCGCGACCTTTGCTGTTCCGATGCTCTTCAATACAGGTAAAAGCTGTGCTATGTTGTGTACGGTGTCCTGAGGGGGGACACTCATCAATGAGTGTGGAAAATATTGTTCAACAGATCGACAAGGAAATCGCTGACTTGACTCGGGCTCGCGCCGCTCTGTCGGGCTTGACCGGAGGCTCTCACTCTTCTTCACTGAAGATCGTCGCTGCCGGTGGAACGGGCAAACGCGTAATCAGTGCCTCAGCCCGCCGTAGAATGGCGGCCGCCCAGAAAGCCCGATGGGCAAAGTACCGAGCGAACAAGAAGGCAAGTTAGCAGAACAAATACAGACTCATGAGTAGCCGGTGCGAAAGCGCCGGCTTTTCTTATTTATGGCTATTGTCCTTCATCCGCCGAAGGGCCGTACAAAGCCGGAACCGGCTCACTATTGAGCCGGAGGTAAACGGTGAGTTGACCGCAATGATGAGCTAAGTGGCTCAGCACTCCGTCGCGAATCATGACGTGGCGCGGACCTTCGCTCACTACATTCCCCGCAACCATAAATTTCCAGACCGTCAACAGATGTTCATCGGTTGCATTCGCCAATGCCTGTTGGGCTTGCGCGACCCCTGAGTCATGAGTCGCCAGCCACTCGGCACGAGTGGTCTGGCTAGGTTGTTTGTAGGGTTCTCCCACGGCCGGATGAAGGTCCCAATGATCTTGGTTCACCATCTTGACGATCCATGACGGCATGGTGGCGACCAGGTTGGTCAGGTAGCCGAGGGCCATCGACTTGGGGTGCGGCTTCCAATCGGGGCGGCCTTCGGGCGCACGCTCCAACACCCGGCGCGTGCCAGCGGCTTCACGTAGCAAATCGGCAGAAAGTAGCTCGTTGAGTTTCATGATGCTCTCCTTATGTTGGAGACGAGATTAATGTTGCATATATGACATCGTGTGTCATGATTCGGGCAGTAATAAATAAATATGCGCGCCGATCGGTTGCTCTCGGAGATTCTGCTGCTGCAGTCGGGAAAACAAATGAGCAGCCGAGAGATCGCCAAGCGCCTGGAGATTTCCGAACGGACGGTCCATCGCGACATGGAGTCATTGAGCATGGCCGGAGTTCCGGTATTCGCGATGCGCGGTTCACGCGGCGGATGGCAGCTTGAAGAAGGCTGGCGCATGCGTGTGCCAGGCCTGGACGAATCGGAGTTGCGAGCCCTGATGATGGCGCAGCCCCGCATGATCGAGGATTCGCGGCTGGCTGCCGCCGCCGAGCGCGCGCTCAATAAGTTGATGGCGGCGTTGCCGGGGCCGCTGCATCAGCAGGCGACCTCAATTCGAGAGAGGCTTTACGTCGACGCAACCGCCTGGCGGGCAAGCACGGAGAATTTGGCGATGTTGCCCATCGTGCAGGAGGCGGTGTCGCGTGACCGCAAACTGAAGATCCTGTATCGCAAGACCGGGCATGATGCGATGAAGGCATCGTACGCGCAGGAGCGGGTAGTCGATCCTCTGGGTCTGGTGGCCAAAGGCACGGCTTGGTATCTGGTGGCGAACACAGCGGCGGGCTTCCGTACCTTTCGCGTTTCGCGGATTGAAGAGGCGACGGTGCTGGCGAAAGCGTGCGTGCGTCCGCGAAATTTTGATTTGGCGACGCACTGGCAATCGGCGACCGATGAATTTCAGAAAGGCTGGAGCCGATTCGAGGCTGTGCTCTGCCTTGAGCCGCGGGCTGCAGAGTTGATGAAGATGTGGCGAATGACTTCGCCGTCGCCGAAAGTGAAGGGTCACGGCGCAGAGGGCTGGATATTTTTGAAGGTGCAGTTCGATGCTGAAGGGGAAGCGTGTTTTGTGGTCCAGGGACTTGGGCCCGGCGTGGATGTAGTTTCGCCGGAGAGACTACGCGAGCAGATTGCTAAGAATGCCGTGGAGATAGCGAGGAAGTTCGTTCCCGTGTAGGGCAGATGGATGGTGGCGGGGCAGGCGAGGACACCTGCCCCACGCGAGTCTTTCTCAGTTTGGTTTGGTTTTGTCTTCTACTTTGTCGGCGCCTTCTTTAGTCTTCTTGGCGGTGCCATGAACGACCTTCTTGGTCGTCTTCTTTACTGCGTGACCGGTTTTTTTCGCGGTCTTTTTGGTGGCACGGCCTGTATCTTTGGCGGCGTCCTTGGTGGCGCTGCCGGCATCTTTCATGTCCTGACCTGCGCCTTCGTTTTGCGGGATCGCGAACGACGATCCGGTTAGCGCCGCCAAAAGCACTGCGGACATGCTGAACTTGTTGAGAAGTTTCATGTGGGCTTTCTCCTAAGCGAAGATGATACGAGCTAATGGGCCGATAAATCTATAAGGATTATCGCCTAGAACCGGATAAGCGCACGATTGGAAGTGGCTAATTTTCAAGGTAGATCGGCAGGCGAGAGACTTGATTTCCCCGGCATGCATGGCATGTTGTAACTTATAGAGAATGTCTTCCGGCGCTGCCATTCGCGTGCATCATCCCAGTTGGGGCTGGGTTCCGGTGCGGGTATTGTTGGTCACGTTCCTGCTAACCCTGCTTTCGTTCGCGGTCAGTCTTTTTGGGGCGATCGTGACCATGTTCTTCGGCGCAGTGGTATCCGGGTCGCGGCCGAACATGCCCATCGCGTACCGGCACGTGGCTTTGCCGTTCGCGGCATCCATGGCGGTTGTGGTGCTCATTGTTGCTTCGGTAGTTGAAGTCCGGCGATTCCGGCAAGCCAAAGCTCTGGCTGCAATCGAAAGGGCTGGCTAGTGGCCGTCCGCGTTGCGATTCCTGTTCCCCATTCCACCGATCCCGAATATTCCGGGCGGGCCTATCCGCAGTATGCCGAAGCGGTTGTGGCCGCCGGCGGAGTGCCGGTCCAGATTCCGCTGGATCGCACTCCGGCGGAAGTGATGAAGATGATCGAGCGTTGCGATGCGGTGTTGCTGCCCGGCAGCAAGGCGGATGTTGATCCGTCGAAATACAACGCGACCGTCGAAGCGGAAACTGCCGAGGCTGATTCCAAACGCGACACCGTCGACGAATTGTTGCTGCAAGATGCTTACAACATGCACAAACCCGTGCTGGGTATTTGTTACGGGCTGCAAATTCTGAACGTCTACCGCAGCGGAACTTTGTTGCAGCACATTTTGTCGCCGGTAAATCACGAGGCAGGACGCGAGGTTCCGCTGGCGCACGAAGTAGCGATGGAACCTGGCTCGACCTTAAGCGGGATCGTCGGGGCGAGGAACCTGCCGGTAAATTCGAGCCATCATCAGTCCGCCGAACTTATCGGCGACGGATTGCGCGTCGTGGCGCGCTGCACGCAGGACGGAGTCATCGAAGCAATTGAAGGAACTTCGGCTGACCATTTTGTGCTGGGGGTGCAGTGGCATCCGGAAAGATCGACGGATATCGATGAACCTTCGAAGGCCATTTTTCGCGCCTTTGTGGAAGCAGCGCGGTTGCGGCACTCACAGTTAGCGGGAGAGTTTGAGAGTATTTGAAACGCGGAAGAGTGTCGGCTCTCTGTCATCCTGAGCGGAGCGAAGCTCACGCTCAGTCGAAGGATCCGCGACAATTTAGTTCTGGCAAGGGCGTTACGGGAATTATCTTCCGGAAATTCCCGGCCGAGCTTAGTCCACCGCCAACTGTAAGGGATCCTTCGGCTCCGTTGTGGACTACGCTTGGCTCGCCACAATTACGCTCAGGATGGCAGAAGTTGAGTGAGGTGGGGAACACAAGGTCCCTCGGCTTCGCTCGGGATGACAGCGAGTAGTTAGGGGAAAAGACCCGCCACCATCAATTATTTCCCCCAGCCGCCGGCACCGGGGCTTTCCACCCGAATGCGTTCCCCTTTTTTCATGCGCATGCTGAATTTCCCGTTTAGCTTTTTCGCGTTGCCATCTTTCACCAAATGGGCTTCGCCGGGTTTGCCGTCCTTGCCGCCATTCAATCCCCAGGGGCCATGAGTTCTGCGCTCCGACAACAGGGTCACGTCGGCATCGGTGAGCACTTCGATTTCACGAACCACGCCATCTCCTCCGGAATACTTACCTGCGCCTCCGCTGTTGCGGCGCAGCGAGTAGCGGCGCACGCGCAGAGGGTAGGCGTACTCCAAAGCTTCGGCTGGAGTATTGAGCGAGTTGGTCATGTGGGTGTGGACCCCGGAGACGCCGGCTTTCGTGGGGCGGGCGCCCATACCCCCGGCTAACGTTTCGTAGTAGGCGAAAGGTTGTCCGGAGCGGGGGTCGGTGCCACCGATAGTGAGATTGTTCATAGTGCCGGAACTGGCGGCAGGGATTTTGTCGGGCAACGCTTTCGCGAATGCGCGGAGCAATACGTCTACGATGCGTTGAGCGGTTTCGACATTGCCGCCCGCTACCGCCGCTGGAGGTTTGGCGTTCACTATCGTTCCTTCAGGGGCAATTACTTTGACGGGACGCATAAGTCCCGCAGTCGCCGGAACATCTTCGGCCAGCAGACAGCGGAAGACATAGAAACACGCGGAGTAAGTAATGGCTTCGACGGCGTTGATACTGCCCTCGACTTGCGGGTCGCTGCCGGTGAAATCTACGGTGACATCTTTTCCGAAGCGCAGGGTCACCGCGATCTTGATGGGCTTGTCGCTGATGCCATCGTTGTCCATGAAATCTTCAGCGGCATAAACGCCTTTCGGAACCTGGCGCAGAAAGGCGCGCATGATGGCTTCGGAATATTCGAGGAGATCGGCGGCGTTGCGGCGGGTGTGCGCCAGTCCGTAACGTTGGCAGACTTCGCGGAGGCGCGCAGCACCCGTATTGCAGGCTGCGATCTGGGCGCCGAGGTCGCCCTCGCGCTCGTCGGGTGTGCGGACGTTGTTCAGCAGCAGGGCGAGAATGTCGCGATCCATCTTGCCGCCGCGAACAAGCGTGACTGGCGGGATGCGGAACCCTTCCTGATAAATTTCGCGGCATAAACCCATCGATCCGGGATAGGTGCCGCCGACGTCCGCATGATGCGCGCGCGAGGCGACGTAAAAATCCGGACGCTTGCCTTTGATGTAAACCGGCGCGACCAGGGTGATGTCAGGTAAGTGGGTTCCACCGCGGAAGGGGTCATTGAGCATGACCATGTCTCCGGGGTTGAGTTCGCAGGTCTTGATGGCGGTCTGGACCGACATCGGCATGGATCCCAGGTGCACCGGCATGTGGTCGCCCATGGCGATGACCTGCGCATCATCGTCGAAGAGCGCGCAGGAGTAGTCGCGGCGCTCTTTGATGTTGGGGGAGAATGCCGTGCGGCGGAGGGCCGCGCCCATCTCTTCGGCGATCGAGTGGAAGATATTTTTGAAGATTTCCAGTTCGATGGGATCGCGCATGGCAGCAAGTCTAACGTAGAGGCAGGTGTCCTAACCTGCCTGAGCAACTTCCGCCACGAATGCCGGGGAGCTAAAGCTCCTGGGCAGGTGAGGACACCTGCCTCTACGTGAGCATCGGTTTCAACAACGAACCCTAAAATCAAAAGCCCCACCCTGTCGCGCATAAAACGCGACCAGAATGGGGCTTCCCCTCCAGCAACTAGCTTTCTTTTTCTACGATCGAGATGCACTCTTCGAGCACGTCGACTGCAACATCAGCCTCATCCTTGGAGACGACCAGCGATGGTGAAATGCGGACGGTGCTTGGACCACATCCCAGGAAGAGAACTCCGCGTTCGAACGCCAAGTCGACTACGCGATCGCGTTCTGTGGCCGCGTATTCTTTGGTGTGTTTGTCCTTCACCAGTTCTACGCCGACCATCAGGCCGCGGCCGCGGACATCGCCGACCAGTTTGTGCTTTTTCGGCCAGTCGGCCATGCGGCGCATCATGTGATTGCCCACGTCAGTTGAGTTCTGGCGCAGGTTTTCTTTTTCGATTACGTCGAGCGTCGCCAAGGCAGCGGCGATGCAGACCGGATTGCCGCCGAATGTCGAAGCGTGCGAACCGGGGACCCAGTCCATGACTTCGGCGCGGCTCATCATCACGCCCAGCGGCATGCCGGAGGCGATACCCTTCGCCATGCAGACGATGTCAGGATGAACTCCAGTGTGCTCGATGGCGAACCACTTACCGGTGCGGGCAACGCCGCTCTGTACTTCGTCAGCGACCAGCAGGATTCCGTATTTGTCGCAGATGCGGCGCAGTTCTCTCATGAAGATAGTTGGGGCAACGACGTATCCGCCTTCGCCTTGCACGGGTTCAACGAACACGGCGGCCACTTCTTCCGGAGGAAGAATCGTCTTGAAGAGTTTGTCTTCGAGATAGGACGCACAGCTGAACGCAAACTTCTCGGGGTCCATACCCTCAGGTGTGCCGCGATACACATCCGGATACGCGATGTGCGTGACTCCCGGAACCAGAGGCGCGAAACGGCGCTTCTGCTGCGGCTTTGAGGCGGTCAGCGAAACCGCACCCATGGTGCGCCCGTGGAACGCACCGAAGAAGGCGATAATGTTCTGGCGCTTGGTGTGGTAACGCGAAAGCTTCAGTGCGGCTTCGACGGCTTCCGTTCCGGAGTTGCCAAAGTAAACGCGATGCGGTCCCGGCATGGGTGCAATCTTGGAGAGACGCTCCGACAACTGAACCATGCTCTCGTAATAAAAATCGGTTCCCGACATATGAATCAATTCGCCGGCCTGCTTCTGGATGGCAGCGACGACTTCGGGGTGACAATGCCCGGTCGAGGTCACGGCGATGCCCGCGGAAAAATCGAAAAACTCATTGCCATCCACGTCGGTGATGACAATGCCGCGTCCGCTCTTGGCGACCAGCGGATAGGAACGGGTATAGGAAGGCGAGAGAAGCTGATCGTCGCCCGCGATGATGCGCTTGGCGTTGGGGCCGGGGAGCGCAGTCTTGATCTGGGGTCCTACTAAGGTCTTGGTGGTCATGGAATCCTCCGGAAAACAGTCGGTCGTTTGTCGTTTGCCTGAGCGCAGATGGAGCACGGCCCGAGCACCACAAATTGGGAGGACGAAAAGTTAGTCGCTACCGAAGAGGCTCGGTCGCGCCTGCGATGGAAGCACCGCAAGGTAACGCCTCGGACAGACGAGGAAGTGAATCCAGCAGGCCGGAAGGTTCGAATTCGGGTTTTGGAAGGCCTGCATAATGGAATTATAGCTTGCGGTTCGGCGCGCCGTAACCCCCTAAAATCGAGGGGGAAAACGGCGGTAATTGCTTGAAATTACGGCTTATTCTGCCCGTCGGGGTTTTGGTGTTTGTTCCGAGTTTCGCCGGTTTTGTCGCCTAAATTACAGGAGTTTTCATAAAAACGACCCTTTTTTGCACCGCTGACGGAGCTATAATCTGGCTCTCTTAGGAGGTGCGCTGTGAGCAAGCGCCTCTGGCCAGCCACAATCGTCTTGCTACTTTTTTCGGGTCCAGCCGTCTTCGCTCAGGGAAATCCTGTTCCTGCGCTCGCGATTCGGTACGTGCGTTTTGAGAACGCCAATCACCTGCCTCCCGAGCAACAAGACCGCATCACGCTCATGCTGCGGCAGGCAGGTTACACCCCAGGTTCTGAACCCGTGACCGAGCAAGCCGTTAGAAATGCCTACGCGGACAAGGGGTTTTGGCAGGCAAAGATAAGGGTCGACGCCACCCCGGCGGATGGCCAGGTTGACGTAACCGTTCGTGCCATCGAGGAGGGTCGAGCTTACAAGCTTGGATCTCTGCGTTGGACCGGAGTTTCTGCATTTCAGGAAAACGATCTCGCCCGGTTGGTGCCGCTTCATCCGGGAAGGGTTCTGGAGCGCACGAAGATCGTGGAAGCGATAGACGCCATTCGCCGGGCTTATTTCGGCGGTGGATACCTCAGCTACTCGGCGACCCCTGAAGTGGAAATGAATGACCACGATGGAACCGCCATGTTGCGCATCAACGTCAACGAGGGTGGGCTCTTCACGGTCCAGTCATTTGATGTGATTGGCGTGGCTCCGGACGTGCGCATGCGGCTGTTGCAGGCTTGGCCATTCCGCGCCGGTGATGTCTATCGCGGGGAGAATGTCGAGAATTTTGTGGCGGTAAATTCCGCGATGCTGCCGGTGCCGGTTTCCAACGATGTGGTTTGCCGAACGGTTGACTTGAGCAATCGCACGGTTGAGTTCGTGCTGGATTTCCGTCCGCAGCCGCTGGCGTGCAATGGACCACAGGAAATTCAGGTTACGAGTAATCGGTAAATAGATCGCGTAGCGGCAGAGCTTGTCGAAGGATGTCCTGATCCTGCCGGGAAGCTTTAGCTTCCGGTTCCGATTGCAAGAAATCTAGTTTGGCAGGTGAGACACCTGCCCTACGTGGTCTGTTGTTGTTTCTGAATCGAGACCCTCCTTCCTCGCGTCTGATACCTTCTACTATCCACCCATGACTTCCGCTCGCCGACATCGATGGCTTGTCATCCTTGCATTCGGATTGGTCTATGTATTTTGTGGGTCGACTTACCTCGCCATCGGCATCGCTGTAGAAAAAATCCCGCCGCCGGTGATGTGCGCGGTGAGGTTTCTGGTGGCGGGCATTTTGATGTTGGGCTTCTGCGCGGTGACCCGCCGAAGAGTCGGCTACAGCCTGCGTGAACTGGCGCACTTTGCGATTGTGGGGAACTTGTTGTTGACCGGCGGAAATCTCACGCTCTCTTACGCTGAGCAATATGTTCCCACCGGGTTGGCTGCTTTGCTCGTGGCCTCGACCCCTCTGTTCTTTCTGGTGCTCGATGCCCGGATCGTCGACACGCACCATCTTTCGGGCCGCGATTTTTTTGGTTTGGGATTGGGTGTCATCGGACTGGTGGTTTTGCTTTGGCCGAGTCTTACTGCCACCGCCGCCTTGGGAAAGAAAGAAACCTGGTTCGCACTCAGTCTGCTGGGAGGGTCGTTTAGCTGGGCCCTGGGATCGGTGCTGTCGAAGCATTGGAAGGCGGGCGGCAATGCCAGCGCAACCGCGTGGCAGGTGACATTCGCGGGATTGGGAAATCTTGTGTTCGCATTGATCGCCGGAGATTTCCATCACATCACCTGGACTCCCCGTGGGCTGAGCGCCATCCTCTATCTCGTGATCTGCGGCTCATGGATTGGCTACACCGCCTACGTTTGGCTACTGCAAAATGCTCCAGCATCGAAGGTTTCTACCTACGCTTATGTGAATCCGGTGATCGCGGTTTTTCTGGGATGGCTGGTCTTACATGAGGCCGTTGACCGCTACATTCTTGCCGGCAGCGCAGTGACGCTTGCCGCCGTGGCGCTGGTCACCAGTGCAAAAGTCACCATCAAGATGAAAGAAGCTCCGGTGGTGGAAGTGGTTGGCGACTAAGCTGCTACGATGATTGGGTCCCATGGCCAACTGCAAAAATTGCGGGCGAGAACTGCCCAATTTCTCCGCCGGCGAGTCGAGCGATCTTTGCAGCGAGTGCTTGTCCAATAACATTGAAGTTCTTCCACCGCAGACTCAGCCTCGCCGCGTAGTTCTGCCCCGGCGCAGAGTGACGCAGGTGATCATTGGCATCAACGTCATGGTGTACCTGGCCATGGTGATGTCGGGCGCGTCGCCGGTTGAGCCCACGAATGCCCAACTGCTTCAGTTCGGAGCCACCTGGGGGCCTGCCTCGTTGGGCGCGCAGCCCTGGCGGCTGCTGACTTCCAACTATGTTCACGTCGGCATCATTCATATTGCGTTGAGCATGTGGTGCCTCTGGGACCTGGGCGCGTTGTCCGAGCTGATCTTCGGTGCGCCAGCGTACTTCCTCATTTACCTGCTTTGTGGTTTGGGCGGAAGCATCGCCAGTGCGTGGTGGCATCCCATGGTGGTGGGAGCAGGCGCATCCGGCGCAATCTTTGGCTTGGCCGGAGTATTGATCGCCGCCATCTATCTCGGCCATCTGCCTTTCCCAAAGGAAGCGTTGAAGCGTACTCTGCGCAGCCTGTTTGTGTTCGCGGGTTACAACCTGTTCTTCGGCGCCGTGGTGGCACATGTGGACAACTCCGCCCACATTGGGGGACTGGTGACTGGTTTGGTGATCGGCGCATTGCTGGCCAGCCGCCTGCATGACACTCCCGGAGTACGCCTGCGTTGGGCGCGGCTGATGTTGTCGGGCGTGGCGGTCTTTTTGCTGGCGGCCTTCGTCCAAGTCAAGCGGGTGAATGGATATGTAGTTCCCCTGGGACAGGCAGTCACTGCGTTGCAGCAAGGAAAAATCGACGACGCCATTGCGGCCATGGAACGGGCAACGGTAGACAACCCTAAAGAGCCCACTTCGTTCTTCCTGCTCGGCAGCGCGTATCTGGAAAAAGATGAATTCGCCAAAGCTGAAACCACGCTGCAAAAAGCCATCGACCTAAAGCCCGGCTACTTCGGAGCGCAGTTCAATCTCGGCCTGGCGCAAATGAAACTTGGTAAACAAGACCAAGCCGCACAGAGCCTGCAAGCTGCCACCCGGTCGGATCCGAAAAATCCCGACGCTTATCAAGCGCTGGCCGAAGTCCTGCATGCGCAGGGGAAGAACACCGAAGCGGACGCCGCGATGCAAAAGGCTCAGTCCCTGCGCCGGTCGGGCAACTAGCTTTTGCCCCGGGAATCACCCCTTTCCCGCGAAAAAAGCGGTTACTTTCGGCACTACAGTAACCCGAAACTCCCAAGTTACAATCCCTTCAACCACATATGCAGAAAGTCGCAATCCTTTACGACGCCAGTCAGGCGGTGTTGTCGGCGGTTGACCAGGACGAGGTGTTGCAACAGATCCTGGCAATTCTGCACGACTATTTTCACGTCAACAACGTGACGATTCTGCTGCTGAATGAGGCGAAGACCGAGTTAATTCCCAAGGCCCAACTGGGATGGGACTCGGAAAAGCTGGACGTGAAGATTCCGCTGGAAGATGGCATTACAGGATCGGCGGTGCGCCAGAAGCGGCCGGTATACGTCCGCAATGTGGATGACGATTCGCGATACATCGCGACCAGCAAGACCACTCGTTCAGAGCTCGCGGTGCCGCTGATGGTGCGGGATTCTGTGATCGGCGTGCTCGATTGCCAGAGCGACCAGACCGACTTTTTCGACGAAGAAACCATCGACCTGTTGACACTGTTTTCGACGCAGGCGTCGATGGCTTTGCAGAACGCCAAGCTCCATACCCTGGAGCGGCATCGCGCCAAGCAGTTGGAAGCCATCAATGAAATCGCGCGGCAAACCACCCTGGTGCTCGACCTGAAGGAATTGCTCACCAAGGTTTGCTGCCAGATCAAAGATTCGTTTCCTATTTCCCATGTCGCGGTCCTGTTGAAGGAAGACGATGACTTGGTGCTTCGCGCTCATCATGGAGTGTTGACGCCACACATTCTCGAAGGCGGCCGCCTGCCCGCAAGCGCCGGCCTGTGGGGACGAGCGTTGCTGGCCAATAAAACTTTGATCGAAAACGACGCTAAGACCGCGCCCGACTACGTAGGCTTCTACGCCGAAACCGGATCGCGCATGTGTATCCCCCTGGTTTCCTTTGGCTCGACCATGGGAGCTTTAGTTCTCGACAGCGATCGCGTTGGAGCTTTCTCCTCCGGAGAAATGCAGCCCCTGGAATCTGTGGCGGACATTTGCGCCACTGCTATTCAAAACGCCCACTACGTCGAGAAAGTGAAGCAGTTGGCGTATCTGGACGGGCTGACCGGGATTTTCAATCGCCGGTTTTTCGAACTGCGGATCGCGGAAGAGATCGAACGCGCCCGCCGCTTTGGCACCGGCATGGGCGTGATCATGGTCGACATCGACGAGTTCAAGCGTCTCAACGACGAGTTTGGACACTTGCTGGGAGACGAAGTATTGCGCCAGGTTTCATCCATCTTCCATCAGCAGTTGAGAAAGATTGACGTGGTCTGCCGCTACGGTGGAGAAGAATTTGCGATTTTGCTTTCGCAGACCAATCCGCAACATGCTTTAGGTGTGGCTGAGAAGCTGCGCCGTCTGATTGCGACCTGGCAATTTCCCGGAGTGCCACGTCCCGTGACCATCAGCGCTGGCGCTGCGGCGTATCCAGAGCATGGAACCACACGGGACCAGATTGTGAAGGCTGCCGACGCCGGTCTTTATGCGGCTAAGGTGGCTGGACGGAATCGCGTGGTGCTGGGGCCGCTGGCGCGGGCACAGAAAGCTGCGCGAACTACTTAAATATCGCCGCGGTTGCTGCGCATCTCTTTCTTGATCTCTTCTACTTGTTTGCGGATTTCCTGTACCTGTTTGCGCACTTCCACTTGTACTTTGGCCAACTCAGGCTTCACGCGCTCGATCGCCAACTCCACCTGCGGCCTGATTTTTGCCAACTCGATATTCATCGCCTGAACGTCGATTATTTCCGCGTCTTCGTCGGATGAGGATTTGGTCTCTTCGATCGACCCCGTCTGTTTGCGTTCCGGGAGAGTCAGCGTCAGCGTCTGACCTTTCTTATCGCGGATGATGTTTACCGATACCGCATCTTTGGTTCGCCCGCGCAACGCGTGACCGAAGTCGCCGCTGTCGTGGATCCCTTCACCATTTACTTTTACGATCACATCGCCGGCATGAAATCCCGCCCGCTCGGCGCGGCTGCCTTTTTCTACCGAGCGCACCAGCACGCCTTGCCCATCCTTAACGCCGAGGAAATCGCCGAGTTGCGGTGTCAGGTTCTCGACCATCAATCCGCTTCGCGCGGAAGAGTGCACTACCACCACCGATACCGGCATATCCAGGTCCATCTCGGGTACCGCAGGAATCGCTGGGATAGCAGGAATTGCTGGAACTGCCGGCACTTCAAAATGAAAATTGTTCGGGCCCATGGCGAAGGAATGTTTGCGGTCCGCCAACAGAGCCTTCAGTGTCATGGGCTGCCCTTTGCGGCTGATGCCGACGGTAACAGTGCGGCCCGGAGCGACTTCGCGAATCATGCGCCGCAACTGCTCGACACTTTCCACCTTGTTTCCATTGATGGTGAGAATGACATCGTGTTCCTTGATGCCTGCCCTGCCCGCAGGTGCGTCCTGATCGACAAGCGTGACCTCGACTCCGCTTTCTTCTTTCAGGTGCAGCTCACCCAAGCGGTCAGCGCTGATGTCGCGCGTGTCGACGCCGAGGTAGGAACCGTTGAACATGTCCTCGCTGGAGAATCCGAAAACTTCCGGGGAACTCGAAGAAGCGAAAGTTACACAGCTCCCAGCCAGAACCAACGCCAATGTCGCAATAAGCTTTTTCATCATCCACCCCTCAAAAACTAGTGACCGCGCTTAATCTGAATGTTCCCCGAAGCAGTGGTCAGCTTCACCACGGCGCCGCCACCGTTGAGCCCACCCTGCGCGCTTACTTCCTTCGGTCCCCACTCTCCACCTTCGGTGACCACCTTGATTTCGGAAAAGTCGGAGGAAATTGTATGCCCGTTTGCCATGTCGATGGCAGCGCGAACATTGATGTGCAGCGCAGGATCGAGATATACGGCGATATCGCCCGAACCAGTTTCGAGAACCGAACTCTCGTTGGACCCCTGGTTTACCAAACGCACTACAATCGATCCCGAACCGGTCTCCGCCTTTGCTGCCGGTACACCATTCAATTCAATACGCCCGGCGCCGGTTTCTGCGCGCACAAATCCTTTTGCCGATCCCACGCGAATACTTCCGCCACCGGTTTCGATCTCTACCGGGCCTGCAGCGTCGCCGATATCGATGTTGCCTCCGCCCGTCGAAGCCCGCAGCTTTCCGCCGCATTGCTCCACCTGAATGTTGCCGCCTCCGGTTTCAAGCACAGCCCCACTCTGGCTGGAAACCAGCATCACATCGCCTCCGCCGGTCGAAGCATTCAAGCTGCCCTTAACGTCGCGCAACGTAATTCTGCCGCCTCCAGTTTGTAAATTCAAATCGCCGCCGACGGAAGCGATTTCAACGTTGTCTCCGCCGGTTTCGGCGTGTACGGCACCCTTCACGTCTTCAACACGCAACTGTCCCCCACCGCTCTGAATGTCAAGCTTCCCCCCGAGATGAAGAGCGGTCACTCCGCCCCCCTGGGTCTCCACGGAAACCGATTCGATGCCGCGCGGCACTGTGATGTCAAAATCTCCGGAGAAGTGATGTGACCGTCCGCCTTCAAACTCGGCGACGATATAAGCGGTGTCCCCGCGCACGTTTCCGGTAACGCGATAATTTTCGGAATTGCGTTTGGCCCGGTCTTCTGAGCCGCGGTTGCGCAGAGCATACTTGATGTCGCTCTGATCGGTGCCTTCGATCCTGACGGCGCCGGCTTCTACCGTTACCCGCAAGTTCCTGGCACCGGAAAGCGTTCCCGATATGTCGTGCGACGATGCGCCGCTGTCGTTGGCCGGGCGGCTTTCTTCTGCACTGGCAAACTGCGCCACCAGCACCAGACCCGCCGCAATTTGTAAGAGTTTTTTCACTGTTTCCACCTCTGTTGCTAATCGATCTCAGGCAATTGCGCCAACTGGGTCCGCGCCTGTGAACGGATGTATTGATTGCTGTCTGACTCCGCCAACTTGTAGAGCACTTGCCGCACACTTCCATCGGCGCGCACCGGCCCAAGCAGATGCAAAGCCTGGGTACGCATGCCGGTGTTGTTGTCGTTCAACAACGCTTCGAGAACCGCGTTGCGCACTCGCGTATCGCTTTTCACGAACGGACCCACACCTTCTAACGCCTTCAAGCGCACGCCCGGATTGGAGTCGTAACGCAACGCGTAGATCAATGCCTCGCGCACGTTGGGGTCCTGCGGATTCCTGGTCAGAATGTCGACGGAATCGATGCGCACGCCGGAGTTGGAATTGTTGCGGGCTGCATACAGCAACAACTGCTGAATGCGCTGGTCGCTCATCGAGCCCTGGGTTTCCTGAATGGACGTCGTGTCGTAACGAATGTTGATCTTGTCCGATCCCGGTTCCTGGCTCACCGAACGGATGCCGGTAATGGAAGACTCAACGGGCGCCGTAACTGGACTAATCACATTCGCCTGCCGCGCGCCAACGACTTTGTAAGTAGCGCCAACTCCACCCGCGAACCCGAGAATCAGGATCACCGCTGCCAGCGCCGGAGCAAACCGCACCTCACGCAACCAAGCCCCTGGATCGAACGTCAGCTTCTGCCAGAACCCACCCTGCTCCGCTGTTTCCAACGACTCCTGCAATCGCATCCGCGACGCCGTCAGCAAATTCGGCGAAGGCTCCAGTACCGGCGATTGAGAGAGCCGCGTGTGGAACTCCTGGTTGGCTTTTAGCTCGGCAGCGCAATCGGTGCAGCGTGCCACGTGCTGTTCCAGTTCATAAAGAGCGTCGTCGGCCAGCTCGTCGTAAACGTAGAGCACTAGATTTTGTTGTACCCATTCACATTTCATAGAATCCCCGTGTAGAGACGCCGCTCTGCAACGTCTCTGCTTGCTGCTCCTATGCTCCCGGCAGGAGACGTAGCCGAGCTACGTCTCTACACGAAAGCCATCAGCGCATATCCGCCAACGCTCCCCGTAACTTCTGCGTCGCCCGAAACAAAGTGTTCTTCGCGGTATCTTCCGTGGTCTGCAAAATCTCGCCCACCGTCCGCAGCTTCAATCCGTGATAATGCTTCAACTCAAACACCATCCGCTCCCGCGGAGACAATTCTTGCAACGCCGCGCCGATTCGCGATCCCAACTCCCGGCTGATCAAATCATGTTCCGGATTCGATGCTGCCCGCTCGTCCGCCACCTGCGCCAGCACGTCGTAAGACTCACCCTGCGCGTCGGTCGCAACCGGAGCATCTTCTTTCCGCACCTGCCGCTTGCGCAGATGGTCCATACACAGATTGCTCACGATGCGATAAATCCACGTATAGAAAGAACACTCGAAGCGAAACTTCCCGATGTTCTTGTAGGCCTTGAGAAAGGCCTCCTGATAAACATCCTGGGCTTCGGTCGCGGATCCCGTCAGGTGCATGGCAAGCCGCAGGACCGCCTGGTCGTAATGACGCACCAGTTCCTCGAAGGCCGCGCGGTCTCCACGCTGCGCCGCTCGCACCAGCAGGGTGTCGTCGATACGTTGGTTCTGCCCAGCCATCTGCCCCCGCAAAGGGCTCTCCTGGGTTCCGCTGTTGTGTAGCTTCGATTTAGGTTTTTCAGCAGCCCGGCCAAACCGGCCTACCGCCAAATTTACCGCCCAAGCATCGGCCGGCATCGCTTATTCCCTCTACGCAACCAGTTGCCTAAGGCGTCATCTCGTTGCATAGCTATGGACGTGCCAGCCCCGGAACCGTGAGCAAAAAGTGTAGCCCAAGGGGGACTCTAAGCAGGGGCTAATTTGTGAGCTTTCAACTAGATAACCCGGAATTGGGGTGGTGGGACGGACGATTGATGGACCATCCCCCAGGAATGAAGTGAGAGACCTTACGATACGTCAGAGCCTTTCGGTCGACGCCTCGGGACGCTGTGTTGGAGGCAAAAAGAAAAGCCCAGGGCAATTGCCCTGGGGCTCTATAAAACAGGTGAATTACTCTGCGACTTCTTCCTTCTCGATGATCACCTTCAGGTGCGTGGTGACATCTTTGTGCAGGCGCACCGGCACATCGAACTCGCCGAGGGATTTCAGCGGCTCGTGAACCTGGATCTTCCGGCGGTCGATGTCGAAGCCCTTCTTGGTCAATGCATCGGCGATATCGCCAGAGGTGACGGAACCAAAAAGCTGGTCCGCTTCACCGGCGCGGCGCGTGAAGGAAACAGACAAGCCTTCAAATTGCTTGGCCAGTGCTTCCGCTCCGGTTTTCTCTTTCGCCGAGCGGCGGACTGCGGCGGCCTTCATCTGCTCGATGACGGCCTTATTCCCCTCAGACGCGCGGATCGCCAACTTGCGCGGCAAAAGATAATTCCGACCATACCCTTCGGCAACTTTCACCACGTCGCCACGTGAACCCAGCGACGCCACATCTTCTTTCAATATGACTTCCATGATTAAAGCTCCATTTGAGCAATGGCCAAGAATCCGTGTTGATCCGCGAATATCCGTGGCCTGATTTTGTTTAGGACGCCCGTCCCGCAAACGGCAGCAACGCAATGTTCCGCGCCTGCTTGATGGCGCTCGACAGACGACGCTGGTGCGGCGTGCAAACCCCGGTCAGGCGCCGCGGCACGATCTTGCCGCTCTCGGCGACAAACTGGCCGAGCGTGCGATAGTCCTTGTAGTCGATTGCTTCGATCTTCTCGACGCAGAATTTGCAGACCTTCTTGCGGCGAAAAAATTTGCGTCCGCCTTCCCGTCCGCCGGGCCCGCCGGGACGTGGAGGACGGCGCTCTCCGCCGCGGTCAGGACGGTCGCCGCCGCCGCTGCTTTGCCCACCCCCTGAGGAAGATGGGCCGTGCGATGTAGGTGTTGATTCTTCAGCCATGATTCTCCTTACAAAATTATCCGTTTAGAAATCTGTTATGCGGTGACTGAAGCCGGCTCAGTACCTGCCGCAGCTTCCGGAGCGGGCGCGGGTGGCGCGGGCGGAGTCTTCTTCTTCGCCTCGCGCAACTGCTTGATCTTGTCCAGACGCTTGCGCTCTTCGTCGACGCGCACCGTCAGGAACTTGATCACCGGCTCACTGACACGCAGGCGGCGTTCGAGTTCCTGCACCAGTCCGCCGCTGCCTTCGATGGTCAGCAAAATGTAAATACCGTCATGGAAGCGTTTCACGACGTACGCCAACCGCCGTTTGCCCATGCGCTCGATATTCTTGATCGTCCCACCTGAACCTGTCACCGAAGATTCCAGCGTGGAGATCAGCTTTTCCTGATCTTCTTCCGTCATGTCCGGGCGAACGATAAACATCAACTCATAAGTACGATTCATTCAGTTCTCCAATCTCAAAACTTGTCATCCTGAGGAGCAACCTTTCGCGCCGGAGGACCTATGCAATTCGCAGAGGTCACGAACCTTATTCCTCGGGTGCCTCAGCCTTCCGGTTAAACCGGTTCATGGCCGGCGCAACACCCTCGGTCAAAATCATCTTGACCGCCTCAGCCGTCCGGTCCAAAACCTCATCCACCACCACTAGCTGTTCCCTGGTGAACGGCTTCAAAATCCGACGCTCCGGAGCCAGCCCCAACCGAATCCGCAAGATTTCCTGCGTTCCCAGCGCCCCGATGATGGACTTCATCCCGTTGTGACCCGCCGAACTCCCCCGCTGCCGGATACGCATGCTGCCCAGCGGCAAATCCAGTTCGTCGTAAATCACAATCACGTCGTTCTCAGGCGAGAGTTCGTACTTCGAAACAATCTCCCGCACTGAAACGCCACTCAGGTTCATGAAAGTCTCCGGCTTAGCCAGCAGAACTTCATGACCGTCGATCACCGCTCGCGCGGTTAAAGCCTGCGCAAAGCGATTTCGGATTTCGACTCCGAAATCGCTGGCGATCCGGTCCACCGCCAGAAATCCAACATTGTGCGGCGTGAACTGATACTCGATGCCCGGATTTCCCAGCCCGACAATCAGTTTCACGCTCCGTCACCGCCCACGTAGCGGCAGGTGTCCTCACCTGCCCCCCGAGCGAAGCTCGGAAACACCACCGGCTACTTCTTCTCTTTCTTAGCCGGCTCGGCCTCTTCGCCCTCAGCGTCCTGCTTGCCCTTCTTAATGACCTCAGGCTCGCCCGCCGCGCCCGCTTCAGCCGCCACCGCTTCCGGAGCCGCCACCACTTCTTCTTTCACCGTGGTGATGTGGACCACCGGCTGGTTCTCGTCAGTGAGGTACTTAATCTTGTCGTTCTGCGGCAGATCGCTGACGCGCAGCACCTTGCCGAAGACCAGTTCGGTGACGTCGGCTTCGATCGCGCTCGGAATATCTCCTGGCAAGCACTCGATTTCGACCTCGCGCAGAACTTGCTCGAGAATTCCGCCCTCCGCCTTCACACCGGCCGACTCGCCCTTCAGCACAATCGGAACTTCCACGCGTAACAGCTTGTCCATCGCGATTCGCTTCAAATCGATGTGCAGCAAAGAACCCTTGATTGGCTCATATTGCCAGTCGACGATCATCGCCTTGGTGCTCTCGCCTGCCAGTGCCAAATCAAAAATCGTGTTGTGGCCGGTCTTCGAGTGCAGGATCTTCGTTACCTGCCGCGGATCGAGCGATACCGATAAAGATTCTTTGCCCGCGCCATAAACCACTGCGGGGACCTTGCCCGCCACGCGCACCCGCCGCGCGTCATTCTTGGTGCCGGGCGTGCGTGCTGTTGCTTCGAGAACGTTGCTTTCCGTTGCTGTCGCCATAAGGAATGTCCTGACCTACAAAAATAATTTACTGACTGATGTTTCTTCGTGGATCGACTGAATCGCCCGCCCAATCAGGCCGGCCACCGACCGCACAATAATTCTTGGTTCCTGCTTCGCCGCTTCACTCAACGGAATCGTGTCCGTCACCACTACTTCCTTGATACAAGACTGCGAAATATTCTCCACCGCCGGCCCCGATAACACCGGATGCGAACAGCACGCATACACCGCTGTGGCCCCAGCTTTTTCGAGCGCCGCTGCAGTTTTCACCAACGTACCCGCGGTATCGATCAGATCGTCGATCACCAGGCAAGTGCGCCCTGCAACGTCTCCGATCACATGCATCACTTCCGCCACGTTCATCTCGACGCGGCGCTTATCGACAATCGCCAGCGCCGAATCCATCTTCTTGGCGAAAAATCTCGCGCGCTCCACACCACCCGCGTCCGGTGAAACCACGGTCAAGTTCGGCAAATTCAGCCGCTTGAAATAATCCACCAGCACCGGCGAAGCAAATAAATGATCAACCGGGATATTGAAAAATCCCTGTATCTGCGGCGCATGCGGATCGATCAGCAGCGCCCGGTCCGCCCCGGCTGTGGTCAACAAATCCGCCACCAGCTTGGCCG
>DATBAT010000311.1:0-41518 GCA_036271375.1 Terriglobales bacterium
ATGAATCCGCCGGGATCCTTCCGCGCCGTTCCCCCCACCGTCAACCGGTCCACCTTGATCGTAGGAATCCCCACGCCCACCGGCACCGCCTGACCATCTTTCCCGCAGGTGCCCACGCCCTCGTCAAGCTTCAAATCGTTGCCCACCATCGACACTCGGGTCAGCACGTCCGGCCCGTTGCCAATCAGAGTCGCTCCCTTGATCGGAGCCGTAACCTTGCCGTTCTCAATCAGGTAAGCCTCCGAGGCGGAAAAGACAAACTTGCCGTTGGTGATATCGACCTGTCCGCCGCCGAAGTTCACCGCGTAGATGCCGTTTTTCACCGAGCGAATAATATCCTCGGGATCGTCGTCTCCCGGCAGCATGTAAGTGTTGGTCATGCGCGGCATGGGGATATGTTCGTAACTCTCGCGTCGTCCATTGCCGGTGTTGGCCATGCCCATCAGGCGCGCCGAAAGTTTGTCGCTCAAATATCCCTTCAATGTGCCGTTCTCGATGAGCACCGTTTCCTGCGTGCTGTTGCCTTCGTCATCGACGTTGATCGATCCCCGACGCCACGGCATGGTCCCGTTGTCGACGACCGTGCATTTCTCGCTGGCGACTTTCTTGCCGATCAGCCCAGCGAAGGCCGATGTCTGCTTGCGATTGAAATCCGCTTCGAGCCCGTGGCCGACGGCCTCATGCAGCAGGACCCCAGGCCAACCTGGGCCGAGGACCACTTCCATATCTCCGGCCGGAGCCTCGCGTGCATCGAGTTGCAAAATCGCCTGGCGAGCCGATTCTTTGGCGAAATATTCGGGTGTTTTCTCTCCGAAGAAGAAGTCGAGTGCCACGCGGCCACCGCCACCCGAACTGCCGCGCGCGGAGTTGGTTTCCGTCTTGGCGATGCAGCCGACATTCATTCGCGCCAACGGCTGCGAATCTTCGGCAAAGGTCCCATCCGATCCGACTATTAATATGTTCCGCAGTTCGTCGTGATAGCTGGCGCGAACTTCCTTGATCCGCGGATCGAAGGCGCGGGCGGCTTTGTCGGCGCGCATCACCAGTTCAACCTTGGCGCTGATCTCCGCATCCACCGACGGCAGAGTAATCGGATAAAGACTTCGGGCGGCCTTCTCTTGAAATCCAACACTCGGAGTTTTCGCCGGGCCGCTGGCAATCAATGCTGCGGTGCGGGCCGCGTGCAGAATTCTTTCCGGCGAAAGATCGTCGGTGTAGGCGTATCCGGTGCGCTCGCCCGTTACCACGCGAATGCCGCAGCCCACAGAAATTCCCTGCGACGCAGACTTCACCATCGACTCGTCCACCGACAGCGCGGTCGACGAAAGATATTCAAAATAAAGGTCGGCATATTCACCGCCCGCCGAAAGCGCGGCTGCCAGGTAATGTTCCAAATCGCGTTCCGCTAACCCGTAGTTCTCGAAGAAAAACCTGTTTTTATCCACGGCTATTAGATGTCCTGGGCGCGGGAAAGACTCCCCGGCGACGTTTTCATTATCCCATAGCGGTTTCGCGAAGCTGCGCGCGATGTTCATCCGTCACAGACAAGGGGGAATCGTTAGTAATATGGTGGGGGCATGACACCTGAAACCTTGTCGCAAACGCTGGAAACTTTTCTCGCCGGGGCGGGCGATGCGGTGGTTCTCGAGGACGGCATGGTCGCCTTCGACCTCTCGCAGGCCAAATATTCCATTTCCGGAGAGACCCACAAATGTCTTCTGCACCTGTGGTCTAGCGAAAGAAATTTGGTGCGCCGCGTGGTCGATCTGGAAACCAAACGCGACACGCTGAAGCTTGCGGTGTTGCGGATGGGCCAGACGCGTCCCAGCAAGCTGGAGATTTGCCGGACACGCGATCCGCGGACGCCGACCGCAAAGCGCGCGGCGAGGATCGCATACCAAAGGATGCTGTATCGCGTGCTGGAACGGCGCTTTGCGGGATGGAAGGTGGTTCAACTCTCCACCTCGGTCGATCTCGAACGATCGTTCGGACCGGTTTATGCGCGTGGACTCTTGCGCAAAGGTCAGTCGGCCTTCGCGATACTGGGCGTCAACGCGCAAGAGACGCAAAACTCCATCGACGCGGCGTTGACTTTTGGAATCTTGTGGCTGAACGCCTGCCGCGAATCGCAAGCTGCAAAATGCGTGGTTGAAGGACTGAAACTGTTTCTTCCCGCTGGATGCTCGACACTCACCCGCGAGCGCATCGCCAATCTCGACGAGGGCGCCGCCAAGTGGGGCATCGTCGAGTTCGACGAAGCTATCGATGACGTGAAAGAGATTGAACTTTCCGACCGCGGAAACATGCGCACCAGATTGGCGCATTGCTTAGACGAAGCGGTAGTACGAGCGAGATTCGCGGAAGCGATTCAACAGATCTATCAATGGATGCCCGAGGCCGAGCCGTTCGTCCTGTCGCCCGGGGAAATAGCTTTTCGCCACCACGGTTTGGAATTCGCGCGCGCACGAATGGCACAGGAACCCGGATCGCTAAAAAGCGCGCCAGAAATTGTTTTTGGCGTAGGCGCCGCCGAACGCTGCCTCGACGATGCCAACACCGGATTCTTCCAGCAATTGATTCGCAGTCTGGGCGAAGTGCGCCATGCCACTGGCCCGCGCGATCATATGTTGTGGCGGCTGCATCCCGAGCGTTGGCTGGAATCGCTGGTCGTGAAAGAAATTTCCGCGATCGACGAACGTTTGGAGCAAACCGCCCGCTACTCGCAGGTTCCAGCCTTCTCTGCGAGCGATCGAGCCATGATCGATGTACTCTCCATCACCCGCGACGGGCGACTGGCGGTAGTCGAACTGAAAGCCGACGAAGACATCCACCTACCCATCCAAGGCCTGGATTATTGGGCGCGCGTAGCCTGGCACCATCAACGCGGCGAATTTCAGCGGTTCGGTTACTTCGCCGGTCGGGAGTTGGCGGCAGAAACCCCGTTGCTGTTCCTGGTCGCGCCGTCATTGAGGGTCCATCCTTCCACCGACATCCTGCTCAAATATTTTTCTCGCGACATTGAGTGGACAGTTGTTGGCCTGGATGAACGGTGGAGGGAAGAAGTAAAGGTAGTGTTCCGTAAGCGACCCGAGCGAACAATAAAAAGAGCGGCGAGTTAGCCACCGATCTGTCATCCCGAGCGAAGTCGAAGGGGCCCTTGCGTCCCCTAGTTCGTCAACTCCGGATGACAACCTCTACGCCGTTAGCTAAGATGGCCCTCCATGCGCGCAGCCATATTCGCCATCTTCTTCTGTTTGTTTTCCTTTCCGGCCCTCTGTCAAACCCCGCAGATCACCGAATACTCGCTCCCGCCGGCCAAGCTGGAAAAAGCGCGTGCTCTTTACTCACTCTCCACAAAATTCGAGATCGCAGAAACCGCCTACGGATTCGCTCTCCTCATCGCCGCCCTGCTTTTAGGCGTGGGCCCAAAACTTCGCACTGTAGCTGAGCGGGTTTCGACCCGCCCCTGGATTCAAGGACTCATCATCATCCCCATCCTCGCCGTAGCGGCCGCGATACTCACCGTCCCCAGCGACGCCTATCACCACCACATCAGTCTTGCTTACGGGCTATCGATCCAGGGTTGGGGTTCCTGGTTTGGAGACTGGGCCAAGGGACTTCTGCTTGGCATCGTCATTGAAACCATCCTGGGATCGCTGTTCTATCTGATGATCCGCCGCAGCCCACGCCGCTGGTGGTTCTATGGATGGCTCATCTGCCTTCCCATCATCCTCTTGGTCGTCTTCATTTCGCCGACCGTGATCGAGCCGATCTTCAACAAGTATTCGCCGCTCGACCAAAAGAACCCGGAGCTGGTCACGCAGATCGAGCGAGTCGTAAAACGCGGAGGACTCGACATCCCGCGCAGCCGCATGTTCGAGATGGCGGCCAGCGAAAAATATACCGGCGACAACGCCTACGTCACCGGCTTCGGATCGAGCAAGCGGGTCGTGGTCTGGGACACCACCGAGAAGCACATGACGACGCCGGAAATTATGTTTGTCTTCGGGCACGAAATGGGCCACTACGTTCTGGGGCACGTCGTGCAAGGCGTTGCATTTGGATTCGCGTTGTCTCTGATCTTTTTTTATGTGGCCTACGGAGTTTCAAGATGGATGCTGAAGCGCTGGGGCACTCGCTGGCAGATTCGCGATATGGGCGACTGGGCGTCGCTGCCGTTGTTAGCGCTCCTGATGTCAATCTTGTTTTTTCTAGGCAGCCCCATCGAAAACGGATTCAGCCGCCACGTCGAGCATCAAGCTGACACTTTCGGCCTCGAAGTAATGCATGGACTGGTGCCGGATTCGAAACAAGTGGCAGCCCAGTCGTTTCAAATCCTCGGAGAGAACTGGCTGGAGTATCCCTACATCAACGACTTCTTCGAGTGGTGGTCACTCGACCATCCAACCACCCGCAAACGTATGCACTACGCGCTTCAATACGACCCGTGGTCGCAGGGGAAACAGCCGGAATTCGTCAAATGAAACACGTAGAGGCAGGTGTCCCACCTGCCCAAGCGAGAGGCTATTTTTGTGACAGCGTAGCCCAGGTTCCGCTCTGGTCAAAGTAAGCGCGTATTTCACACTGCTTAGGAGCAATTCGTCCGAAAGAAATGTTGAGCTTGTCTGCCGGGCTACCCAGCTTCGCGCTTTCCATCTTCAGGCGCACCAAATCTGCCTTCTCGTCGTATGCGCCCGTGGGGTTCACGCTTTTATTTACCACCAGCGTCCACGCATTCTTGTCCGGAATTAAGTACAGGCTATACGCGCCAACCGGCAGGCTGATGTTGTTGAGCGACAGTTCGGTTTGCGTGAACAGCAGCAGGGCCGAGCCTCCCGGCGCCCAGACTTTTCCGTTCTGTGGTCGCGGATTGTCCTTGATCGAGACGGGGTTGTAGCGGACGCTCATTTCGGTGTCGTCGGCGAAGGTGCAGACGGCGTTCGCCTCCGCGTCGGCTGCCCAGGCCGATGCCGTGAGCATAATAAGGATCAGAAGATAGCGCATTACGTTTGTCCCCCCGAGGTCGTGTGCCTCGCAAACGGCGAAGTGCGTGTGATTCTAAGGGTGTACGTCAAAGTACGCAAATGGAAATTTTGGATGGGGGAGGCATGGGATGAATCAAAGTGGGTACGAATCAACTTTGTAAAAAGTGGGTTGGTCGCGTGTTTGAAGGGGCCTTTGGGAGAGGAATGCAAAAAATCAGGGGACGGAAAGGGCTCCGTCCCCCTAAATAAACTACCGGATGGCTATCGCCGTCCGACGGCGGCTTTCGCCGGCTCAGGCGCCGACGGCATCGTCGTAACCCGCGCTCCGGCAGCGGTTGGGACCGCGGTCGGCGTCGCTTGCGCAGCGGGTGCGGCCGGGGCGCCAATCAGTCCCAACGCCTTCCTCACTTCGGTGTCGAGCTTAGCCATGGTGTCTTTGTTGTCTTTCATGAACTGGCGGGCGTTCTCGCGGCCTTGTCCGATGCGCTCACCTTTATAGCTGTACCAGGAGCCCGACTTCTCCACGATGTTGTTGTTGACCGCCAAGTCGAGCAGGTCACCCTCGCGCGAAATTCCTTCGCCGTAGAGAATATCGAACTCAGCTTCGCGAAACGGTGCGGCTACCTTATTCTTTACAACTTTCACCCGGGTGCGCGAACCGGTCATCACATCGCCATCTTTAATAGCGGCGATGCGGCGAATGTCGATACGCACGGAGGAATAAAACTTCAGCGCGCGGCCACCCGTGGTGGTTTCGGGATTACCAAACATGACGCCGATTTTTTCGCGGATCTGGTTGATGAAGATCAGGCAGGTGCGTGACTTCGAAACAATACCGGTCAGTTTGCGAAGGGCTTGCGACATCAGCCGGGCTTGCAGTCCCATATGGCTGTCGCCCATCTCGCCCTCGAGTTCAGCTTTGGGAACCAGGGCTGCCACCGAATCGATCACCAGTACGTCGATCGCGTTGGAACGTACCAGCGCTTCCGCAATTTCGAGGGCCTGCTCGCCGTAGTCGGGCTGCGAAACCAGCAAGTTGTCTACATCGACGCCAAGCTTCTTGGCGTAACTCGGGTCAAGCGCGTGTTCGGCGTCGATGAAGGCGGCCATTCCGCCCATCTTCTGGGCTTCAGCAATGACCTGCAAAGTAATGGTGGTCTTACCCGAGGATTCCGGTCCGAATACTTCGACGACGCGGCCGCGGGGAAACCCGCCTACACCGAGGGCGGCGTCGAACGAGATCGCTCCGGTCGAGATCACCGAGATCGGCACGATCTCTTTCGATCCCAGACGCATGATCGAGCCTTTGCCGAATTGCTTTTCGATCTGCGCAAACGCCATTTCAATCGCTTTGCCACGTTCATCGGCCATAAGTACGGCTCCTTTAGAAAAACCTAAGAATTGTTTGGTTGAGCGGATTATAGCGAAAACAGGTGAGCGAAGAAAAGGCGAATCGTAAAATAAAGGTGGAAAAGGTTCCGTAATGGGAATCAGGGCGTCCAAGGTTATTCGCGTAGCGACAGGGGTCACCTGTCCGCCGAGTCGAAGCGAGGCGCTCTACCCTGCCTGCTGCGAACTAATGCATTTAGGGATACCCCCTCGGTTAACTCCCCTAAAGCCAAACGATTTTTCTTCTTTATTTCTTCCCCACGAGGAGTAGTATTTAGGGTCATGTTGAGCCTGTCGCCTTGGCAGGCACACCAACGTGACGCAAAATTGCGCCACGATGTTTCCGAACCGGGAGGTTCTAATGGAGCATCGGGCCCCTAGTACAGCATCTTCTTCTTCAGCGACTCACGCAGTCCACACTGCTCACCATCACGAAGGCCGCGGCACCTGGATCCTTACTGCCTACGGCATTTCGGGATTGGCCGTATTCGGCGTGCTGCTGTACTACTTCGCGACCTACATCACCCACTAGCTGGGTGTTGATGGATTGCGTCCGCATGGCTGATGGTTCAGAGCTTCCAGTCAGGGGCGGATGTGTCGATGTGCGTGGAAACTCTCGTATCCGAAGGCGACATGCGGTAGACCGGCGCTCAACAGTTCATCTGCGAAAGACTTTAAGACCAGTCGTTTTTCCTCAACTCGCCCGGCTCCGCTCTTTTGATTTTCTCGATGCACGGATCCTAACTCCTTACCGATGAACCGTTAAGATTCCGTTCGATTCGCAGCATCAAGCGTGTACTGGGGTTCCTGCCAAGTCGTTTTTCTATGTTCGCTGTAGTACGGTGTTTACCCGATTGCGCGGTCCACTTCTGCTTCTTTAAATTCTTGAAGGACCATCCGGAGTGCTTCGATGAGCCTGCCGATGGGAGCGCGGCATGGCTTATCGTGCGGCTATCCCCACCCGAAGAGCTCAATTTCAAGACCGAACGGGACTCCAAGTTTGCGTGGCTTGTCGGAAAGTCTCAGGCCCGCAGGATGACGTGTGCGTTTCATGCAGGATTCGTAAGAGATCGGTAAGTTATGGAAAATGTGAAAAGTATGCCGACCGCGTGGCGTGAAGCATTAGAGGCCGCGCGGCGAGAAACCGATCCGATGCGATTCGCCAAGGTTGTAGGAGCGGCTGAGATCGCGATCTTCAATCGCTTTCAGGAAATGCGCCGCAACCCAGGTGACCATCAAGAGGAACGTACCGAGATCCGACGGGCTGCTGCAATGTTGCGGGAACTTCAAGTGACGAAGCTGAATTACCCGAAGATGTAGGCGTTAACGTTCAAGGGGTTTGATTAGGTTCTCCTGCCGGGTGAAGTTTTACTGCCGGAAGTTGCTCATCAGAATCACGTCGCGGCTTTCGCTGCCCCGTTCCAGCAGCATCTCATGCCGCTAACTCAATTGGGCGCGCGCGTTCCTCCTTCGGCCGCCCAGCCTCGTGATTGCAAAGTAAACCGCCAGCCAGGGGAATGCTGACATCGCGGCTATGTGTCCGACGTACATCCTCAGAAATCAGGTTCTGCGGGCGCTCTCCGCCGCGACTTTATTTCGAACTCATCGTTCTCCCCCGCCAAAGTAAGTGGCAGGATGAATTCGACTCTCGTGCCCAGGCCATCCGAGTGAATATTCATGTGTCCGCCCATCTGACGGACCCTTTCGCGCATGCCCTGCATGCCGACGCCCGAGCCCTGCGAGTTTATGGAGTGAAGCCTATGGGGGGGAATCCCTTTGCCGTCATCTTCGATTTGCAGCAACAGCATGTGCGACTGCGGAGAAAGTCGGATGCGAGCGGTTTTGCTGCCGGAATGACGATGAATGTTAGTCAGGCATTCCTGAATGACCCGGAACAACACGAGTTCAAGCCGCGAATTCATCCGCGGCAGGTCTTCAGGAATTTCAAGATCGACTTGCAACGGCGAACGGTCCTGAATGCCCTGTACGTATAACGTGAGAGCCGACAACAACCCGGACTCGTCCAGCAATGGCGGATGCAGCAGGTAGGACATGGTGCGGACCTCGGCGGTCAACTGACGCAGCAGATCGCGGCAACATTCGGCGGCTTCGCGCACGGGGGAGGATGTCGACAATCCGTTCATGACGATCTCAACGTTCAATGATGCCGCCACCAGCAGCTGGCCGGCACTGTCGTGAAGTTCGCGGGCGATGCGGCGGCGCTCTTCGTCCTGGGCAGTCATCAGACGCGTCGTCAGCGACTGAAGGATTTTCGCTTGCTGCAGGATCTCTTCGTTTCTCTCGCCGAGTTCGTCGTTCCGGTCGCGCACTGCATTTTGTAATCCTCCAGCCACGCGCCGTAACTCGATTTCGCGCACCACTTGATCGCGCAAGATTGCGAGCGCTTCCAATTGCTGTGAAGTCAGCATGCGAGGCACCCGGTCGATGACGCACAACGATCCCAATGCAAAACCTTCGCGGGTCACCAGCGGGGCTCCGGCATAGAAACGAATGTTGGGATCGTCGGTGACCAGCGGGTTGGAAGCAAAACGCCGGTCTTTAGTCGCGTCCGGAACCACGGTCAACTCGCCGGTGGACAGAATGGTGTGGGCGCAAAAAGCCATGTCACGCGGAGTTTCTTCCACCTCGGTGCCGATGCGCGACTTGAACCATTGCCGCGATTCGTCGACCAAACTGATGAGCGAGATGGGCGTGCCGCAAATGAAAGCCGCAAGACGAGTGAGGTTGTCGAAATTCTTTTCCGGCAGCGTGTCGAGAAGGTGCTCATCGGCAAGCGCCTTCAGGCGTTGGCGCTCGCTGTCCGGTAAGGTGGCAGACATTTACTGATCTCCGGGAGGAGATAAAAATTCTAGCAGACTGGCGGCAGATCGCAGCTAGGCGGCGTCTTCTTCTTTGGGTTTTTCCAGGCGATCGATGATGGCCTGCTTGTGAAAACGCGCTTGCAGGCGGTCTTTGACGCCGCGGATCACATTGTTGGTGAAAGAGTTCTTCGGCTTATGCGCGTCGCGCAGGATGGAGCGCAGATGGTCGATTTCATCGTTGCCGGGTTTGGACTCGGGGTTGGGCACTAGTCCCTTAGATGCCTTAACTGGCGCGGTGTTTGGCGGATTTTCGCCCGAAAGATGGCGGTTGCCCGACCAACGTAGCGGCAGGTGTCCTCACCTGCCGGGGGGTGGCACAGACTCCCAACCGGAGCTGCGCTTCGGCGGACAGGTGCGACACCTGACTCTACGTGTTTCCTTTCTGGGCATCCGTGAGCGCTTCGAGGGGCATCGAATCCCCGCTTCCAAAATGGAGACGACATGTTAATCCTGATTATTATTCTGATCTTGCTCTTGGGCAGCGGCGGTGGATACTACGGCCACAGTCGTTGGGGATACGGTGGCGGAGCGGGTGTTGGCCTGGGAACCATCCTAATCGTCGTGCTTATCGTTTTTCTGCTCGGCGGATTCCGCTAAACCTCAATCTTCGAGGCCCCGCCCTGTAGCAAACCGCGCGAGCAGGACGGGGCGCCCCCGTGGCAAATCCTTAATTCAAATTCAATCCCAGTGCTCTCGCCAGCGTGTGAAATAAATCTGTCTGGTCGGTGATTCCGGTCACGTTAGCGCCTTGCGGACCTTGAGCCGCAATGCGAACTTCCGTCCCGGTGTGGCTTTGCGAGGCTCCCACTGGGGCCGACGCGTAGCTGACTACCATTGGCGCGCCGTCCACCGTGGTCAAGGTGCTGAACGCGCCGGGCTGAAGAGCTGAGGTCGGCGGATCGATGATCTGGCTGGTGTGTCCGTGATCGGCGGTGACAACGATCAGCGTCCGGGGATGGTTCGCAGCGTATTTCCGGGCAACTTTGATCGCCTCGTCAAAAGCGATAGTCTCACCAATTTGTCCGCAGGGGTTGGCTGCATGGTCTTGCTTGTCGATCGATGCGCCTTCCACTTGCAGGAAAAAACCTCTCTTGCCGGATTTCCGGCCTTCGAGCAACTCGATGGCTTTGGTCGTCATGTCGGCCAGACTGGGTTCGTTGCTCGGCCGTTGATTCTCGAGGCAGGTCTGCGGACCGCTGCCAGGGAAAGGCAACGCCAAATCGCCACCCCATTCCAGGCTCATGTTGCCGCCAGCGAACAACCCGAGGACGCGCTTGTTGAGCCCAGCCGTAGCCAGCCCGGTGGCGTCGGTGACGTAGTAGTAGTTCTGCGCGGTCGCCGACTGCACTACGGTTTGTCCGGCATAAGGGCCGCCGTCAATCGTCTGCTCGAAGCGGGCTCTTCCCCCGCCAAGAATCACATCGATGCGATGGTCCACCAGTTGTTCCGCAATCGATCCCGGGCCGCCGTTGAGCTTTTTGTAGATGAGGCAGTTCGCCATGTTGGCCGGGCCCTGGCAGCCGCGGTCGTTGACGTGCGATGCGAGAACCGCAGGAGTAGCGTCGGTGATTTCAGCGGTCGAAACGTTGCCGGTCTTGTAGCCCGCGATGCGCGCAGCCTCAAGAATGGTGAGCAAAGGAGTGACAGTGGTGGAACCGGCGATGGTTGAGATGCGTCCGTTGCTGGTCTTCTGTCCGGTCGACCAAGCGGTGCCGGTGGCAGCGGAATCGGGAACGTAGTTGGGCAGGCTGGGGTTGCTTTCCTGAACAGAGAAAGTCGTGTACTCGCCGGTCATGGGCAGCTTGTCGAGGTTAAGTCGTCCGCGCGCGCCGAGGTGATAATTGCGGGCGATGGTGATTTCGGAGTCTCCCATTCCGTCACCAATAAATAGGATCACGTTCTGGGCCTGACCGGGGACCGCGTCTTGCTTTACGTCGGAAGTACGGTCTTTCGCCCCGGCCACGCTGGTTCCAGCCACCAGCAAAGTGAATGCGGCCGTAATGGCACGCAAGTTATGCTTGTAATGCATTGAAATTTCTCCTGAAAGCAATTTAGGGTGAGTAACTCTGTAGTTAGCCTAGCGGGGACACGCAGATCGAATGCAAATGCCCGGTAAATTTTGAATGAATAAGCGATGAACGCGGCACGCGGGTGGTAGTCTGCATCCCGAATCGATTCCCGCCCATCTATAGCTGTGAATCTCTTCAATCAAAGGACTAATCCATGAAAGTAGCGCAGATCAGCAAGGCCGGCGGAGACTTTGAAATCGTTGAGCGCCCCATCCCGCAACCCGGGCTCGGACAAGTTCGCATTAAGGTCGAGTCCTGTGGCGTCTGTCACAGCGACGCTCTGGTGAAAGAAGGAGGCTGGCCGGGCATGCAGTATCCGCGGGTGCCCGGACACGAGATTGCCGGACGCATCGACGCGGTGGGCGAGCACGTCACCAACTGGAAAGCCGGGCAGCGCGTAGGCGTGGGCTGGCATGGCGGACATTGTTTTGTCTGCGACCCGTGTCGCCGCGGCGACTTCATCAATTGCAAGAACGAAAAGGTGACCGGTGTCACCATCGACGGAGGCTACGCCGAATACATGGTCATCGGCGCCGAAGCGGTCGCGGCCATGCCAGACGAGTTGCCCGCGGACGAAGCCGCCCCTCTGTTGTGCGCCGGCATCACGGTTTATAACGCGATGAGGAATTCCATTGCGCGTGCTGGGGACTTGGTAGCGGTGCAAGGTATCGGCGGACTGGGACACCTGGGCATTCAGTACGCGCGCCAGATGGGCTTCCGCACGGTCGCCATTGGACGCGGTGCTGACAAAGAACCTCTGGCCAAAAAGCTAGGCGCGCATGCTTACATCAGTGCCGATTCGGGTTCGGCGGGCGCAGAATTGCAAAAGCTCGGCGGAGCGCGGTTGGTGGTGGCAACGGCACCGAGTTCGAAAGCGATGTCAGATCTGGTAAACGGACTCGCTCCCAACGGCGAATTACTGGTGGTCGGCGCGGACACGGCGCCCCTGAGCGTGAGTCCTCTGCAATTGATCCTTGGACGAAAATCCGTGCAGGGGTGGGCTTCCGGCACCGCGAAAGATTCGGAAGACACGCTGATGTTCAGTGCGCTGAGCGGAGTGCGCCCGATGATTGAGAAGTTCCCGTTGCAGAAAGCTGGCGAGGCGTACCAGCACATGATCACGGGCAAGGCGCGCTTTCGGGCGGTGCTGACGATTGGCTAGTTAGCTGTTCGCCAACCGACATTTGCGCTCCGATCACTCGCTCTTGTGTCCATAGAGATCGCCGAAGAAGTCGCCCTTGTTCCACGTTGGGCGTTGTATTTTTTCTGTGACTAGATAGCCGCACAGAAACGCGAAGCGGGCGAACTTGGTTGCGGCTTCAAAGTCCAGGCCGGGTTGGTCCATGTCGTCCTGCGGCTGGTGGTAGCGGGTTTCTTCCCACTTTTCGAGGATGTCGGACGGAACGATTTTTGGATCGTCCGATTTGAACCCCGGTGAGGGCGCCAGCGCCGGAACACCTTGCTTCACAAATGAGTACTGGTCGCTCCGGATAAAAATCACCTGTTCCGGTATAGGGTCGGGGCTTTGGGTCAGGTGCATGCGATCCGCCGCGTTCTTAACGACATTTGCCAGGCTGGAGTGTTCCGCGCCGAAGGCGACGACGTCGGCCATCGGCCACAGCATGAGGTCTTCATCGATGTTTATGTTGGCGGCGAGCGAACTTTTAGGGACGGTTGGATAGTGCGCGAAGTAGTCCGACCCTAAAAGCCCAGCCTCTTCGGCAGTCACCGAGACGAAGAGGATCGAACGGCGGGGCCGCGGGTTCATCTTGCTGAAGGCGCGCGCGATTTCCAGAATGATGGCCGAGCCGGAGGCGTTGTCGAGCGCACCGTTGTAGATGTTGTCGCCTTTGACCGGCGTGGCGATTCCAAGGTGGTCGAGGTGTGCAGTGTAGACGACGTATTCTTCTTTCAGTTTTGCGTCGGAGCCCTCCAACTTGCCGGCGACGTTGGGGCTTTGCATGTCTTTGGAATCGGTAACGGTGTGGATCTTCGCAGTCAACGGCAGGTCAAACGAAACTGGTTTGCCAGCCTTCGCAGCAGCGAAGACTTCGTCTGCAGAATGCGGGCTACCCTCGAGGAATTTCTTCGTCGCATCAAGACTCAAGCTGAGAACACATTTCTGTTCTGGGACGTAGTCGTTGGGCTGCCCCTGTTTGTCGAGCCAACGGTACCTTGGAATGGCCAGATCGCGCACCCGCTCGCTAAAGGAGTACATCTTTTCCAGGATCGGAGTGTTCAGGACAATAACGCCGACCGCTCCGTGCTTGACCGCATTCTCCGCTTTCACGGTGGAGGATGTGTAGTGGGCCTTCAGCGATGAGTCGAAATGGGGTGCGCCGAATAGATACGCAACGATTTTGCCTTTGGCGTCGATGCCCTTATAGTCGTCGTAGTTCTGGCTGGGAGCGGTGACCCCGAATCCAACAAAGACTATCGGAGCTTCTACGAAGACATCGGGACGGCCAGCGTCGGCGCCGAGAATGTAGTCGACACGCGAGGTGAGCGTCTCTTCTTTTCCGCCGCGCGCGATGATAAAGCTCGATTTGCTCTCGTCGACTTTCATGGAGCGCAGCGGGACGCTTTGGAAATAGGTGCCATTGTCGCCCGCGGCTTGCAGTCCCAGCGATTCGAATTGCGTTGCCATGAATTTAGCTGCGATGTCGTATCCGCGTGATCCTATGCCGCGGCCTTCCAGTAGATCGTCGGAGAGGAATCGCATATCGGCGCGAATCGCTTCCGGGTGGATGGTGGACATGGCGGCATCGGCGGGATCAGCCAGAGCGGCTTGGGTAAAAGTGAATAAGAGCAAGGCAGCAAGGATGCGGGTGCGCATTTACGCTCTCCTTAATTTTGAGCGGCCATCTTAACAAAATCGTCTTGGGCGGGCAGGATGGTTGCGTGATTAAGACTCAAGGGGGAGACTGTTTCCATGCAACTTTCTCTTAAAGGCAAAGTGGCCTTGATTACCGGAGGCTCGCGTGGAATTGGCGCGGCCACCGTCCGGATGTTTGTCGAGGCTGGCGCTCGGGTTCTGTTTAACTACGAGAAGGCGAAGAATTCTGCAGACAAGTTGCTTGCTGAACTTGGAGCCGACAAGTGCGCTGCGATGCAATGCAGCTTGTCGGGAACGGAGACAGCCCAGGCGCTCATCGACAGCGCGGTGAAGCAATTTGACCGGCTCGATGTGCTCGTCGTCAATCACGGGGTCTGGCCGCCGCAGGAGGCACCGATAGATCGTATGCCGGACGATCAGTGGCGTAGCACTGTTGCCATCAATCTCGACAGCGTTTTCGCGCTGGTGAAACATTCCGTCGCGCAGATGAAGAAACAAGGTTCGCCAGGGCACATTGTGCTGGTGAGTTCTACGGCGGGCCAGCGCGGCGAGGCCTTCCATTGCGACTATGCGGCTACCAAGGGTGCCCTGATCAGTATGGTGAAGGGGCTTTCGACGGAGTTGGCGCGCGATCAGATTCGCGTGAACTGCGTGGCTCCAGGGTGGGTGATGACGGACATGTCAACATCCACGCTTAATGATCCGAAGTCGCGGGAGGTTGTGCTGAACAAAATCCCGCTGGGGCGAGTCGCCACTCCCGAAGAAATAGCCGCGCCAATTCTCTTTCTGTGTACGGAACACGCTGGTTTCATCACGGGAGAAATCTTTAACGTCAATGGAGGCGCGGTATTGGTGGGGTGAGGCAGCTACAATGGCCGTGGTAGCGTCTAACTAAACAGCGAATGAAGCCTATCTTATTGGTCTTTCTATTGGCCGCGTCGATGGTGGGGCAGAGCGACGCACCTTCTTCCGGTGGTATCCCCGTGGACAAGGCGAATGCGCAAAAGGCGCGCTCGCTGGTCGATCAGGCCATCCAAGCTTTGGGCGGACCGGCCTATCTCAATATCCAGGACATCAGCCAGGAGGGGCGGACTTACAGCTTTCATCACGGAGAATCGACCAGCGCAGGGATTTTGTTCTGGCGTTTTTACAAGTTTCCCGACAAAGACCGGATCGAAGTCACCAAGCAGCGCGACGTGATGTACGTGTACAACGGAGACTCGGGCTTCGAAGTGACATACAAGGGTGCGCGCACGATGGAGTCGAGAGATGTTTCGAACTACTTGCGGCGCCGTCACTATGCACTCGACCAGGTTTTGCGCAACTGGATCAATGCGCCGAAAACGGCGCTGTTTTATGAAGGCAACGCCAACGCAGCCGACAAGCCCGCGGAACAGGTTTCCATTCTGAACGCCAACAACGAGGGCGTGACGCTTTACTTCGATATCAATACCCATTTGCCGATCAAGAAAACTTTTTCCTGGCGCGACCCCACCGACAAGCAGCGCAACCTCGAAGAAGAGGTTTACGACAACTATCGTCCGGTGCAAGGCGTGATGACGCCCTACCGCGTCACCGGCTACTACAACGGCGACATGTCGAGCCAGAGATTCCTCAACTCGATCACCTTCAACAAAGGACTGAGCGATTCGCTCTTCGACGCAAAGGCGATCTCCATCAAGAAGTAGGCACACTACCGCCCGGGAACATCTTGAGGAATCGGGAAGGCAGGAGGAAGTTTACTTGGCCCCGTCGATTCTAAATCGGCCAGCGCCGGCTCTCAGGCCGAAGCTGCTGTGCGTTTCTGCTGGAAACATTCGCGGCAGAACACCGGCCGCCCTTGGGTGGGCTTAAACGGGACCGTCGTTTCCTTACCGCAATGCGAACAGCTGGTGCGGGTTTCGACCCGCGCGAAAGAATGCCCTTGCGGAGGCGTGGGCCCCAGCACGGATACTCGTTTGGCTTTGCATGATTTGCACCGCTTGGGCTCGTTCTTGAACTGCTTATCGTAAAAAAACAGTTGCTCGCCAGCTGTGAAAACGAAATCCGCTCCACAATCGATGCACTTGAGAACTTTGTCCTGAAACTCCATTGAGAGTGCTCCCTTCGGCATTCCCGCGCACTCCCGTGTTTCTGAAAGGACCAAAGTCCTCGCAGAACCCGGGCGCACCTCGGGTAGCGCAAAACACCCCCCTCAATTGTTTCGCGGTGAAGAAGTAACCAGGGCCCACCATGCCTTTTAGAAGGACATGGCTACTGCTTTTACTACTAACTGCTTGATACATCCTTAGTATTAAGCCGACTCTAAGAACTGATCGGTTTGCCACCCGGGTGGGCGACAGCCCCGTCCGATATGGACGGATATTTATTGCAAGGTTCCGGGCTTAAGTCAAGGGATATATGTTGGGCAGACGCCATTGTAATTGCACAGATTGTTCAGAAAAGCAGCTTGAGCGCAACCTCCATCTGTCTCGCCGCATAGGCATCCGTGGCATGCAGGAAGTTGGTGGTAGTGCGGTATTCTGCCGGAAACGTTCTGATTCCAATAGTGTTATCCGATTGGACGAAGTTGCCCGCGCTGTTCTGAAAGCCGTTGTCGGTTATTTGGACCCGTTGATTGTCTCGATTTAACAGATTGAATGACTCGACGATCAAGTCGAGTTTCAGTCGATCACGTGCCAGTAAGCGGCGAGTCACACGCATGTCAGTGGTGGCATAGTCGGGGCCCAGAAAACTGTTGCGACGTACTCCGGGGAGGCGGTCGTTGCCAGAGTTATCGTCTCCGTTGGCGTCTCCGGTGATTCTGGCGTCGACGGGACGCCCACTGCCGTAGGTGACAATTCCGGAGAGCTTCCAGTTATTGAAAATCTTTCCCAGACGCGCGTGCTCCCGGTCAAACGGGCGGGGAATGGTGACCCAGGACAGAGCCAACCGGTTTCTCTGATCGACCACGCTCAAACCGCGCTCGTCGGAGGTCGCGTATGAGTTCTGAACGGTGGCGGGCTTGCCGGCGACCAATGCGTCCTGCCCGTCGTCGATGGCTTTGCCATAGGTGTAGGCCAGCCGAAAATAGATGCCATTGGTCATCCGGCGGTGAATCGAGACCGTGAGGCCGTGATAGACGCTACTCGCCGCGCTTTCGAAAACATTGATGGCGCCGAGTTGCGGGATCGGGCGTTCGAGGGGATTGATGCACGGGGGAAACGGACAGGTGAAGCTCCGCGACATCTGCCAGGTGGAGAACGAATCAACGTTGTAGTACGTGCCCAGAAAATTAGTGCCGGTAGCGTCGTAGACGGGATACTGCACCTCGGTCGGCGGCGGCAGGTTTTCGTCACGCGCGCGGATCAGGTGCTCGCCGTGGACGTAAAGATAGGAAACCCCAACCGCAAAGCGATGCGCCATTTCGCGTTCCATGGTGAGGCTGGCTTGCTCGACGCGCGGCGTTTTGAAATCGGAGGAAAAGGCTGAAATGTCGCTTTGCACGTGGCTCAGGATTTCTGGAGGCGCTATGCAGGATGCAGCGGTGATGGCGCAGCTGACCAGCGGATTGGGATATTGGGGGAATATCTGCCGGTCCGTGGAGTTTGTATTGTTCAGGAAAATGTGCGTGCCCGAAAGGCCATTGTCGCTTTCGATGGACGAGGTGTAAATCTGAGGGATGCGGGTATAGAACAACCCGTATCCAGCGCGGATGATGAGTGGATGCTCGTTGCCAAGCGAGTACGCGAGGCCAACCCTGGGCGAAAAATTGTTGGTCTGTCGTGGCACTTTTCCAGAGTCGGGCCAGAGCGGATTCGACACCAGATCCTTCGTGGCGAAGGTTTGCAGATCGTAACGAACTCCCATGCTGAGCGCCAGATGATTGGTGACGCGCGCCGTGTCTTGCAGGAACCAGGCGTATTCGTTAGTGTCGGGATGCGTGACCGGCGATCCGAAGTTTTGGATGTAATAGCGCGGGACATCGTGTGCAAACGCCCGCAGCGGCGTGAGTTGCAGGCCGCCGATTTGCGGCTCAAAGGTAAAGGGGTTCACCTTGATGTCGTCGAAGAAATATTCCCCTCCGAAAAGCGAGGGAAAGTAGTTATAGATTTGCGTGATCAATGCGTCGCCGCCGAACTTCCAGGTATTTCTGCCGCCCTCCAGGCTGAAGGTTTCCGTCAGGTGCATCTTGCGTTCGCGAGTCTGGCGCGGAAGGATGGATGACCGCCCAAAGCCATCGGTGACGCTGTAGATGCGGGTGAGCGGATCGTCCGAATTGCTGCTCGATTGCTGAAGGTCCCGTGATATCTGAGCGCGCAAATGACTGGTGATCTTCGACGAGAGGCCGCTGGTCAGCGAGAGCGACGCGCTTTCGGTGGCGACACTTTCTTCCCCGTTGTCGCTTATCGCATAAGTGGTCAGCGGACTGGCGGGATCGAAGAACACATTGTTGGTGCCGTAGTATCGCGACGTGCTCAAGCGCGCGGACAGCTGGTTGCGTGGCGTGATGGAATAGTCGAGCTTGAAGAATCCCGCGTTCCCCAAAAGCTTTGCGGGATAATTTCCCGACAGGTTTGAAAGTTGGCCTGCGGTTGCAAACACGAGTGCTTGATCGCTGGGCTCGTAATCTCCGGGAGTGACTGGGCCAGCGCCAGCTTGGGGAGTGATGACCGTACTGCCATCCAGAAAACGAACTACTGCTGGGATGTGGAAGGCGTGCTGGTCGTATCCCGCGAAGAAGAACAGACGATTGCGCTTGATGGGGCCGCCCACGGTGAATCCGAATTGCTCCTGGTTGCTGGGTGGTTTGAAATTCATGAAGGGGTGCTGCGCGTCCATCTCGCTGTTGCGGAAATAGAAGAAGCTGCTGCCGTGCAGGTGGTTCGTCCCCGACTTGGTGACCACATTGATGACAGCAGTTCCGGCCCGGCCCAACTCCGGGCTGTAAGTGTTGGACGAGACGCGAAACTCCTGCACGACTTCGTTGGAGAATTGGTAGGGCGCGCGGTAGCGGCCGCGGGCCTGTCCAAAAAACGAATTGTTGTTGTCGGCCCCGTCGACCAGATAGCTGGATTGGTATCCGCGAATGCCACCGAAGGCGAGGTCGCCGTTGGAGGCCGAGGTCAGTCCGCGAGGGTCCTGGGTTACGCCGGGGGTGAGCAGCGCGAGGTCGGTGAAGCGTCGTCCGTTGAGCGGCAACTCGCTGATGTCGTGCTCGTCGACGACCGCGGAAACCGAACTGGTCTGCGGATCAACCACCGGAGGATCACCCGCTACGGTGACGGTTTCCTTGATGCCGGCGACACCGAGGCGGAATTCGATTTCGACGGTCCCGCCCACCTCGACCCGAAGTTGAGGACTTACTTGCGGCGACATATTGGGAGCGACGGCGCGTCCGTCATATTGCCCGGGAGGCAACAGGTCGATGGCAAAGTGGCCTTCGGGGTCGCTGACTACCGAATAGCGAAATCCAGTGGTCGAGCTGACAAAAACCAGGGTAGCGCCGCCAATGCGGCTACCGGTCGAGTCACTGACAGTTCCGCGAATGGCGCCGGTAGAGGCGTCCTGCCCTAAGGCCCGTGGAACAAAAATTGCCGAAAGCAGGCAAGCCAAAAAAATCAGAATGCAAACGAACCAATAGACGAGACGTGACATAGACCCACCTGGAATTTTGTCGAACGGTGAGTCCTGCCTGACGGAGACTTGGTTTGGTATATCACCGTCTGCTCACGGGAACGTAAACGGCAGCGAATTTATTTTAGAAATTTCCCGATGAGGGAAAAGATAAATAGTTTCGAGTTTCAGGTTTCAAGTTTCGCGAAACCAGAAACCAGAAACTCGAAACCACTTTTAGACCTTCTCTTCTGCGATTTCCAAATCCGCTCCTAGCGGAGCCGTAAAGCGGTTGGTCAGATTCGCCAATCCAATCAGCAAATGCAGGTCGACCAGTTCGGAATCGCTGAAATGCTTCTTCAATCCCACGAAGTCGTCGTCGTTTACGGATGGCGGTGCTTTGGTCAGTTTGTCGGTGTAAGCCAACGCCTCTTGCTCTTTTGGCGTAAAGCCGGCGAAGTTGCTGGCCTTCAACGCCGCCCAATCTTCGGGAGTCAGTCCGGCGCGTTTCGATGTCGCCAGATGATGCTGCAGGCAATAGCCGCATTCGTTGATCATCGACACGCGAATATAGACCATCTCGTAGAGTTTGCGGTCGAGGCTGCGGCCGACGCTGGCGTAGAAGGCCAGGAAGTTTTTCAGCATCTCCGGCCGGTGCGCCACCAGCTTTTGCGCGCTCCCCGGTTTGCCCTTCAACTTCTGTTCGTAAATTTCTTTTACTTCCGGCGAAGCCTGATCGGGCTCGATGTATGCGATGCGTGCCATGAAACCTCCGGGAATGCGTCTATATAATAGCTGTTCCGCCGATGCTTACCATTCGTCCCGCACAACCCGCCGATGTTCCGTCGATACTCACGCTCATTAGGGAGCTAGCAAAGTTCGAGAAACTAACGGTCAGCAATTCAGAAGAGATTCTGTTGCGTGACGGATTCGGGCCCAACCCTCGTTATCGCGCACTGATCGCCGAATGGGACGGACAACTTGCCGGATACGCATTCTTCTTTCCGTTTTATTCCACCTTCTCCGGCCCAGGAATGTTTCTGGAAGACCTCTTTGTACGTTCGCAATATCGCGGCAAGAAGATCGGGAGCGCTCTGCTGGAGCGGGTAGCAGCGATTGCTCTCGAAGAAAACTGCGTGGCGATGCGCTGGCAGGTGCTCGACTGGAACCAGCCGGCCATTGATTTCTACACCAAACTCGATGCCGAGTTTCTCGATGAGTGGAGAACCGTCTCGCTCTCCGGCGAACCGCTGCGCCGCGTGGCACAGAACAAGGAGTCAGAGTGAGCGTTCGGGTTATCGGCGCCGGACTCGCGGGATCGGAAGCAGCGTGGCAATGCGCGCGCCGCGGAGTGCCGGTGACGCTCTATGAAATGCGCCCGGTGCGCTATACCCCGGCGCACCAGACCGGCGACTTCGCCGAACTCGTCTGTTCTAACTCCCTGAAATCTGAAAGCGAGAACACCGCTCCATGGTTGCTGAAGGAAGAGATGCGCCGCGCGGGATCGCTGCTGATCGAACTGGCGCGCCAGTGCGCGGTTCCCGCCGGACATGCCTTGGCGGTTGATCGCGCCGCCTTTGCCGCCAAAGTTACCGAGACAATTTATCGCGAGCCACTGATCACCGTAATTCGCGAAGAAGCCACCTCGCTCGATGAGGACGGCGTCACAGTTGTTGCCACCGGTCCGCTGACTTCCGAAACTCTGTCGCAGGAGATCGCCCGCCTCAGCGGCGCCGAGCATCTTTCTTTTTACGATTCCATCAGCCCCATCGTTGAATCCGACTCCATTGACATGGAGAAGGTCTACCTGAAGGCCCGCTACGATAAGGGCACCGCCGACTACATCAACTGCCCCATGTCGAAGGACGAATACGACCGCTTCTACGACGCGCTGATATCGGCGCAAGCCGTCGAGCAGCGCGAATGGGAGAAGCTCAACTACTTCGAGAGTTGTTTGCCGATCGAAGAGATCGCCCGCAGAGGCCGCGACACGCTGCGCTTTGGTCCGATGAAACCAGTAGGATTGCGCGATCCAAGGACAGGGAAGACTCCGTATGCGGTAGTGCAACTGCGGCAGGAAAATCTGCGGGCAGATTCTTACAATCTGGTGGGATTTCAGAACCACATCAAATTCGGAGACCAGGCGAGAGTGCTGCGGCTGATTCCCGGCCTGGAGAATGCGCGCTTCCTGCGTTTCGGGCAAATCCATCGCAACACTTACATTCATTCGCCGTCGCTGCTGGGCGAGACGTTGCAGATGAAGCAGCATCCCAACGTTTTGTTTGCCGGACAGATCTGCGGCGTAGAGGGTTACGTCGAGTCTATTGCCACCGGGCTGTTGGCGGGGATATTCGCTGCTGCTTTAGTCGAGAAGAAACCGGTGGTCGAGCTGCCACGGGCGTCCGCATTTGGGTCGTTGGTTCACTACATTACCCGCGCCGCGACCAAGACTTTTCAGCCGGCTAACATCACATTTGATCTGCTGCCCGCGCTAGAAGTAAGGATTCGCGACCGCAAGGAGCGGCATCGTTTGCAGTGCGAAGCGGCGTTGCAGGCGTTGGAGCCTTGGATTGAGCAGGTAGCTCACAGCTCGCAACTGGCCCCAAATCCCTCTCAGTAGAGAGCGCTGTCGTCCCGAGCGAAGCCGAGGACCTTGTGTGCCCCAAACCCTGTCATCCTGAGCGGAGTCGTGGTGAGCGAAGCGAAGCCACAACGGAGTCGAAGGATCCCTTAGGATTGGCGGTGATTCAGCTCGGCTAGCAATTTCCAGAAGAGAACTCCCAGCAAGGCTATTGCAGTTGTTCATAGATAAGGGGTCCTTCGACTCCGCTCAGGGTGACAGGGCTTTGAATTGATTGGCTTTAACCACCCAATCTTTCCGCGAACCAATCGTCCCCCAAATCCGTATCTCTATCATCGGGCCGGGATGCCTCGGCTTCCTTTCGCCGTCTTCGCCCGTCCAATACCGCAATGGTTCTGCGCGATCTCATCAGCGACGTCTTCCGCACACTTTGGGCGCACAAGCTGCGGACGTTTCTGACCATGTTCGGCATCGCCTGGGGAATCGTGTCCATTGTTCTCATGGTGGCGGCTGGAGAAGGATTACGTAAGGGGCAGGCGGAGCAGACGAAGAATCTCGGCAAAGACATCATGATCGTCTTCCACGGACGCACCAGCCTTCAGGTGGGCGGCGCGCGCGCCGGGAAGATCGTGAATTGGGATGAAAGCGACGTCCCGGTGGTGCAGCAGGAATCTCCTGACTGCGAATATGCCATCCCGGAGCTGGAACAGGACACGGTCAAGATTCACAGCAACTTCAACAACGCCGCCTTCATGGTGACCGGGTCGTTTCCTCCGTTCGGTGATATTCGCAGCCTGGCGGTGGCGCAAGGCCGCTTCTACACCTGGGACGATCAGGAGAAGGGCAACCGGGTGGCGTTCGTGGGCAGCGATGCCGCCAAGCAGCTTTTCCCCGGGCGCAACGCGATGGGCGAAAACATTTATCTCAACGACATGCCTTATCGCGTGATCGGCGTCATGGGAACGAAGAAGCAGGATTCGAGTTACGACGGCTGGGACGTGAACAAAGTCTTCGTTCCGTTTTCCGCCATGCGCCGCGACTTCCCCAACAAGCCTCCGCGGTCGGCCAGTAATTTCGATCAGTTGCTGGTTACGCCCAAGTCGGTGGAACACCACGAAGCCTGCAAGACGCAAATTCGCAAGGCGCTAGGGCGCTTGCACAAGTTTGATCCCAATGACAAAGAAGCTTGCCCTATTTGGGATACGGTGCAGGACGCCAAAGCTTTCCGGCAGATGACCGATGGCATGAAGTATTTCTTGGGCGCGGTGGGATTCGTCACGCTGTTCCTCGGCGGGCTGGGCGTGATGAACGTAATGATGGTCGCCGTGCGCGAGCGCACCCGCGAAATCGGCGTCAGAAAAGCTCTGGGTGCTCCAGCGCAAACCATCCTGAAGCAGTTTTTCTTTGAAGCGCTGCTGATCGCCTGCGTGAGCGGCGGTATGGGACTGGCCGTCGCCTATGGCATTTGCGCGCTGGTAAACATGCTGCCCATGCCGGACTTTTTCGCGGGACTAGTTCCGACCTGGACGACGGGACTGCTGGCTACCGGGCTGCTGGGAACGATCGCGATTCTGGCGTCGCTCTATCCGGCAAGGAAAGCGGCTTCGATTGATCCGATCGAAGCGTTGAGATTTGAAGCAGGGGGGTAGGAAAACGGTCGTTGGTCGTTGGCCCTGGGTCGTTCGCGGACTAGCTTAGTTTGCCTCAGAAACAGGAAGTGGCAAGAAAAAGCCAACGACGAACGACCAACGACGAACGACCAACGACAGCTCTTATGCTTTACGAAATCATCCTCGAAGCCTGGGTCGCGCTGAAGCGCAACTACACACGCAGCCTGCTAACCATGCTGGGCATCGTGTGGGGTATTGCTACGGTGACGTTGCTGATCGCCTATGGCAGCAGTTTTCGCGCCATCCTGGTGAATGGTTTTGACGCTTTTGGCAAAGGCGCGGTGATTGCCTGGCCGGGGCAGACCAGCGAGCAGCCCGGAGGCCAGCGCGCCGGCAAGAAAGTTGTCATCGAGCAGGCCGACGTCGACCTGATCAAACAGACCGCGCCGTTGGTGAAGCATGTCTGTATGGAAACCGTCAGCCGCCCCGGCATCGCCTATGGCGACCGTATGGCAGGGACGGCGGCCATTCGCGGAGTGTGCCCCGAGTATGGCGAGATGCGCAACGAAGTCCCAGCCGTGGGCCGCTGGATCAATGCCAGCGACGAACTGGAACGACGCCGGGTTATCTTCCTGGGCGGTCGAATCAAGGAACAGCTTTTCAGCGGACGTCCGGCGGTAGGCGAAGAAGTGGTGGTGGCCGGAGTGCGCTTCACCGTGATCGGAGTAATGGAACGCAAAATCCAGTTGAGTAACTATTTCTCCAGCGACGATGATTCGGCGTGGATACCCTATTCTGCTGCCGGAGATTTGTGGAACACGCGCTACGGTGCCGTGCTGGTCTTCGAACCCATCGCGCCCCAGTTTGAAAAGCGCGCCATGGCGCAGGTGCTGGCAGCAGTGGCCACGAGGCAGAGCTTTTCGCCCACTGATCCAAAAGCGTTTCAAATGTTCGGACGCGACGAGTTCCGACCGGTGATCGACGGACTGACCATCGGCCTGCAAGTGCTGCTGACGTTCGTCGGGACGCTAACCCTCGGCATCGGCGGTGTGGGCGTGATGAACATCATGCTGGTGTCGGTGGATGAACGTATCCGCGAGATCGGATTACGCCGTGCGTTAGGAGCACGCAAACGCCACATCAAGCTGCAATTCCTCGCCGAAACTCTTCTGATCATGCTGCTTGGGGGCGCAATAGGAGTGCTGATCTCCTATGTGATCGCGGCCGCAGTTGGAACCCTGCCACTCATGGGCCCGCTGTTCGAAGACGACTCCGGCAAGGCAGACATCCATTTGAAAATTTCGATGTTCACGGTCATGCTCTCTACGCTGGTGCTCTTAGTCGTCGGAGTATTGAGCGGGATGGTGCCGGCTTTGCGAGCGTCAAGGCTGGACCCAGTAGAGGCCCTGCGCTACGAGTAGATGAAGATGTGGGGAGGACACTCTTGTCCGCCTGTCCAATAGGCAATCCACTTACGAGTTTAATGATCCTACCGCGAATTTTGATTTGACCTCCGCCCTGCTACCCTGTACCTTGCTGCGATTCGAGGTGCAAGCGTGCCGATCTCCGCTGTAGACGCCATCAGTCCCGCGTTTCACCATACCAAACAACAACTCTTCCAGCCGTTTCGCTTCTGGCAGTGGGCGCGGCTCGCGTTGGTGGGATTGATGGCAGGCGAGGTGAGTTCCGGCGGAGGATGCAATTCTTTCCAGGTTCCGCAAATGCACGGTGGCGGACAGCGCTTCGCCACCGATTCGGTATTGCCCGCAGCCGATCCAATGCTCTACGCGGGCATGGTCGCGTTGCTGGTGGTTCTTGGAGTCATCTTCTGGCTCCTGCTCATGTACACCATGAGCGTCATGCGCTTTGTGCTCTTCGATAGCGTGGTCGCGAAAGAATGCCACATTCGCGCCAGCTGGAACCAGCGTCAGAGGCCCGGCCTGCGGTACTTCGGCTGGACTCTTTTGATGTTTCTCTGCATGACCGCCGGTCTAACCATCCTGATAGGAATCCCCGCGGGCATTGCCTTCAGTCTGGGCTGGCTAAAGAATCCGTCTCAGCACATGGCGCCATTGATTCTCGGTGGCCTTGTGCTTTTTTTTCTCTTCGCGGCCTTCATCATCATCTTTCTGGTGGTCATGGTAATGACCAAAGACTTCGTAGTTCCGCAGATGGCGCTCGAAGACATAGGTGTCATCGAAGGCTGGCGGCGGCTGTGGGTGGGAATTAAGACAGACAAGGGTGGATACGCAGCCTACATCGGAATGAAACTTCTAATGGCGATCGGAGCAGGGATGGTGCTTGGCATCGTCGCGTTCATCGTGATCTTGCTGATCTTAATTCCCCTCGGGGCGCTGGGCGTGATCGCGATCATCACGGGAAAGACTGCCGGGTTTACCTGGAACGCCTACACCATCACGACGGCGGTTTTGGCGGGCGCGGTCTGCCTGGCGATCATCTTTTATGTACTCGCACTAATTTCCGTGCCAGCGATTGTTTTCTTCCCCGCGTACGCGATCCACTTCTTCGCATCGCGGTATCGACCGTTAGACGCGGCGCTGCATCCGTTAGCGCAGGCGCTGCCGGTTTTAGAATTGCATCCCCCTGCCGAGCCCCCGCCACTTCCGCCGGATTTCAGCCCTAGCCCTTCGTAGGTCTTGCTTGCGTCGGCAAAGATCTTGACTACAGAGACCACAGAGCTTTACAGAGGAATTCATCGGTATTCCAAAACCCTCTGTGGTAACTCAGTGACCTCTGTGGTTAAAGTTTTTGTCTTCAGCGGAACTTCGCTAGCCCGTCAGGTGTCCAATCCTTTCAGACACGCGCGTGCCCGAGAGGATCAACTGCAATGGCGATCTCAATGGGCGGTGACCCGACTGGGCCACAGATGAACGTAACTCCGATGATCGATGTGCTGCTGGTGCTCATCATCATCTTTATGGTGGTCAACCAATCGCTTAAGCAAACCGGGGTCGAGGCGCAGGTGCCGCAACCTCCCACGCAAAATTCCACGCAACCGCCGCCGGATCGCACGATTGTGGTTCAAGTCGCATGGGGCCCGGATGGTCACAGCACCGTGTTAAAGATCAATCAGGACAGCGTGCCCTGGGACCAGCTCGAACCTCGGCTGCGCGACATTTTCAAGGCGCGCGCCGAGAAGGTGGCATTCGTCAAAGGTACCGAGGATGTGGACTTCGACTACGTCGCGCAGGTGATCGGATTAGCGCGGGAAGCCGGAGTCGAGCGCGTCGGGCTGCTTACGCACGATCAGTAGCAGGCGTGCCCGCGAGCGTGTAGCTGGTGCTGCGTCCGCGCTCGCTGCTGCGCAGCAACAGCCCGCGCTCGACCAGCGCGAGAATGTCGCGCAGGGCAGTGTCGGCAGACGACTTGGTCAACTTGGCGTACTTCGAGGTTGTGAGCTTGCCCTCGAAGCTGTCTAGCAACTTGTTCAAGACCATCCGCTGACGGTCGTTGATGGAGATGCTTTGCATGCGCTGCCAGAACTTCGCTTTATTAAGAACGCCGCTCAACGAGGTCTGGGCATCATCGACAGCTCGTCGCAGGCAGCCGAGAAACCATTCCACCCAGGGCGTGATGTCCATCGAGCCTTTTTGCGTCTGCTCGAGAATGTCGTAGTAGGCGGAACGCTCCCGCCGGATCTGCGCCGACATGCTGTAAAAACGTTGCGCGCTGCTTTCCGACTGGGCCAGCGCCATGTCGGCGATGGCGCGCGCGATGCGTCCATTGCCGTCGTCAAATGGGTGAACGGTGACAAACCACAGATGCGCCTGCGCCGCCCGCAAAACTGGATCGGCGAGTGAGCTGGCATCGAACCAGTCGAGGAACATCGACATCTCTTTGTCAAGACGCGCCGCCGCGGGAGCTTCAAAGTGAACATGCTCTTTGCCGATAGCGCCGGAAATGACCTCCATTGGGCCGGTATTATCGTTCCGCCAGCCGCCTGTTTTTATGCGGTACATGCCGCTGCGCCCGCTGGGGAACAGCGCCGCATGCCAGGTGAACAGCCGTTGTGCGGTGAGCGGCTTGTAGAAATCGCGGGTGGCGTCAAGCGTCATCTCGACGACGCCCTCAACATTGCGGTCAGCGGGTTTGAGTGCGCCGATGTCGATACCCAGCTTCCGCGCAATCGAGGAACGAACTTGCCCGGCGTCGAGTTTCTCGCCTTCGATTTCGCTGCTTTTGAGGACGTCTGAGGTCAAAGTCTGTAGCGCGGCTTCCTGCTGAAGGTCGAAGCCCAGGGCCTCCATGTGGCCGAATAGACGCCCCTGCCGATGGCGGACATCGGCCAAGGGTTCAGACAGGCGGTGTTGATCCCAGTGGAAACCGGGCCAGTCCGCCAACTCGTGAATATATAATCCCCGCATATTCTGCGGTGATTATAACTCTTAATCCCCGCATTTCAACGATAATCTCCGCATATTTTGCGGTGAATAGCCGCGTTAATCTCCGCAAGACCCGCCAACCCCATAAAAACAAACCAGCTAGTGGCTTTCGCCTTATAATCCCCGCATGGCCACCGTGGCAGATGAACCCACCAAAACCTCAACCCAGTATGAGCTGGTCAGCGGTCTGGAAGTGCATGTCCAGCTTCTGACCGCGACCAAGATTTTCTGCTCGTGTTCCACCCGCTTCGGCGACGGGCCAAACACCAATGTCTGCCCGGTTTGCCTGGGGTTGCCGGGTGCGTTGCCGGTGCTGAACCGCAAGGCGGTCGAGTTCGCAGTGCTGGCCGCAATGGCGCTGAACTGCCGAATCAACGAGACTTCGATTTTTGCGCGAAAGAATTATTTCTACCCTGACCTGCCCAAGGGCTACCAGATTTCGCAGTTCGACAAGCCGCTGGCCGAGCACGGGTTCATCGAGATCAAGACCGCCAACGGCCTGAAGAGAATCGGTATTACCCGCGTGCATCTTGAAGAAGATGCCGGTAAGAGCCTGCACGAAGGCTTCCCCGACGCTGCTGAAAAGAGCGCTGTCGACCTGAACCGCAGTGGCGTGCCGCTGATCGAAATCGTCAGTGAGCCCGACATCGCCTCGCCTGATGAAGCCTACGAATATCTGACGCGCCTCAAGGAAATCATTCTTTACACCGGAGTAAGCGACTGCAACATGGAGGAAGGCTCGCTGCGTTGCGATGCCAACGTCAGCGTGCGGCCCAAGGGACAGAAAGAATTCGGCACCAAAGCCGAAGTGAAGAACGTGAATTCCTTCCGCTACATCCGTGACGCGATGATCTACGAAATTGACCGCCAGATTGAAGTGATCGAAGGCGGCGGCAAGGTGAAGCAGGAGACGCGGCTCTACAACTCCGCCGAAGGCAAGACTTACAGCATGCGCTCGAAAGAGCAGGCGCATGATTATCGCTACTTTCCCGAGCCGGATCTATTGCCTTTGGTCGTCGACGCGAAGTGGCAGAGCGAAATCAAAGCTACATTACCGGAGTTGCCCGAAGCCCGCCGGAAACGTCTGACTGCCGACTACGGCATCACCGAGCAGGATGCGCAGGTGCTGACGCTGACCAAATCATTGGCTGATCAGTTCGAGGCGGCGGCGAAGGCAGCGAAGAATCCCAAGCGCGTTGCCAACCTGGTACAGAGCGAGTTACTGGGACGGCTCAAAGCGAAGGGTCTTGAGATCGAGCAGTCGCCCATCACTATGAAAGGCGTGGCCGCTTCGGCGGATTTAGTCGAAAGCGGAGCAATCTCCGGCAAGATGCTCAAAGACCTGTACGACCTGGCCTTCGAACGCGGCAAGGATTTCCCGGTCGTCTACGAAGAAGAAGGAAGCCCGCAGCAGTCGAGCGATACTTCCGCCCTCGACAAGATCATCGATGAATTGATCGCGGCGAATCCCAAGCAGGTTGAGCAGTATCGCGCCGGGAAGAAGACTGTCATTGGATTCTTCGTCGGACAAGTGATGAAGGCTTCCAAGGGCCACGCGAATCCACAGATGGTGAATGAGCGGCTGGCGAAGAAGTTGGATGCCTGAGAACTGCGGCCGGGGCAAAGCCCCGGCCCACACGTTTCGTGGTAACCCTCCGGTCAGTGCCTTCCGTCATTTTAGCCCTTCGCCGCCGCCCACTACCATGTACTCATGAAGCTTGACCGCATCATCAGCCTCGCCACGCTTGGAACGTCCCTGGTGGCGCTGGTGCTGGTGTTGAAGCGGCCTGCTCCGGTCGCGCCGCCCCAGACTCCTGCGCAGGTGTCGGCCAATGCGCAAAAGTTTCAGGAGAAGGTTTCGCAGTTGGAAACGCCGCCAGCTTCTCCACAGAGCACCACAACTCCAGCCATAGAACCACCTCCGCAAGTTCGCATTAGCTCCGCCGAAGTCAGTGCAGCAATCACGCAGGCTGCTGGGTCTCTGCCGGCTGCCGCGGCCCAACTGGCTCCTGGAACGGACCTCGGCGCCATGCCCAACATTCTCGATCAGCAAGTCAGCTTCGATGGAGACACCGTCCACGGCCAGTTCCTGACCACGGTTGCGGGGAAGAATGTTTGGGTCACAGTCTCCGGCCATCTCGGATCGAAAGACGGATTCGCCACGTTCGACCCGACCGAATTCAAAGTCGGGGACTTGAATGTGCCGGTGTCGTTGGTCAACGACGCACTCCAGAAAAAACTGGCCGACCAGAAAGATCACCTTAAGCTGCCCGATGGCGTCGGCGGCATCAAAGTCGAAAACGGCGAACTTGTCCTCTCTCAACACTAACGCCAACCACGGATCTGCACCGATCTACGCGGATAAGACAAAAGAAAGAGAATTATCCGTGACCATCCGCGAAAATCCGTGGCCTGCTTTTATGAGACGATGGAATCACCCTCATGATTCAGTTGTCCGCAGCCGGAAAGCGCTTTGGCCACAAGCTCCTGTTTGAAGGGCTCGACTGGCTTATCACCTCGCGCGACCGCGTCGGCTTAGTCGGCGCGAACGGCACCGGAAAATCGACTCTGATGAAGGTCCTCGCCGGGCTTGAGACCTTCGACTACGGGTCGATCAGTTTTGCCAAAGGCACCAGCGCAGGCTATCTGCCGCAAGACGGGCTTTCTCTTTCCGGGCGATCCGTGTTTGCCGAATGCATGTCGGTCTTTTCCGATCTCCACGACATGGAGAAGGAGATGGAAGATCTCACCGCGCGCATGTCGGAGCTGGACCACGCCTCGCATGAGTACTCGCAGGTGGCCGACCGCTATCACCATATTCAACATGAGTTCCTCACGCGCGACGGTTATTCCATTGAATCGAAAGTTGGCACGGTTCTTTCTGGGCTGGGCTTTCGCAAGGAAGACTGGGAGCGGCAGACGGAGGAGTTTTCCGGCGGATGGCAAATGCGTATCGCGCTGGTCAAGCTGTTGCTTCAGCAGCCCAACTTGCTGCTTCTTGACGAGCCTACCAACCATCTCGATCTCGAAGCGCGCAACTGGCTGGAAGAGTATTTAAGCAATTATCCCAATGCGTTCGTGCTGATTTCGCACGACCGTTATTTTCTGGACGTGGCGGTCAACAAGATCGTCGAGATTTGGAACAAGAAGCTGTATTTCTATCCCGGCAACTACGACAAGTATCTGGCGCAGAAGACGCAACGCCGCGAACAGCTTGAGGCCAACTACCGCAACCAGCGCGAGCGCATTGACCAATTGGAGATGTTCATCAGCCGCTTCCGCTATCAGGCCACCAAGGCGAAGCAGGTACAGAGCCGTATCAACGAGCTGGAGAAGATCGAGCGCATCGAACTTCCCGAAGAAGAAAAGACCATCCACTTTTCTTTCCCGCAGCCCAAACCCAGCGGACGCATTGTCGCCGAGTTCAACAATGTGGCGAAGGCTTATGGGCCGAAGGAAGTTTTTAAGAACGTAAATTTCCTGATCGAACGCGGAGACCGCATTGCCTTGGTCGGCGTGAACGGCGCCGGAAAATCGACGCTGATCAAGCTGCTGGCGGATGCCGAGCCGCTAACCCGCGGCGAATACAAGCTGGGGCACAACGTGCTCGCCGACTACTTTGCGCAAGATCAATACAAAGAACTCGACACCGACGCGCGCGTCTTCGACGACCTCGGCGCGGTTTCACCGCGCTCGACGGAGACCGAACTGCGCTCGCTGCTGGGGTGCTTCCTGTTTTCCGCCGACGAGGTTTTCAAGCGCATCGGGGTGCTTTCCGGCGGAGAGCGCAACCGCTACGCACTGCTACGGATGCTGCTGCATCCAGCGAATTTCCTCCTGCTAGACGAGCCCACGAACCACCTCGACATGCGGGCGAAAGATGTACTGCTGGAAGCCTTGAGCAGTTATACCGGGACGGTCGTCTTCGTTTCGCACGACCGCTACTTCATAGACAAGCTGGCCACGCGGATTTTCGAAGTCGGAGACGGCAAGGTCGAAATATTCCCCGGGAACTACGAAGACTACATCTGGCGAAAGCAAGGTGGAGTCGAGACCCTACAGAAGACCGTCGAAGCGGAAGTGATCGCTCCCGTGCCTATGCCGTCGAACGGGCATCAGATTACCACCGATGCGAAGCGGCTCAATCCCATCAAGCTAAAGCAGATGAAGGGCCGGGTGAAAGAACTGGAATCCGAGATAAACCGGCTGGAGTCATCCATCGCTAACTGCGAGACCGCGTTGCAGAATTACGTCAGCGCGGAGGAAACGCAGCGGCAGTCGCGCGAACTGGAATCGAGTAAGGTAAAGCTGCAAGCCAGCATGGCGGAGTGGGAGGAGCTATCGCAGGTTTTGCAGGAATGAGAAACTTCTCACTCGTACAACACCCTCCGTAACCTCCTCAAGTTACTTCCAGGCGTGCGATAGTCAGCTTGGCCCCAAAGCCGCACGATCAAAATCAAAGACCGCCGCCAGCGGCTTTTCTCCCCAGCCGCGCGGGTATAAGAAAGGTTCTACTCAATGTTTCAGTCACAGGAAAAACCGCAGGGTCCCTCCACTTCAACCTCTTACGCGCCGATCAGTGCCGCCGGTGCGCCGGTTGAGCAAGCTACCATTGGACGGTCTTTGGTTATTAAAGGTGAGTTGACCGGCGCCGAGTCGCTCTATATCGACGGGAAAATCGAAGGCAGCATCAATGTCGCCGAGCATCGCGTCACCGTCGGTCGCAACGGCACCGTTGCCGCCAACATCAACGCCCGCGAAGTCGTCATCATGGGCAAGGTGAAGGGTAACATTCAATGCACCGATCGTCTCGACATCCGCAGCGAAGGTTCGCTGACCGGAGACGTAATCACGCAGCGCATCAGCGTGGAAGACGGCGCAATCCTCAAGGGGAGCGTGCAGGTCCGCAGCGCGGAAACTAAGAACGAAAAGCAACAACCACAACAAAAGCAGGAAGCAAAGACCGCGCAGCAGGAAGCACAGAAGCCGGCGACCGTGGCGGCAGGAGCGTAGCGTTCGGCTAGATTCGTAGAAGAAAGGCACGCGCAAGCGTGCCTTTTACTTTTACAGGCTCTCGGTGGTTAAACTTCATTTCGCCGCCGTTTCGTCGTTGTCTTCCTCCACCACTGCGATCGCCGCATGTCCGCGAATTGCGTACGTAAACTTGGGCGCGTGCTCCGGTTCGAACGTCACCCGCGCTGGACGCCGCTGCCACGACGGCGCCGCACATGCTGAATCGGGCGCATCCTCCGCCGAAGGTTCGCCTAACGTCTTCTTAAGGACAGGTTGCCGTCGTCCGATCTGCGCGACGATCGCGTTCACACGCTTGCCATCGTCCGCCATGCCGCAGTAAGCCGCGTAGTCGCGATACCACGCAATTGCCGAATAGTAAAAATCGTATTCCGGCAGGACGATGTTGGCGGTGTGCCCGCTGCTGCGGTCAACCAGGAGCCACCCGCTGCGTTGCCACAGCCATTGCGGCGCCGTAGCTTTTTCATCTGGCAAGCTGTCGTTCACTTTGAATGCCCGCCGGATGACGAACAGATGGTCGGTGATGTCGTGCTGCGGCCCGGTAACGTAGTCCTTTGTATGGCCATCCACAATCAGTGGACGGACTTTGAGGTCGGTGGGCTGGCTTTCCTCCGGGCCTATCAGCCATTTAACGGTCGTCCATTTGCCGAGGACGACGGCGTGCGGCTTGGGCGCGGCGAAAGCCACGGCTTGTAAGAGAAGTAAGAAAGAGATAATGCGGAACATTCGCCCAGCCTAGCCACGATACCGACGGGTGCGCAAGGTCAGACGTCACAATTTGCAGAATTTCGGTTTCAGAATGGGAACGCTAAAAAACTCACGTAGGGGCAGGTGTCCTCACCTGCCCGACCTTACGGCAATACAAAATTTAGGTTTCGTGGTGATGCAGGTGAGTACACCTGCATCTACGTGGTGGTCCAACTACTCGTAGCGCAGGCTCTCCACCGGATCAAGCTTCGCCGCGCGGGTGGCGGGAACTGTACCGAACAAAATCCCTACCAGCGATGACACCACAATCGCCACAATCGCCGACAGCCCGGAAATCGGTAGACGATATTCCGTGAAGAAACGCACTGAGTAGGGAATGGCGAGTCCTAGAATTACGCCGATAAAACCGCCGGCCAGAGAAATTAGAATCGCTTCGGAGAGAAATTGGAAACGAATCTCGCGATTTGTGGCGCCGATGGCTTTGCGAATTCCAATCTCACGAATGCGGGCGCTCACCGTTGCCAGCATGATGTTCATGATCCCGATGCCGCTTACCAGAAGCACGACCAGAGAAATCATCAGCAGCATCAGTGTGAGCATGTTAGCGACTTTGTCGGCCAACGCGACTAGCTGGGTCAGGTTCTCCACGTTGTAGACCGACTCCGGGCGGTGTCGAGCCTGGATAATTTTCCTGATCTGCGCCGTCGCCGGTACTACTGCCGACGGATCGCTGACCGAGAAGAAAATCTGCTTAACCGTCGTCGTCTCGGAAAAATAGCGGGCGACCGTGTAGGGGATCGCCATGGTGTTATTGGTAACTTCCGACTGGCCGAAGGTGTCGACACGCTCTCTAAAGGTCCCGATGATGGTGAAGGGCAGGCCGCTGAGCTTGATGACCTTGCCGACTGCGGCCGCCGGCGATCCGTAAATATCTTCCGCCATCTTTTGCGTGATGACGCCGACTTTGTTGTGTCCTTGTTCGTCCTGCTGGTCGAAGAAACGGCCGGAGACCACCACCAAATTGCGCACCACCTCGTACTGGGGATAGACGCCGAGAATCCGAATATCACGTTCCTTGCCGTCTCCAACCGGAATACGCTCATCCAGCGGAACTACGGGGGATGCCGCCACAATTCCCGGCACCTGCTCGAGCGTCGCCTGCATGTCGTCGATAGTGAGCGGGTCGGCGCTGACGTTGGAGATGCGCTGCGCCCCGCCTTCGTACTCGGCGTAAATCCAGTTGGAGCCGATGGCCTGGATCTGATTGAGCAGATATTGTTTGCCGGTCAGGCTGATTGTGGTCACTAGAATCAGCGACGCGGTACCGATGACCATGCCCAGCGCGGTCAGCGCGAAGCGCACCTTGTTACTGCAAAAGGTCTCGTAGGCAAAGCTGAGAATTTCGCCTAACGCGACCTTTTTGACGGATCGGGTTGGTGCGCTGGTGGCTGTAGCCATGCTGCTTAGATGCTACGCGACCGCGATGGACGCGGCAATCTATCAGGGGAGTCGGCACACTGCGACCGCCCGGTTCTTATAGGGGCAGGCCATACCGGGAAGCCCCTCGGTTAGAACGAACCAGTTCACGCCGAACTTCTGCTGAAGCCGCTGGAAGTCCGCGGGATGAAAATTCTTCCAGCCGTCTTGTTCGCGTGTCTGCTCTTGCCAGGTTTCGGCCAGCGCGGGGAACATGGTCACCGCCCCACTGTCTTTGATCTTGTCCGCCAGCATCGAGCGCTCGGCCATTGCACGGAAACCGTGCTGGTCTTCGCCGGGTAGTTCCATGTGCTCCGGGTCGAGCGCAAAGTACGCATCAATCGGCGTGTTGCTTTTGATCCACAAGAATGCGGAAGCCCAGTCATTTTGCGGAGCGCGGTCCGGCAGTTCGAGGTGCGGACTGTCTGGGAAGAGTTGCCGTCCTGCATAAAACATGCCGCCTGCAATCGGGAGAAACAGTAGTGCCCAGCGCCACCAATGAGACTTGAGCACGAACTGTGCGAGCAATCCGCCCGCGACTATGAAGAGCAGAACATAAAGCAAATGCAGGCTCCGCATGGGCTGTAGCTCGGCAAATCGCGCGAGACTCTTAGGAATCGTAATTACCGCCGCAACTACAAAGAACACCAAGCCAAACACAATTGAAACCTTGCACAAGAGTTCCAAGAGCGAAAGGCCACGCCGCTTGGCCACGCGCGAGAACCACCAGAAAATCACCAGCGGCGCGAAGATCCCTACCCACTCGTACCACTCCCATTGCAAGAGAAAGAAATACGATCGGCTTTGCAGCACTTGCCGGTAGGCATCGGTCATCGGCGGAAAAAACGGAATCAGCATCAACGCTGAAGCGGGCCGCTCTATACGCCGCGCCATGCCACGTTGACCCATGACGACGATCAGAAATACGAACGACAATCCAAACACGACCATCAAGGGATGAACACTGGCGGTGAAGACAGCCCACAATCCCGCTCGCACGAACTTCTTCTCCGCTGCGTTGATGACGAGGAAGAGCACAGCCGGGGTCGACAGCGCCCGCGAGGTCACGTACTGGTCCATGATGTAGAGCGCTGTTCCGGCCACGGGTATCGTCAGCAACGACGCGACCAGTGCCACGCTGCCCCACTTGGCGCGTGGATCATCAAAGCACAGCCGCCCCAAGTGCCAGCATCCCAGCAGCAACATAAAAACGGAACCGAACTGCCAGAGCAGCAATGCCCAATCGAACGGCAAATGCGTGATGCGCACCGACGCCGCGATCAAATTCGGGAACAAAGTCAGGTGAGCGTGCGAAGCGAAGAAGCCAGTGTTGAAGGGATACAGCGCCGGATTCAGTGCCTTCTTGATCCCCGGCACGTAGATTTCGGCGTCCTCTACATAAGGATGGTAGCCGTGCACCGCAATTGCCGCCGCGGTGACTGCGGTCAACAACGCAAATTGTTTGGCGGACGGGGTGCTCTCTGAGTTCATGACTGCGGAGCCGAAGTGCCGCGCGCGTAGTACGTGGTATGCCCGGGCTCCAGACGCCGCCCGGTGTCGCTGAAAATTCTGTACTGCGCCAATCCCCAGCTCTGCAAGGCAAACTGCATAGTGGTGGCAAGAACTCCCAGCCCGTAGGTCACGCTGCGGCTGAAATTAATCGACGACGCTTCCGCAAAATATTTCGTTGGACACGACACTTCGCCGATGCGGAATCCAAAGCGCACCGTTTGTGCCAGCATTTGATTGTCGAAAACGAAATCGTCGGAATTTTCCAGCAGCGGCAACTTCGTCAAGACATCGCGGCTGAAGGCACGGTAGCCGGAGTGATACTCAGAAACTTTCACGCCCAGGAATAAATTTTCGAACGCGGTCAGCAGGCGGTTGAAGACATATTTGTAAAACGGCATACCGCCGCGCAAGGCACCACCGCCAAGAATGCGCGATCCCAATACCACGTCGTAGACGCCGTAGGCGACCATGCTGGCCATCGCCGTCGAGAGCAGCGGCGTGTACTGATAGTCCGGATGTACCATGATCACCACGTCCGCGCCCGCGGCTAACGCTTCGCGATAACAAGTCTGCTGATTGCGTCCGTAGCCGTAGTTCTGGTCGTGAACAAAGTATTGCAATCCCAACTTCTGCGCGATTTGCACGGTCGCGTCGGAGCTGTGATCATCCACCAGAATGCATACGTCGATGATTTCGGGAAGCTCGCGCACCGTGGCTTCGAGCGTCTTCTCCGCGTTATAGGCGGGTAATACTACGGCAATTCTTTTCCCATTGATCATCAGGTTTCTTGATCCACATCATAACGTGTTTGCGCACAGTTCCTTAACGACGCGCACCTATAATCTAATGACACCGAATGTCGACAACCACGCCAGCGCCCGCCGCAAAAAGGCTGACCAACGGAACCATCTTCGCGCATCTTGATTTCGTGATCACCGGCGTGGTGATGACGATGCTCGGGCCGCTGCTGCCCATTCTGGCTGCGCGCTGGTCGCTCAATGACACGCAAGCCGGCAATCTTTTCCTGGCGCAATATGTGTCCTCCATCGGTGGAATGCTCTCGTCCGGGCTGATGGTGCGCCGGTTCGGGTACCGCATGACGCTGATTCTCGGCGCAACTCTGATGACCGTGGGCGTGTCCCTTCTTGGTGGAGGAGGCCGCACTCTGGGATTGGCCGGTATATGCGTACTTGGTTTCGGTTTTGGCATGACGACCCCGGCCTGCAATCTTTTTGTTTCCGACGCCATGCCGCAGAAGCGCGCTTCCGCGCTCAATCTGCTGAACTCATCATGGGGCGTGGGAGCGATGGCGTCCCCGATAATCGTTGGCGCCGTACAGCGCGTACACCACATCGCGACGTTCTTCTACGTCCTGGCAGCGTCGCTGGCGATTCTTGTCTTGGCACTGGCGTCCTTCAGATTCGTCGCGGATGAAAACCGGCGGATCCGATCTTCTAACGCCAACCAGTTGGCTCCATGGAATAAAAAGTTCTTTGCTTTAATCGCCGTGATGTTCTTCATCTACGTCGGATCGGAAACCGCGGTCGGCGGATGGGTCGCCTCCTACGCACAGCGCATCCTGCCAGGAGCCCCGTCCTCATCTTGGGCGATGATGCCGTCCTTCTTTTATGGAACGCTACTGATCGGGCGAGCACTGGCGCCGGTTGCACTCCGCTTCGCCCGCGAGGTCAGGGTTGCGGCTATCGGAATGGCTTTGGCGGTGATCGGCGTGCTGATTCTTGTCACCAGCACCTCGATGGCGGCGGTGATCGCCGGCTCAAGCATCGCCGGGTTGGGCTTTTCCACCGTATTCCCCATCCAGGTTTCGCTGCTTCCCCGCTGGTTTGGTGACCGCGTGGATAGCGTCAGCGGGTTCCTTTTCGCCATCGGCAACTTCGGTGGCGGCACACTGCCCTGGTTGGTAGGCGCGCTCTCCACTCACTTTTCTAACCTGCGGGTCGGCTTTGCCGTCCCTATGCTGGGCGCGGCCACTTTGATGGCTTTTTACGGCACGCAGGGCCGCATTCCGGCCTCTGAACGGCGTCCCGCCTAGCTTCTCAAGCAAACCTCGATTGCTGCCGATGAATCCCGCATCAGCACGTGGGCATTGCTGCGCCTTCGATGAAGGATTCCCCTCAAGAACCGGGACTCGCGGTTACAACTTCGGAGATCACGTTCTCCGCTGCTCTGCGTGCGCGCCAACTCTTCGCGGAAAACTTGCAAGGGCTTTCCAAGCTGGTCGACCGGATGTTCGCCTGGCTTACTGGCCTCGAAGTATTCACTGCCATCGTCTTCGCGTTTTTAATTTCTCCGCGGGCGTGGGGCGCCGATTACAGCCATGTTCATGTCTGGACGGCAGTTTTTCTCTCCGGCATGATCACAACGTCGACCGTCGTGATAGTTAGCCTGCGACCCGGCGATTCTCTGACTCGCCATTTCATCGCAGTTACTCAAATCTTGATGGCGGGGCTGCTGATCCACTTGTGCGGCGGCCGCACCGAAGCGCACTTCGTGGTGCTCGGCCTGGTTGCGTTCCTTGCTTTCTATCGCGACTGGAAGGTGCTGCTCACCGCGACATCGGTCACCGCGCTTGATCACCTAATCCGCGGTGCTTTGTGGCCCTATTCGATGTATGGCGCGCTCTCGGCTTCCCCCTGGCGGGCTGCCGAGCACACTTCGTGGATCGTCTTCGAAGTGATGTTCCTCTCTCACTTCATCCTGTACAGCCGTAACGAAGCCTGGCTCCAGGCCCAACGCCACGCAAAATTAGAGGGTGTAAAAGACAACATCTCACTGGAAGTGGCGGCCCGAACTTCCGACTTGACTAAAGAGATCGACGAACGCATTAAAGCCGAGACCCGTCTGCACCTGCAGAATGAAGTCAGCGCGCTGCTCGGCACCGACGCTCCGGTGGAATACATCTGCCAGCACACCCTGCGTGTAATCGCGGAAACATTCGGATGGAAATGGGGAAGCGTGTGGGAAATCAATCCGCACATCCTCGTCATGCGCATGACGGATTCCTGGACGGAAAGCGACAATCTCAGAGATTTTGAAACCATCAGCCGCAGCACGTTGCTGCATCTGGGCGAAGGCGTCCCCGGAGGAGTGTGGGCGGGCGGCGATTGCCACTGGCTGAGCGAATTACCCATTGACCCCGCTCAGCCCCGGCTGGAAGCCGCGCGGGCGGCGGGACTCAGGTCGGCCTTTGCTTTCCCGGTGCTGCAGGAATATGAGGTAGTTGCGGTTTTCGAATTTTGGAGCGAACAGATTCAACAACCGGAACGTGACCTTATCGAAACCTTTACAGCCATGGGCCGCGGCATCGGCAGTTATCTCGCCCACAAGCAGGACGAACGGGCGATCCGCGAATCAGAGCGGCGCTACCGTCTTATGTTCGACAGCAACCCGCATCCCATGTGGGTCTACGATCTGGAAAATTTACGCTTCCTGGCGGTAAACCAGTCGGCCATAAAAAAATACGGATACTCCGCCGAAGAATTTCATAAGATGACAATCCTCGACATCTATCCGCCAGCGGAAGCGCGCGAGTTGCTGAAGAAGATTCCGCTGGTTCCCAACGATTCCGGTGAGCCTGTTCAACTTCAGCACCTGACCAGAGGGGGCAACCTCATCGACGTGGAGATGACCTCGCACACCATCGACTGGAAGAGTCGCGCCGCCGATCTGGTGCTGGCCAACGACGTCACCGAACGCAAGCGGGCGCAGAGCGAAAAAGCCATCATGGAAGTGCAATTGCGCCAGGCGCAGAAACTGGAATCCATCGGACAACTGGCCGCAGGAATTGCTCACGAAATCAATACGCCGACGCAGTACATCGGCGACAATGCGCGCTTCCTGAAAGATGCGTTCGAGGATTTCACCTCGTTGCTCACTCGCTACGACCAACTTCTCAAACTGTCGGAGGAGCAGGAAATTCCCCGCGAGGTAGTAGAGCAACTGGCAACGGAAATTCGCGCTATCGACACGGACTATCTGTTACGAGAAATCCCCAACGCGATCCAGCAGTCGATCGAAGGCGTTGAGCGCGTCTCTACACTTGTCGCGGCAATGAAGGATTTCTCCCACCCCGGCACCAAGGAAAAGACACCGCTCAATCTGAACAAATCGATCGAGAGCACCATCACCGTGGCGCGCAACGAATGGAAATACGTCGCCGACCTTGAAACCGACTACGACCCCGACCTACCCCGCATCTCGTGCCTGCCGGGCGAATTCAACCAGGTCATCTTGAACCTTATTGTCAACGCTGCCCACGCCATCGGCGAAGCAACCGGAAATGGTAGCCAGGGTAAAGGCCTGATCACTGTCCGCACGCGGGACTACTCCGACTGGGTCGAGATTCAAATCGGAGACTCCGGAACCGGCATTCCGGAAAAGGCACGCGCGCGCATCTTCGATCCATTCTTCACTACCAAAG
>DATBAT010000312.1:0-37954 GCA_036271375.1 Terriglobales bacterium
CCGCGCAGAAATTCGCGGAGACTATTATGACCACCGACACCCGCCCCAAGCTGGCCTCGGTACGCGCGAAGGTAGGGAAAAAAGAATTCTCGCTGTTGGGGATCGCCAAGGGCGCAGGAATGATCCACCCGCAGATGGCCACCATGCTGGTCTATCTCATGACGGACATCGCGGCTCCCGCTGGAAAACTGCGGCTGCTTCTGAAGGCCGCAGTCGACGACTCCTTCAACTGCCTCTCCATCGACGGCGACACTTCGACCAACGACACTGCACTTCTGCTGGCTAGCGGACAAAGCGGCCTTGGCATCACTAAACAATTCGCCACCGCTCTTCATCAAGTCTGCCAGTCCCTCGCCGAACAAATCGTCGGCGACGGTGAAGGCGTGAAGCACGTCATCCACCTTTATGTTGACGAAGCCAAGACCCGAGCCGAAGCGCTGCACATCGCCAAAGCCATCGCCCACTCCTTACTGGTAAAGACCGCATGGGCAGGGGCCGATCCCAACTGGGGACGCATCCTGTCGACCATCGGATCCTGTGGCATCGCGGTCGATCCCGACAAGATCGACATCACCATTGGCAAGCAAACCGTCTTCCAAAAAGGCTCGGTACGTCCCTTCGATGAGAAGCGAGCCCACGCCGAACTCTCTGAACCATCCTGTGACGTGCGAGTAAGACTCCGCCGCGGCAAGGGCAAAGTTCGTTTCCTCACCACCGACCTAACCGCGGAATACGTCCACATCAACGCCGACTACTCGACCTAGTTACATTCCCATCGCGGCATCCCGTTTTCCCAAATCGTCCGGGAATGGGCCTAGGTCATCTACCCAAGATTTCCTGCCTGACTGTGCGCTCTCCGCCAGATCCCTTGTCCATCAGGCCTTCCCACGCTTTTCCACACGCATGAGATGTTTATTACTCCCCACAAAAACAATTGGAATTCAGCTTGCACTAGAAGAAGCGCGAGGGTATTTCACTCGCGAAGGAGAACGAAGCACTGTGACCGACATGGGCGAAGCCCTGCACGATTATCCCCTTACCGGAATTTTGCCCCCTCCTCCGTTGGGGATGGCGGGTTCGTGGTTCGCGGTACAGACCAAACCACGTCACGAAAAACGGGCGGCGATGGAGTTGAAAGAAAAAGGCGTGGAAGTGTTTCTGCCGCTGCTAACCGCGATCCACCACTGGAGCGACCGCCGCCGCCAAGTCGAAGTGCCGCTGTTTGGCGGATATCTGTTCGTTCGCATCCAGGACGACGCGGCACAGCGAGTGACCGTGCTGCGCACCCAAGGGGCGTTGCGTTTTGTCGGCATGCGCGGCACAGGCGTGGAAGTCCCGGAAGAAGACATCCAAGCCATCCAAACCCTCTTGCAGGAGCGTGTCGCCTTCACCGCCTGCCCCTTCGTGAATATTGGCCAAAAGGTGCGCATACGCGGCGGCAGCCTCGACGGGTTGCGCGGCATCCTCACCGCGGTCAACGACGACCGCAGCCTGATCGTCTCGGTCGAAAGCATTCAACGCTCGCTGCAATTCCGCATCGACGGCTACAACCTTGAGCCCGCCTAAACTCATGCGAAAAAACCATCAAAACCTCGCCCGAATCCCGCGCGCCGAGATCGCGTTGCCTCGGCCGCTGGCACCCGAGTCTCGCAACCCGTTCCCGCACGCGCTCGGACTCGCCGACTTATGGCAGTTGCTCTTGCGCCGCCGTGCCCCCATCTTCGGCCTGGCCGCCGCAATCTTTCTGTTGACCGTCGCCTACGTGTTGATTAAGACTCCATCCTACGAAGGTGTCGCTCGTTTGCAGGTCGATCCCACACGCTCCGACAATCTCGGACTTGACGACAAACCGGTATCGACCGATCTGGATACCCGGGTGAAAACCGAAGTAGCCATTCTGCAAAGCAATACCGTCGCTCTGCAGGTAATGCAAGCGCTGCGCCTCTATGCCAACCCGCAATTCGCCGGCTCCGACGCCAAGGCGCACACCGACATTTCGCAATTGAACGCCGCCGAGCGCCAGCGCCTGCTCGACCGCTTCACCGACAACTTGATCGTCAAAGTGCTGCCCAATACGCAGGTGGTCGAAATCCGCTTTCGCAGCCCCGACCCCGCACTCGCCACCACCGTCGCCAATTGTTTGATCGACCAATACATGCAGCGCAACTTCCGTACCCGGGTCGATGGCACGACACAGGTTTCGCAATGGCTGTCGCGGCAAATGGAAGAAATTCGCTCGAGCACCACTACCGCACAACAGAACCTGGCCGAGTTCCAGCGCAAACACAACTTCCTCGGCAATGACGAAAGCGACAATATCGTTACCGACCGCCTGAAGCAGTTGAACGAGCAGCTCACCCAGGCCGAGGCCGACCGCATCGTTAAAGAGGGACGCTACCGCTTGGCGCAATCGGGCGACCCCGAACTGATAGCCACCATCGTGCCCGGCAACACCGCGCAGGTGTTGCGCACTCAGCAGGCTGACCTGCATGCGCAATACGCGCAACTCAGTGCAAAATTCGGCAGCGGATACCCCAAGCTGAAAGAGCTGGAATCGCAACTGACACGATTGAACTCCGCCATCGAGAGCGAAGCCGCCAACCTCTCCATGCGATTGGCCAACGAATTCGACGCCGCCATGGGCGCGGAAAGAATGATTCGCGGCAACTTCGAACGTCAGAAAGAACAGGCCTACAAGCTCAACGAAAGCGTGGCGCAGTACGCCATCCTCAAACACGAAGTGGAATCCGGACAGCAACTTTACGACAGCCTGCAACTCAAACTGAAAGAAGCCGGCATCACCTCAGGGCTGACCTCGTCTTACGTAAGCATCGTCGACCGCGCGCAGCTTCCCGACCAGCCGATCGAGCCGCGCAAGCTGCTCGACCTCGCGCTTGGCCTGGCGGGCGGCCTGTTTGCCGGAATGTTGCTGGGCCTTACGCTTGACTCGACCGACGACCGGGTCTTGGGACATGAAGAACTCGAGACCGCCATGGCATTGCCGGAACTCGGCGCGGTGCCCTTCTTTCCTCGGGCGGCAAAACCGCGGCGCGGTTTGAAACGGCCAAACCTGTTGAGTCCAGAAGCCCGGCCTATCGCCATGCGCCAGCCCAATTGTGCCGGTGCAGAAGCCTACCGAACCTTGACCAGCGTGTTGTTGCTCTCGACCGTCGAGCATCCGCCAAAAATTATCGTGGTTGCAAGCGCCATGCCCGGGGAGGGCAAGTCGACGGTCAGCTGTAACCTTGCGGCGGCGCTGGCACAGCGCGGCCGCAAGGTTCTGCTGGTCGATGCCGACCTGCGCTGCTCCTCGATTCATCAGCAGATGGGCATGGACACCAGCCACGGCTCAGGCCTTAGCGCATTGCTCACCACCACGGCGACGCCGCATCCTCGAACTCAGCCCATAGCCGACCTGCCCAACCTGCACGTCATACCCGCCGGTTTTCATCCGGCGCAGCCCGCGGAAATTCTCGCCTCGGCGGAGATGAAGCGGTTGATCGGCGAGTGGGGCGCGCAGTATGAACACGTCATCATCGACACCCCGCCGGTCCTGCCCTTTGCCGACGCGCTGGTGCTGGCCGCCCACGCCGACGGCGTCATCCTGGTTACCCGTTCCGGAGTGTCGCGGCGCAAAGCGCTGTTGCGCGCCCGCGATCTGCTCGAGCGTTCCGGCGCGCACTTGCTGGGATTCGTGCTCAACGCCGTCCGCCGCCCCGAATACTATTACGCCTATCCCGCGTATGCCCAGCTACCGGCGAAACCCGAGGTGCAAACCGCGGCCTCGAACTGATTCCTCAACCTTATGTCACGAAATATTCTCTTGTTGCTCCTGCTTCCGGCGCTGACGCTATCTTCGGTGGCGCAAACTTCTGCACGCACTACCGCGTCTGGCCACCCGCTTGAAATTTCGTCGGGTGATTTGCTCGACCTGAATTTCTTCGACACGCCCGAGCTCTCAACCAAAGCCCGGGTAGACGAGCGCGGACATGTCACTCTACCGCTCGGGGGAGAACTCTCGCTCGCCGGGATGACCGCAGCCCGCGCCGGCGAAGCCATCGAAGTCCACTTTCGCCAGAGCGATATCTTGAAAGATCCGCATGTCGCCGTTACCGTGCTTGAATACGCGACCCAGGGAGTGACCGTCCTCGGCGAGGTCCGCAACCCGGGAATTTATCCTCTGCTCGGCCCCCACAGTTTGCTTGACTTGATTTCTGCCGCGGGCGGGTTGACGCCCAATGCCGGAAAGGCGGTCACCATCACCCATCGCGCGAACCCTGAACATCCCGAAGTCGTCTCGCTCGATTCGAAGGCCAGCGTGAACGCCGATCTCAATCCAGACATCGAGCCGCGCGACACCATCATGGTTGCGCACGCCGGCGTGGTCTATGTGGTTGGCGACGTCGGTAAACCCGGCGGCTTCCTGATCGAAACCAACGACCATCTCACTGTGCTGCAAGCCATCGCGCTCGCCCAGGGCACCAACAAGACCGCCGCTCTCAACCGCGCCAGACTCATCCGCAAGACTTCGACGGAAAGACTTGAACTTCCGATGCCGCTAAAAAAAATTCTCTCAAGCCAGGCGGAAGACCCGATGCTGCTCGACGGCGACATCCTGTTCGTGCCCTCCAGCCAGGAAAAGAACTTCGCCTACCGCAGCATGGAAGCCGCCATCCAGATGGCGACCGGCGTGGTCATGTACGGACGCTACTGAAATTGGCACCCCTAAACCTTTCCCTGACAACTCCCGCGTCGAACGACCAATCATGAGTGTCCGCAAAAGATTTCTGCATGGCTTTGGCGCCTCGGCCCTGGGGCCGTTGGTCACCATCGTGGCGCAGATCATCAGCGTGCCGGTATTTCTTCGCGCCTGGGGAACGGTGCTCTACGGCGAATGGCTGATTCTGGCCGCCATCCCCACCTACATCGCCTTCAGCGACATCGGATTCGGCAATGTCGCTGCCAACGATATGACCATGCGGGTCGCGGCCGGTGACCGCAACGGCGCTCTCGAAACTTTTCAGAGCAGTTGGTTACTCATCAGCTCTTGTTCGCTGGCGATCGGCGCACTTTTTGTGGCGGCAGCGTGGCTGCTGCCTCTGTGTCACTGGCTGAACCTCAATGCGATGGGCCCCGCCAACACCCGTGTCGTTCTCGCGCTGCTTTGTGGTTACGCACTACTAAGCCTGCAAGCGGACTTGATCACCTCCGGCTTCCGCTGCGAAGGCCGCTATGCCTTGGGGATGCTGCTAAAAAATCTGCTGCGCCTCGCGGAAACTTTTGCGGTCACCGCAATGGTCATGTTTTCGCGCTCACCCATCGAAGCCGCCGTGGCATATCTGGTGACTCGCGCTCTTGGAACTGTGGTCATGGCCGTAATCATGGTTCGGCAAAGTCCGTGGCTTGGCTATGGTTCGCGTCACGCGCGCTGGAGTTGCTCGCGGCGTCTGCTCGCTCCTGCCGTTGCCTACATGGCTTTTCCCGCAGGCAGCGCACTCAGCCTACAGGGCATGGTGCTAGTTATCGGGGCGGTTCTTGGACCGATCGCGGTCGTCACCTTCTCCACCATGCGCACTCTCACTCGCTTCGGCTTTCAGATTATGGAATCAGTCAAGAACAGCGTCTGGCCGGAACTCTCCGCCGCCTACGGAGCCCGGAACTGGCCTTTGGCCCGCCGTCTGCATCGCGTCGCCTGCCAGGCTTCGCTGTGGTCGTCCCTTTTCTCGGTGTCCTTTCTATTTTTCTTCGGCGAACGCATCATTACCCTCTGGACCCATGGACGGGTCACTGCCGATCCCACGGCCTTTCGCTGGCTGTTGCTGGCAATCGCCGCCAATTCTTTCTGGTACACCAGTTCGGTGGTTACCGTGGCCTCCAATCAGCATCAGAGAGTCGCCGCCTGCTACTTGGTGGGCACCGCCGCGTCCCTGCTGCTTGCCCGCCTTTTCTTGCCCCACTTCGGCATCAGCGGAGCCGCCATGGCGCTGCTCGCCATCGACTTAATCGTCGGCTGGTACGTATTGAGCCAGTCGCTCTCGACCCTGAAGGAAGGCATCCGCGATTTCGGCGCGTCACTGTTCCGCTTCCCCGAATTGAGCTTTAAGAGATAAAGCAATGAGCGCCGCAACAACATTGACGTGGATCTATACAAAAGCCAGCATCCGGCCGAGAACTGCCTCCATCGTGGGCATCGGGGTGGTAAGCATCGCGTTCCTGCTTTCCTTTCTGCAGTATTGCCTGACCCGCGTCGACTTGGTGCGGTTGGCCCCCATGGCGGTGCTGATCGGGGGCATGCTGTTGTTTCTGCTGGCCTGCCCCGCCGCGCAGAGAAAAACTATCCTGGCCGAAGTCGCCCGCCCCTCGCTGCTGGCCGTAACTGTTCTTGCCACCGTTCCCGCCCTGCTCTCATCGCTCTATCGCGGCAGCCTGTATCCCTTCGAATACGGACTGGTCATGCTGGCCACCCTGGCTTCCGCCCGCGTCCTGCTCTCGGGTATTGGTTTCGCGGGGCTGTTGCGGGCTTTTTTCTGTTCAACCACTCTTGGCATGCTGATCGTGGCCGGCCTGACTTTCTCGGATCTCATCAAGGCCGCAAGCGGCGCGCAACGTTATTATCCCTATTACTTCGAACCGAACCGCATTGCTTTCTTTGCCGTGACCGCCATCCCCGCGCAACTTTGGATTGCCTCTCGCGGTAGCCATCATCGTTTGGCCCTTGTGGCCAGCGCATTGTGCGTGCTCGTAACCGTAGCTGCCTCTTCGCGGGGGTCGACCGGTGCCCTCCTGATTGGGGCGGCCATAACTCTCTTCTTGATTCTTGCGAGAAATCAGCGCAGGCCTGCAATGACCATCGCTCGCAGCAAAATCGCCGCGCTCCTGATTCTGCTAGTAGCTGCCACAGCATTTTGTGCCGCCAAACCGGCGTTGCTGCCCGCCGCTGGAGATTTTTTTCGCAACAAGTTGGCGATCGATAGCAAAGCCCGCGGTCTCGACTCTGGATTGACGGGCCGCACCAACGGCTGGAACACGTTGCTCGACGTCCTGCCGAAAACTTCGTGGCTCGTGGGCAACGGGTACCGCACCAGCGATGAAGATTTTGATTTCTCTGTCGATAGTGGGTATTTGGCTAACGCCTACGAGATGGGAATATTTTCGACGGCGGTCATCTTGGCGAAATACATTCTCGTACTGGCCGGACTCACCGCCGTCTACTTGACGCGGCATCGGCCAACTAGCCCCATCCCCTTTCTCATATTCACTCTCGGGGTCTTCTTCGCCAACGGATTCGTGCATCGCGTGCTTTTCGGATACGGCGACCCCGCGTCACTGTTCGCGCTGTTCTGTTTCGTCTCGACGCGGAAAGACGCAAATGCGGCTTCTGGCTCCTGGCTTCTAGCTCCTGGCTAAAACCAAAATCGCCACGCAAACTTTACTCGCCGACTGATTGGCATCACCCAGGGGCTAGAAACCAGAAGCAAGAAGCTAGCAGAAGCGCTCCTATGAAAATCCTGCACATCATCAGTTCCGTAAATCCCGCCGGGGGCGGCCCGATTGAGGGCGTCAAACAACTCGGCACTACTTTGGTCGCATCCGGACATCACATCGAAATCGCATCGCTCGATGCACCCGAGATGCCGTGGGTGGGAGAGTGCCCGTTGCCGGTGCATCCACTTGGACCGCCGCATCTTGGCTACGCCTACAGCAACCGCCTCATTCCGTGGCTGCGCGCCCATCGCCACGAATACGACGCGGCAGTGGTCAACGGCATCTGGCAATATCACAGCTTCGCGGCGTGGCGCGCGCTCCACGGCTCCAACACTCCTTACGTTATCTTCACCCACGGCATGCTCGACCCCTGGTTTAAGCGCCAGTATCCGCTCAAACATTTGAAGAAATGGATGTACTGGCCGTGGGCCGAGTACCGCGTGTTGCGCGACGCCCAAGCCGTCCTGTTCACTTGTGAGTCGGAACGAATTCTGGCGCGTGACTCATTCTGGCTTTACCGTTGCCGTGAGAAAGTCGTCAACTATGGAACCGCCAAACCGAAAGGCGATCCGCCTACCGAACTCGCGCAATTCTTCGGCCGCTATCCGCAGTTGCGGGGACGCAAACTGGCTCTGTTCATGGGCCGCATCCATCCCAAGAAAGGTTGCGACTTGCTGATCGAAGCCTTCGCCAAAGTGCTGGCAAAAGATAATGCTGGCAACTGGCAGCTAGTGATGGCCGGGCCCGATCAAGTGGGATGGCGCGAGCAGCTCTCGCGACAGGCCGTTGAACTGGGTGTCGCCCATCGCATCACCTGGACCGGAATGATTTCCGGCAGCCTAAAGTGGGGAGCGTTGCGCGCAGCCGAAGTCTTTGTGTTGCCGTCGCACCAGGAAAATTTCGGCATCGTGGTCGCCGAAGCCCTGGCCGCCGGCGTCCCCGCTCTAATATCGAACCAGGTGAATATATGGCGGGAAATTGAAAGCGACGGTGCCGGCCTCTCCGCCGAAGATACCCTGCCAGCTACCTGCGAGATGCTCGAAACCTACCTGCAAATGCCAGCGGAGAAAAAACAGGGCATGCGCCAGGCCGCCCGAATCTGTTTCGAACAACGCTTCGAAATTCAGCGGGCCGCCCAAACCCTGCACGCGGTGCTTCGGCAAGTAACGCAGGCTGCCTGAAAGGCGTGGTTGGCCTTTGGTCGTTGGTCGTTGGCCAAAACCGTAATCGGCCAGCCAGAAGCTAGCAGCCAAACCTAATCCCGGCAAAAAGTCAACGACCGAGAACTAACGACCAACGACAACGACCTCTTCCGCCATGTCCGACGACCTCTACGATCCCTATCTCGTCTCCGCCTTCTCCCTGCCCAACCGTCTCTTACGGGTGACGTGGGCCGTGATCAATGTGATTTTTTTTCGGCACTCTCCCCGCCCTTTTCATCGCTGGCGGGCGTTTCTCCTGCGCCGGTTTGGCGCTCAGCTTGGCGACAACGTGCACATTTATCCCAAAGCTTCCATCTGGGCGCCCTGGAATTTGGTCTGCGCCGACACCGTGGCCATCGCCGACGGCGCCATCATCTACAACCCCAGCCTGGTCACCCTCGGATCGCACGCCACCATCTCGCAGGAGGCTTACATTTGCGGCGCGACCCATGCCTACGATGACCCGGCATTTCCCCTGCTCGCCTTTCCCATCGCGGTCTGTGACCACGCCTGGATCTGCGCCCGCGCCACCGTGCAACCGGGTGTACAGGTCGGCGAAGGCGCCGTACTGGCGCTCGGCTCGGTGGCCACGCGCGACCTCGAACCCTGGACGGTCTACGGCGGCATCCCGGCGCGCAAACTTAAGCACCGTCTTCATCCCAACCCCACGCCTTATCACCAGCTTCAGGAAAGCAGCCTGCGATGAGCACCTCGACCGATAATTCTCTGGCTATCGCCTCCCAGGAATTTGTCTGGAGCGGCCGCGAAGTGCCGGAAGCCCATTCGTACCTAATGCCCCCGGCACTGGCGGCATTGCGCGACGGTGGCGTCCACACCGTACTCGATCTCGGCTGTGGTAACGGCGCATGCACTGCGCGGTTAGCTGTCGAGGGCTTTCACTCTACCGGCTGCGATGCCAGCGAGAGCGGCCTGGCGCTGGCCCATCAGTCTTATCCCCGGCTGGCTTTCTTCCCCCACGACATCGCTTCGCCGCTTCCGGCAAGCCACCGCGAAAACTTTGACGCCGTGGTCTCGCTCGAAGTCATCGAACACTTGATGCAGCCGCGGCAACTGGCGATGCGTGCCCGCGAGGCGCTACGGCCGGGTGGGCTGTTCGTGCTTAGCACTCCCTACCACGGCTACTGGAAAAACCTGGCGCTTGCCGTCGCCAACTCGTTCGACGCGCACTGGCATCCGCTACGTGATTTCGGACACGTTAAATTTTTCTCGCCATCCACTTTGCACGCCCTGCTGTGTGAGTCGCATTTCTCCGTAGAACGCAGCCTGCGACTCGGCCGCATCCCGGCATTCGCGCGCTCCATGCTGGTGGTCGCCGTCAAGAGACAATCATGATTTCAGTCCTCATCCTCACCAGGAACGAAGAGAGAGACCTGCCGGGATGCCTGCAATCGGTCGCCTGGTCAGACGATGTTCACGTTCTCGACTCTTTCAGCAGCGACCGCACCTGCGAAATCGCGCGCGGTGCCGGGGCCAAAGTGACGCAACGGGTTTTCGACGACTGGTCGTCGCACCAGAACTGGGCGCTCGCCAACATTCCATTCCTCTATCCATGGGTCTTCTATCTCGACGCCGACGAACGGGTCTCTCCGGAACTCGCGTCCAGCCTGGCGGAAGCGGTCAAGTGTTGCGACGATTGTGTCGCCTACCGGGTGCGCCGCCGCGACTTTTGGGGGGAGCGTTGGCTCAAGCACGCGGTGGCTTCGTCTTTCTACCTCCGCCTGTTTCGTCCGGAGAAAATGAGGTACGAACGTTTAGTCAATCCGCTTTCCATCCCTGACGGCCCGGCCGGCGAACTCGACGGATACCTCGACCACCATCCGTTCAGCAAGGGCATCTCCCACTGGCTCGACCGTCACAACTCTTACAGTTCGTTCGAAGCGCGTGAGGCGTCGCATGTTTCGCCGCTAAATCTACGCGGACTCTTTTCCCGCGACTTTAACCGGCGTCGTTCTCAGCAGAAGGAACTTTTCTACCGCTTGCCCGCTCGCCCCGCGCTGAAATTTTTCCTGCTCTATCTCGGCAAGCTCGGCTTTCTCGACGGAGCGGCCGGCCTGCGCTACGCCCTGCTGCAAAGCTTCTACGAATACGTGATTGTTTTAAAGAGCCAAGAAATAAAACGCGCCGCTCCCCTGTCCGCATCCCCTGTTCCCCTGCGAGATCTGCATGCAAATCCTGGTTTTGACGATTAACTATTGGCCGGAGGCGACCGGCATCGGCGCCGTGCTTACCCGGCGCTGCGAATACCTCGCCTCCATCGGCCACGAAGTCACCGTCTGCACCGCCATGCCTTATTACCCTGAGTGGCGCATCCATGACGGTTACACCCGCAAACTCTTTGCCCGGGAGTCGCGCCACGGCGTCAACATCCTACGCTCGTGGCTGTGGGTGCCGAAGAGAGTCACCTCCGCCAAACGGGTGTTGCTGGAAGCCTCCTTCTTCGCCACTTCTCTCCTTCGCGCGTTAAGCAGCGGCAAGCCCGACCTCTTACTCGTAGTTTCACCGCCGCTCGGACTCGCGCTCTCCGCCGTGCTCTTGAGCCGCTGGTCGGGCGCTCCCTACGTCTTCGATGTGGAAGATCTGCAACCCGACTCCGCCGGAGACCTCGGCATGCTGCCACCCGCCGTGTTACCGGCGCTCTTCCGTCTCGAAGCCATGGCCTACCGCAAAGCGGCGCTGATCTCGACGGTCACTGAAGGCATGCGGCAACGAATCATCGCCAAGAAAGTTGACCCGCAAAAAGTCATCGTCGTGCCCCCACCCGCCGACAAGAACTGCTTTGCCATCCACCAGGGATCGGAGGGACGCGACTTCCGCCGCCAGCACCGGCTCGAAGGAAAATTCCTGGTCGCGCACTCCGGCAACATGGGGGTGAAGCAGGGGCTCAACGTCGTGCTTGAGGCCGCGGAGAAATTGCGCCATCATCCTGATCTCGCGTTTCTGCTCGCCGGAAACGGCGCCATGCGCCCGCAACTCGAAGCCCGCGCCCGCGCCTTACAGCTCCGCAACCTGCACTTTCTACCCTTGCTGGAGCAGCCGCAATTCTTACAGATGCTGGCCGCCATCGACATGGCGCTCATCGTGCAGCAAGCCACCGTCTCCGATATCGCGTTCCCCTCGAAGACGGTCACCCTGCTTTCCGCCGCGCGCCCCATCGCGGCCGCGGTCAGCGCCAGCAGCGAAATCGGACGCGTCCTCCGCCAGTCGGAAGGCGGAGTGGTCACCGAACCGGAGCGGGTCGACGGACTCGCTTCTACCATTCAAGACCTGTTTGGCGATCCGGCGAAACGCGCCGCCATGGGCGAATGCGGACGCCGCTACGCCCGCCAGCACTGGGACGAAGCCCGGCTGTTGCCCAACTTCGCCTATGAATTGTCGCGCGTTGCCGGACTCTCCGCGCTCGCCGCGTGAATTCAAATCCCGATCCCGATTTATGAATGCACAATGGCCCTTGCTTCTCTTCTGCCTGTGGCTGCTCCTTCCCGGCAGCGCGCAGGAAACGCCGCACAACCCGGACGCGATCGATAAGTCCGTTCACAATTCTGTCGATCCGGTCTCGCTTTATTTTGCCGATCCTCTAAAACCCGCTCCCATCAGGCAAACCGTGACAACTCCCTTCGCGCCGTTTCACTGGCCTGACAGGGCCCAACCTATAACCTGGTTCCAGCCGCAAAAATATTCCCCACCGCCGATTGAGCTGCTGGTGAAACCGGGCACAAATGCGGGTCCGAAACTCCCATTGATGCCTCTGCCTCCGCCTGCTTCCCAGCCCGCGCCCGCGTCCGGATTTTCCAATCCATTTTTCATTCCCAGCTTCAGCCGGCCATCCCCGTTTCATTACCAGGAAGAACCAAAGACCAAATCCCGCAAGCCGCGTCGCTCCACTCCTCCACCTTCAGCCCGCTAAATCCCGCGGCAAAATTCAGCAGGAGAACCCATTGCTTAAACGCGCACTCATCACCGGCATCACCGGACAAGACGGTTCTTACCTCACCGAGCTTCTACTTGGCAAAGGCTACGAAGTTCACGGCATCATCCGCCGCGCCAGCAGCTTCAACACCGGACGCATCGACCACATCTACCAGGAGCCGCACGGTCCCGAAGCCCAGAGCAATGGCCGCCGCCTCTTCCTGCACTACGGGGACCTGGCGAGCGGCGAGCAGCTAACTCACCTGATTTACAACATGCAGCCCGACGAGATCTACCATCTCGGCGCGCAGAGCCACGTTCGCGTCAGCTTCGATGTTCCGGAATTTACCGGAGACATCACCGGGCTCGGCACCACGCGCATTCTCGAAGCCGTGCGCAACAGCGGCATCACCTGCCGTTTTTATCAGGCGGGTTCCTCCGAAATGTTCGGCTCCGCGCCGCCGCCGCAGAATGAAAACACGGCGTTTCATCCGCGCAGCCCCTACGGAGCGGCAAAAATCTACGGTCATTGGATGACTACCAACTACCGCGAAGCCTATGGGATGTTTGCCGCCAGCGGTATTCTTTTCAATCACGAAAGCCCGCGACGGGGCGAGACTTTTGTCACCCGCAAAATTACCCGCGCCGCCGCTCGCATTCATGCGGGACAGCAGAAAAAGCTCTACCTGGGAAACCTCGACGCGCTGCGCGATTGGGGATACGCCCCCGAATACGTCGAAGGCATGTGGCGCATTTTGCAACAAGACCGGGCCTCCGACTACGTTCTCGGCACCGGCGAAGCCCATTCGGTCCGCGAATTTCTCGAAGAGGCCTTCTCGTATCTCGACATGGACTGGCGGGATTACGTCGAACTCGACCCTCGCTATCTGCGTCCCGCGGAAGTCGAGTTTCTGTTGAGCGACGCCAGCAAGGCCCAGCGTCAGCTGGGATGGGAGCCGCGCATTCGCTTTCACGAGCTGGTCCGCATCATGATCGACGCCGATGTCGAAGCTCTCGGCGCATCACCGAAGGGCGCAGGCCGCGGCATCCTGCAGGAAAAATTCGGCGACTGGCACCAGTGGTCGGGTTCAGTATCGCGGATGCTCGAAGCCGCGGCAGGCACCGCCCTGGGAGACTAAAAGGCATTTTGTAATTTGGTAATCGGGTAATTTGTAATTTAAAACCCGACTTCAACATTTCGAAAAGTTATCCGATGGAACGAGAAAGTCGTCGATTTTAGCCGTGCCTTAACCTTGCCCCGTCAACCAAACGGGAAGAGCAGCGACTCTAATCGTGCCGTACGCCTTGACTCACAGGGGCTTCAGCCGCTGGCGGTTTCGCTCTCGTTATCACCAAAGGCCGAACAATCGCCCTGCCCGCCCAAGCCAAACGCCTTCAAATTACAAAATTACCCGATTACAAAATTACAAACCCTATGATGCCTCTTTCATCTCGCATCTACGTCGGCGGCCACCGCGGTCTGGTCGGCTCGGCTATCGTCCGTGCACTATGCCGCGCTGGATACCACAACCTGCTGCTGCGGACACATACCGAACTCGATCTCACCGATCAAGCAGCGGTGTACCGGTTCTTCGACGACGAGCGTCCGCAATATGTCTTTCTCGCCGCCGCCAAAGTCGGAGGCATTCAGGCCAACCGGACCCGTCCCTCTGACTTCCTGCTGGAAAATCTTCAGATTCAGGCCAACATTATCGGCAATGCCCGGCACTTCCAGGTCGAACGTCTGCTGTTTCTGGGATCGAGTTGCATCTATCCCAAATTCGCCGCCCAACCCATTCGCGAGGAATCCCTGCTCTGCGGGCCGCTCGAGCCCACCAACCAGGCCTATGCCGTGGCAAAAATTGCTGGCATCGAAATGTGCCGGGCCAGCAACCGCCAGCACGGCACCCATTTTCTTGCCGCCATGCCCTGCAATCTCTACGGTCCCGGCGACAACTACGATCGCGACAGTTCGCACGTAATTCCCGCTTTGCTGCAAAAACTGCACGCCGCCAAGCTCGTGGGAGAGACCGAAGTCGAACTATGGGGCAGCGGCACTCCCCGGCGGGAGTTTCTCTACAGCGACGATCTCGCCACCGCCTGTCTCCAGCTTATGGAACTGCACCCTCAGGCCTTCGACGTTTTGATCACCGACCCGGTCGCGCCCGCGCTGATCAATGTTGGCAGCGGCGAAGATCTCACCATCGCCGATCTTGCCGCTCTCATCGCCGAAGTGACCGGCTTTACCGGAAAAATTCGCTTCGACGCGAGCCAGCCGGATGGCACGCCGCGCAAACTGCTCGACGCCTCGCGCATGCGCGCCCTTGACTGGATGCCCGAAACCAATCTACGTGACGGTCTCGCCCGCGCTTATCGTGACTTCCTGAGCCGCTGCGATGTTCCCGAGCTTCCGCCGGTCGAGGCACTGGTGAATTCGTGAGCCACCTTTCCCACTCCCCACTGGCAACGGCCAGGGCCCGCGATTTCGACCACCGCGCGCTTGCCGCCCTCAACTTTCCTTCGCAACCCCGTGGCGGCAAACTGAAATTTTTTCTGGCAGCGATTTTGGCGCTCAGCGTGGCCTCGGAACTGTTTTGCCGCTTCATCGTCGGACTGGGCGATCCTCCGCTCTACCAGGCTGATCCCACCATGGAGTACATGCTCCAGCCAGGGAAAACTTACCATCGCTTTCACCACCGCTTTTCGGTCAACGCCTACGGTATGCGGGCCGACGATTTCCCCCTGCACAAATCTTCACCGGAGGAACTGCGCGTGCTGATCGTCGGCGACAGTGTCGTCTATGGCGGGGTGAGGATCGACCAACGGCTCATCGACACGGAAATCCTTAAGCGCAATCTGCAACGGCAATACCATCGCCCCGTGGTCATCGGCAACGCATCCGCCAAAAGTTGGGGACCGCCCAATGAACTCGCTTACCTCAAGCGCTTCGGCACCTTCGACGCCGACGTGGTAATTCTCGCACTCTCGTCGCACGACTATGCCGACGCGCCAACATTCATTCCAGTTGTCGGCATTTCGGGCGACTATCCCGGCAAGCGCCCGTGGTTTGCCATCACCGATCTTCTTCGCACATATATTCTCCCCACGTATTTCCATTGGGGCGTGACTCCGCCGGAAGTCGACCGCACCAACATCACCATTGCCGAATCGGAGCGAGATATCGCAGTCTGCCGGGAAGCCGAACGCGCGCTTTTCACTTTCGTTCGAGAACACAACGCAAAAGTCGCGCTGGTGCAACATCTCTCGTTGCCGGAGGTAAAGGGCACCGGTCAACCCGGATATTTCGCCAACCAGGCAGTGGCGCAAGCCGAACAAGTTCCCTTCACCGACGACGCTGGCGACCTGCGCGCGCAACTCAAGGCCGGCAAAAACCCTTTCTTCAAAGGCGATCCACTTCACCTCAACGGCCTGGGGCAAATCGTCCTGGCCCGCACCCTGCAACGCGCTGTAGTCCAAGCCTTACAGAGCAATTAGCCGCTACCTGTGACTCCCTTCGGTCACTTCGGTCCCCTAGCTCTGTGAACCTCTGTGGTTAATAGAAAAGCCAGTACATTCGCACTGCTTCTATTGTCGGCGGCCCTCCATGCGGAGACGTCTGCCGCGAACTTTCCCGGCCGCGACTGGATCGCCAAAGTAAATGCCGCCGCCACTCATGGGGGAACCATTGAAATCCCCGACTCCATCGCAGGCGCGGCCTCCACTCTCGGCACCATCCCGAGCAACGCCATTCTGGAGTTCACCGGCAGCGCGACATTTTCCTTCTGCCGAATCAATCTCGGACAATTCAGCAAGATCTACAGCCGGGGCGCGTTGCTGCAAATGTCCGGACCAAAGTGCGGAGGCCTGCGCCAGGAAAACCGCGCCATCCTTCAAACCACCGACAAATTTATCCTCGACGGCGTGCGTATCGATTGCGGCCAACAGCCGGAGTCAACTGGCATTCTCATTGGCGCCAATCATGCGCAGATTTCCATGCGCGACGTCACCGTCGCGAACTGCACAACCGGGCTGCAACTCGATGGCGCCCAGTTCGGCGAGTTCTCGAATCTGTCGCTCTATCGCAATCAGGCCGGGCTGAAGATCTACACCACCATGAACGGAGGCGGCGGGAATTCCAACGCCTTCTACGGACTGAAGGCTGTCGGCAATACAGTCGGGGTGTTGATCGCGGAGACGGCGTCGTTCGGGATGGGGCCGGACTACTTCATAAACCCCAGCCTGCTCAGCAATTCGGTCGCGGCCATGGCGGTCTTCGGAAACGCTGGGCCGGCGGAAGTCCACTGGTATGGCGGGGCGCCGGAAGTGAATGGAGGAGGCGCAGCGTCCATCAACATCGATGGACATCTCATCAAGCAGGCTACCCTCTATGCCAACCTCGCGCGTATCACTCTCAGCGAAGTTGAGGTTGCCGAAGCCAAGATCAGTCCCGTCATACGCGCGGAAAATTCTTCCGCCATCACCTTAGACAACATTTCAGGTTATGGCCGCTGGGACGGAACCCTGGTCAGCGCCGATCGCACCAGCACCACCACTCTCGAAGGCCGTCTCGATGTGCTGGGTACGATTGAAAATGTGATCGCCTATCCGCAAGTGCTGGCCAGCCCGGCCTATGTCCGGATTTTTGGCGTCCCGGTAATTTCCCTCAACCACGAAATTCCCAACGCTTTTGCGGGAGACCCTATGAGGCCGCATCCCGCCGACATCAAGGGATCAACCTCAACCAGCATCACTCGTGATCCACTGCTAGGTTCCGTAACTACAGTGCAACACGCCCAGCGTCGCGGAAGTCAAGAGAATAACCGCGTGAGCTTCGGCAATGTAATTTCTGCTCACACTAGCGTGGAGAGCACAATTGCAGTCAGTATCTTGTTGAAAGCGTCGGTGGACTGCGACTATGTCATCAGCGGGTATGGCGATGGATATTCGACCGTGCACGTCCCGCTTGTCGCGGGAGAGTGGACTCGCACGGTGATCTATAAATCCAAGTTTCCGTCGGAGAAAGAATTCACGCTCGTAGGATGGCCCGACGACGCCAGCGGCCCGGCGGTGAGCTTCTCGGCGCTGCAGGTGCTGGTCGAGCTTACGAATTCATTTGCCACGCGCGGATCTATGGGGATGATGCTGACGACTGGAAGCGTGAATCCGAACCATCCATAAAAATCCCGAGCTTCTCTGCTGGGCAGGTGGGGACACCTGCCCCTACGCGCGGACTATTTTTAGGGGAATTTAGATTTACTTCTTCGCCTGCACAACATCCAGGCAGCGGCCGTAGAGTTCCAACAGATGACTAGCGTATTCCTCGGGCTTTAGCGACGCGCCTACGCCCTGGAAGCCTACTCCGGCGGAACTGGTCTTGCCGTAGCCTGTGCTCATGGCTACGAATTTCATCAAATCAAGCGCGATGTCTTCGTTGCGCCGCGAACCGACTGACAAACCCGGTACTTCCATTGGTGCCTCCAGGAAATTTAAAACACTCCGCGATCATAGCAGAAGCAATCCGCCGAGCGCCGCCTCGAAGGGGCATTCCTTACACGGCCTTCCGCTCCGGTCCAAAGAGCGTGAGCAAATGTCCGTCAGGGTCAGGAAAATTGGCTGCCCACATGGGCCCGTTGACCTGGTGCGGCGGATGGCTGAATTCGACCCCTTGTTTCTGAAGAGCTTCCGCCCCGGTTCTGACATCCTCGACGGAGAAGATCACTTCGGTGGCGCCCGCTATGTTCGGAGCGCTTTTGGCACGGTCCTCGCTCAAGACCAGCGTTACGGCGCCAGTGTCAAACATGGCAAACCCGGGAAATTGCTGTTTCAGCATTAGTCCCAATCGGTCGCGATAGAATGGGACCGATGTTTCCATGTCGCGCACACCCAGCATGTTCATGCTGATGGCTGGGACTCGATAGGCTGGAGTGGTCATTTTATCTTCCCCGTTTCGAACATAGATCTTAGTCGATGGCTATTAGGGTTCTAAGGCTATGTGACAAACTCTGCCTACCAAATAATCGCTGGCACGCTTTCCTTCGCCCAGGTGCATGATTTCCACAGGAAATGCTTGGTTATGTGGGCGGAGTACAAGTTGTCTGCCCGCCAATTCCACATACCTCACGATGCAATGTCCTGATTTGTTTACCGCATAGATATTAGGGCCGGCCTTGCGATAAGGCTTCAGCGAATTGTAATGGCGGTCGATTAAGATCGTCGCTCCAGCCGCGAGCCGCGGATACATACTAAGACTCTCTCCGTCGGTTACCTGAATGGCCACAAATCGCACCCAGGCTTTGCGGTCGCCTTCTGGTTGAGGCCGCAATTTTTTCAGAAAGCGTTTCTTCAACTTCACTATCTCCTTCACTTTCATGCGCATGATGGAGGATTGAGCAGCGGCAACAGGGTTGGCTACAACAGCAATGTTTTCGAACATGTCGTCGTTCGGGGGCAGAATGCTGGCTCGTTCGTTGATTTCAGCGGGATCGAGAAGATCAAGGACCGACAGGCGCTGAACAGACAACACCTTGTCCATGCCCTCGGTGCTTAGGCCCCGCTTGCGATTCAGGAAATTTGAAATGTGAGCCTGCTGGAACCCTGTTTGTTCGGCCAGACGAAGGCCGGTGAGTTTGCCTTCATCGATGCGCGTCCACAAAATCTTGCGCAAATTTTCCTGCAAGGTCTTGAATTTCATGGCGGGAGTATAGCATTCGGTATAGCTCAGTGATATTTTTTACAAAATCGGAACATCCACAAGAAATATTTACCTTGACTCTCGCATTTCGCGGGGGCTAGCATTTTTTTACTTGTAACCCTTGTTTTTCAGGAAATGCCATGATCAGTAATGCAGAACCAGTCGATGAGGGGAGCAACTTTGCCGAATTCCGCCGCAAGGTGCGTTCAGCCGAGGTTCTCTCCGCTGCCATGGAGCGGCTATTGACGTCGCTTCATTTCACTGGCCGGGTAAGCGTCGTAGTACAAAACGGCCGCGTTTTAAAATCTGGCTACGAAGAAGGTTATTTTCGTCAACAAACAACCGCGCCGGTCTGAGCTTTTCCGAGCGCCAATTTCGTCGAGCCTTTCTAACTAAATAACTTAACCAGGCCATCGTAAGAGAAACGAGCCCTGTGCCGGATTCCGGCGCAGGGCTTTTTTTGTTTGGCGTTCCAAATTCTGTGGAGGCGTCATGGACAGCGATAGAGATCTAATTCAACTGGAGTTGAAATATTGCGAACGCTGCGGCGGACTGTGGTTCCGCATGCAGTGTTCGCCTGAGGTGTATTGCGCAATCTGTGCAATCGCCATGGCCGATGTGGCTTTGCCGGGCAGGTCGCGGCGCCATCCGCGGTTGCCGGTGGCGGATGATTTCGAAGGCCGCGCAATTCCTGAAGGTACGGCGTGGATGGAAGGCGGCAACGCATGACCGCGGCCATGACTAGTATCGCCAACCTTTCCGAAGTGGCTTGCCGAGAGGCATTGCTTGACCAGATTCCAGAGCGCGTCTACAGCGATCCTGCGATCTGGCTCTACCGGCACCGGACGATCGCCATGTTGAGGAAATACCTTCGGCTGTCGATTGAAGTGGGAAGGATGCCGTCTTTGCTGGGGCGTGAATTTTTTCGCAGCAAGGTCACGGCGTATAAAGCGTCATCGTTCGAAGACTCAGTGATCTTCGTACACGACGTCGAGAAGTGCCTGGACAAGCTGGACGGATTCGAGAAGAAGCTGATCGCGACGATTGTGATGCAGGAATATACCCACGACGAAGCGGCTGTCCGCTTGCAATGCTGGCGGCGGACGGTGGGGCGAAGATTTCCCGAGGCGATCGATGCTTTGAGCGAATTATTCCTAAAAGGGGGCTTACTGCGGCGTTTGGAGCACGACGACTCAGAACGGGAAAAATCTTGTCAAGAGGGCAAAATCGACGAAATCCCCGCAAGTGATTCAGAACACTCCAAATAAAAACTTGCCAGCAATGTCCCATTTTCCCTATTCAAAATGCTATGCTTGATTTAGATAGTCAGTTGAAAGAAATTTCTGGGACGCGTCTCGTAAAAGACGCGTCCCAAACTTTTTGCGGACAAGGTGTATGAAGAAAGCCAAAACAAAAACGTTCCCGAGGCGGACAAGCAAGGCGCCGTCAGCTTCACGAAAACCAGTTGACATGGAAATTGTGCGGCAGAATGTCGCCGCTTTGATTGGTGCGAACGCGGTCCGCATGGTGGAGACAACCATCGCGGAAGTCGATAAAGGGCACTATGCCGCGATGAAATATTTATTCGAGCTGGTGGGACTGTTTCCGGGAAATCTGGAACCTGCGGCGGCGAACGACGATGTTCTGGCAAAAACTCTATTGCGGCGGCTGGGGCTTCCGGAAGAAATCAAGGCGGGAGAGAGCGTTACTAAAGACACCGTGGATGCCGACAGCGACGCCGCGAAGAGCAAAACCGATACCGTAGAATGAAACGGAGACGCCGGTTTTCAGGCATTCGCCGCAAGCATGGGCCTGTCGGGTTCCGGAGAGAACGAACACAGGGAAAGCGGGAAATGGATATTACCTGGATCACTGACCGGATCGGTTTGGGCGGCGGGATTTGGAACGCGGATAACATGGCCGAGGTGGCGAGGGCGGGAATTACGCATGTCATCGATATGCAGCTTGAGTTTGATGACACTCCTCTGGCAGTGCCGCACGGTATTCACGTCTTGTGGAATCCGACAGACGACGATTTCCAACCCAAGACGCCGGACATATTCGAGCGCGGGGTTGAGTTTGGATTGAACGCTCTGGACGACGCGGGCAGCAAGGTGTTTGTCCATTGCGCCGCCGGCGTGCACCGGGCGCCGATGATGACTTTGGCCCTCATGTGTTCCATCGGATGGAAGGTTGGGGACGCCATGCAGTTGATCGAGGGGCGGCGTCCAGTAGTGGACTTCGCCGAAGTTTACGTTAGCAGCGTAGAGAGATTTTTGGAGTCGCAGGTTAGTCGGTAGCATTCAGCAGTTGGTACTTGGCAATCAGCCACTGGCGATTTTGCTGGCGGCTTTGTTTTTTTGAGAAAAACAGCACTTAGCAATTGGCATTTAGCCATCAGCAGTTTGCTGATGGCTTTTTGGTTTCCTGGAGGATTTATGTTCGACGGACGCCGCTCTTTGGAGCGGCTTTTGTTTTTTGTGGCGTTGATTAGTTTGCCGCTGTTTGGCCAGCCGCCCGCCACTACGACCGTTTCCGACACCGTCTATCGAGGCGATGGCTCCGCCGCTTCAGGGACTTTGCTGATCTCGTGGCCTGCATTTACCACTGCGGACAATAAGGCTGTGGGAGCGGGCGGCAAGAGCGTGATTTTGGGATCGGGTGGAGCGTTGTCCGTCGCGCTGGTGCCGAATGCCGGAGCGACGCCTTCGAGCGCTCTCTACACCGTTGTCTATCACCTGGATGGTGGAACGGTGAAAACGGAATACTGGGTAGTGCCTTCGAGTTCGCCTGCTAGTTTGGCGGCGGTGCGAGCCACGTTAGGCGAAGGCGGCGCCAGCACGCCACTGGCTTCGAGGCAGTATGTGGATACTTCGGTGGCGGCGAAGGCAAGCGATACCGCGGTAGTGCACAAGGCCGGGAGCGAGGCCATCGCGGGCGTGAAGGCATTCTCTTCTTCGCCCAGCGTGCCCGCTCCTACGCTGTCTACCGATGTGGCGAACAAAGCTTATGTGGATTCGGCGCTGGGGACAGTTGGCGCGGGCGTGTTTATCAGTAAGACGGGCGACACGATGTCAGGACCGCTGGTGTTGAGCGGAGATCCGACAGCGGCGAACAGCGCCGCCAACCGTCATTACGTCGATACGGGATTGGCTTCGAAAGCCGATGTCGTAAGTGGATTGGTGCCACGAGCGGAGTTGGGCAGCGGTACAGCGAACAGCACGGTTTGCCTAAAAGGCGATGGGAGTTGGGGAGCGTGCGGCACAAGCAGCAATGCGGTGTCGATTCAAAGTGTTGGAGTCGATACGGCTACTCCGACTGACAATCAGGTCTTAACTTACGACGCTTCAAGCGGCTTGTACAAACCGAAGCCGGGCGGAGGCGTCACGGCCGGCATGCAGATTGTTAAATATGCGATCGACTTCAACTGGTCGCAGTCACCGGCGGCGGATTTGAGTACAGCCGGCGCTAAGACAGTGAGTCTGGCTAATTGTCCCGCGGGTGTGACCGGGACCGAACTCCAGTATTGGGTTTACGTCGCGGGAACTGGAACGGCAGAGGCCGTGGCGGTGACGGGCGGCACATGCGCGAGCAATGGCAGTGCCGGAACTTTGCAGTTCACCACGGTTAACGCTCATTCAGCGGGGTACAGCGTCGGCAGCGCATCAGGCGGATTGCAAGAGGCACTGATCGCGGCGCGAGTGGGCGCGACCAACCCCACGGCAACGGCCCAGGGCGGCAAGGTGGTTGCGCCTCCGGGTGAATTGAAGTTGTATGCGCGAGTGTCGGTGAGGACTTCGGACATCACCGTGGATTTTTCGGGATCGATTGTGGAGTGCTACATGACGGACGTATGCCTGTTCGTCGGAGATTCTTCCAACTCGACTGCATTCTTCGACATTACTTTGCAGAATCCGCGCGGCCGACCGACAGTGGCGAACGGGCAAAGTCCTTTCATAGAGGTAAACGCACAGAAGACACGGCTGTTTAACGTTGCGACTCGCGTGCCGCTTTCCGGCGGGACTTTTGGCAGTTACGTGAAAGTCGACGACGACCAGGCCTTTCTGTTGGACGGCCTGGACACTTCCCTGGGGGCGTCGACCGGGACACGTGGCGTACGCTGCGATTCCACGGTTTGCAATCCGATCATCTATGCGCCGGGGCCATTCAACACAAATTCGGCGGTGGGATGGCTTAAGCACCTGAACCTTTCTCTCGGGGCGTGTACGGCGAATGGTATTGACTGGGAGAGCGGCAATACGCTGCACATCTCCGACAGCGTGATTCAAGGCTTTGCACTTTACGGAATCAAGCTGGGAGGAAACGGCGGATCGTTCCACAACAACAATATCGACAACGTCTACATGGAGGCGGCGCCTCCGACGTGTAATCCGTTGGGCAACATTGGGTCGGCGGGGATTGTCAGCCTGGGACAAGGGGTCACGGTAAACGGAAGTTGGTCGGGGGGCCAGCCCGCGCCGGTCGGGGTCTTTCCTTCTTTCGCGAATACGGGGACGACGCAGTACAGCTACTACATTGCAGTGCATGACAGCGTGCTCGGCGTCAGCGCTCCGTTTTATGCGGGAAGCGCGCTCAGCAATGGGTCGGGGAATATTACGGTTTCCTTTCCCTGCGTGGCGAGCAGCAACACGATTACCTACGACCTGTTAAGGACGACCTGGGTAAGCAGCAATGCGGATGGCAATCCGGCACCGTATGGCACGGGAGCGTTCGCGGCAGCAACCGGAATTACGCAAGGCAGCGGAAGTGTATGTACAGCTACCGACACAAACGCCACGTTGGCTTCCTACACGGTAGCCACTCCGTCGTTTTATCCGCGGCTGGATTATTGGCCGGGCAATGTAGTGCTCTCGGCATCGTCGAACACAAATGTTCCTACCTCAATGGCGCACCTGCGATGGAATGGAGAATTTTCCGGCGGAGTTATTTCGGCGGCGGGTGGAGTTGTGCCCACAGTGTTTGCGGACAAATGTTATCCGTGGAACTACACCAATCCCATTTGGGTGGCGTGCGAATCAGGCGATTCGGCGGGAAACAACAATCCGCGAGTTGGAGCGAGCGTCAAGCAGATTGGAATCGCGTCAAACGGCGCCACGGGCGGATACAAAGGACGTGAGATTTTCGAAATTTCCGGCACGAGCGGGGTCACGATGCCGGCGGTGGACTTGTATACGCTGGGCGATTCAAACGCACAGAAGACGCTGTCGAGCCCGATGCATCGCCCTACCTGGGACGCGAATGACACGGCGATCGGACTGGACCAGTCGACGGCGAAAGTACCTTCGGCTTACCAACTGGGGTTCCGCTCACCGGTCTCTATTTCCAACTATGTAGGCAGCGTGTTCGACAACACGAGTTGGAAAGAGCGGCTGACTTCCGCGTTGAAAGAGTTCAAGACGGATGTTCAGGTGGACGCAAATTTGACGGTGAGTGGCGGGATCACGGGAGTGATTAGCACGGCGGGAGCGCTGGCGGCTACGCCATCGCAGTGCAGCGGGAGTTTCGCTACGGGTATCCAGGCAAATGGAAATGCGAATTGCACTACGGCGGACGTGATTCAACTGGCGGAGACGACTCCTCCGACGGGCATCGCTAACTTCGGAATCTTTTGGTTTGACCAGACCTGTCATTGCCCGAAGGTGATTTCGAACGCCGGCGCGGCGGTTCAACTGGGACTGACGAATGTGTTCAACGTCGACGCCAACACACTTGAGGAATACAACGGGACGACAGCGCAGACGTTCAACGTTTATGGAACACGAACGGATGGTTCCAACTATGAGCGGATGAGGTTGGGTTACGACACGACAGATGGATATTTCCTGCTGGCTTCGGAGGCCGCGGGAACCGGCTCACAGCACGGATTGGGGTTCCTGCTGCAAGGGGTGAAACGCTGGGTGATTGATTCGTCATTCAATTTCAAACCCTGGAGCGACAATCTGCGGGACTTGGGATCTCCGACACTTCGCCCTAAACATGTGTATGCCGGAACGTATTTGGATACCACCACGGGATCGACGGTCAGCGACGTAACCAATGACGGCTCGACCGGAACCGTACTCAACAAGCTGGCGAAGATGACAGGCGCGCCGTCCGCGGCGGTAGCCACGGCTACGACCGACACGTCTGGAGTCATCGGCGTAGTGGTCGACGGAGCGGGAACAACTGGAAATGCTCAGGTGGCGCGTGGCGGACTGGCATCGTGCGTTTTCGACGGAGCGACGACGGCCGGAGATTACGTGCAGATCAGCAGCACCACTGCGGGAGCTTGCCACGATTCAGGGGCCGGCTATCCAGTGAGCGGACAGGTTGTTGGACGAGTGCTCTCGACCAACGGTTCGGCGGGAACCTATTCCGTGGTGATGTCGGGGCCGGATGTAATCGCCCCGGCGACAGCTTCCGTGACGCTTACTTCAGGAACTTACCTGGTGGGCAACGGCACCAGCGCGGTGAATGTGTCGGGGCACCTGTTCGACAACGGATCGAATGCCATCGATGTCAGAAACGGAAGCAACATCCAGACGGTTTATACGTACGGAACTTTTACGGACAGCTCGAACTACGAACGGCTGGCACAGGGATATGTTTCGGGGGACGGCTATTTTGAGGTGCTTCCGCAGAAGGCCGGAACTGGCGTCCAGCGCGGAATTGCGCTAGGAGGTACGGGAACGGCCGGGTGGGCCATAGATACCACCAACGTGCTGAAGCCCTTTAGCGATAACTCAAAAGATTTTGGTACAGCTAGTTTGCGTCCCCGAGATGTTTATGTCGGCCGGAACCTGATCATGTCGAGCACGGTTTCAACCTACAACGGCAAAGCAACGGCGGGGACGGGTATCGCTCCGATCTATGGGGCGGTTTCGTCGACCGCACAGACGGCGGCGATTTCCACCACGAACCTGTGCGCCACCTCGAGCTGCGGCGCCGGCCAGTACGTGGTGAATTACTACGTTGACTCCGCAGTTTCGTGTGCTACCGCAGGTAGCGCTGCGTTGACCCTGACGATTGGATGGACGGACGAGATTGGGGCCAAGACGCTGCAGGTTCCATTGAATGGGACCGGAGTGAGCGGTGGGAACACGCTGGCGCTGGGGAGTACTTCGAATTTTGGGAGCGGCGATATTTCTTTGTGGTCGGCGGGGAGCGCAGCCATTTCCTACTCCACCGCGTACGTGGCTTGCACTAGCGGGACGGGAACTTATGCGGTGCGGATGACGGCGCGGCAGGTGCAGTAGGGAAACCGCTTCTGCCTATTGGCTCCTGGCTTTCACTGCCGTTTTTTGGGTTGGGTTGGGCGGTTGGAAATTTAGTTTTAGTTGTTGGTTCTTAGTTCTTAGTTTCGTTTGGTGGAGAGTGCTTGTGATTGGACGCTTGCTTTTGATTTTGGCTTTGGTCTGGCCGGCCTGGGGCTCTACGTATTACGTGGACCCGGCAGGTAGCAATGCTAACGATGGGCTTTCTCCGGCTACGGCCTGGAGGACTTTGCTCAAGGTCGGCATTTCTTCTTTTGCGCCTGGGGATGTGATCTTGTTTAAGCGGGATGCGATCTGGAATGAGGCGCTGGTGCCTCCTTCGTCCGGTGCAACAGGAAACGCGATCAAGTTTGATGCCTACGGGAATGGGCGAGCACCGCGGTTTACCGGGCTTTATTCGACCAAGACTTCGGATTGGTTAAATACTTCCGGAAACGTTTGGCAAATCACATTGAGCGCCACGCAGGCGATTTCGCAATTGAAGTTTGTGTTGTTCGGCACAATTTGGGGGAACCTGCAGAGTTCGCAAGGCGTGCTGGCGCACGATCGAGATTGGTTTTACGACACGACCGGCCAGATCCTTTATGTGTATTCATCGGCCGGCAATCCGATGACGGGGTTTGGGACGGTGAATCCGATAATTTTGAGCGGACAGAGTTTGATCAATCTGAACGGCGTAAGTTATGTGGCGATCCAGCATATTCAGCTGGATTGGTACGACTCTTACGGGGTGCAGGTGCAGGGGGGTAGCGACCACGTTTGGCTGGCGAATTTGCTGGCGGACAGCCAGGTACCGAACGGCGCTACACCGATTGGGTTTTATGTGCATCCCACGGGGACGCCGGGGGACATTCATCTTTACAACACGGATTCACACCGGAACTACAAAGGATACGAATTCGACGGAACGCCTACAGCGGTTGAGTTGAAGAACTGCCGGGCTTACGCCAATCGAACATTTGGATTGGCCGACAACACGGGCGTAGTGACGTATTCGTATTGCCATTTCTATGCAAATAATATTGCTACCGGAATCTCTACCGATGTTACAGGAACGCCGGGACCGACCGATGGTGGACACAACCTTGCGGCCGACACGCCTCCGCATGTGCGGGGATTCATGCGGTATCCGGCGCGGGTGACGTTGACGTATGACGACCCAGGCCTGGTGGAAGGATCGGACACTTACATCGCTGGGCTGTTGCCAACGTTTCAGGCTAAAGGCGTACCACTCAGCATTGCGGTGGTGACTGGGTACGACTTGTCGCAGTCGTTGATTCCTACGTTTCAATCCTGGATAAACGCCGGTTGGGACGTGGTGAGCCATTCGGTGTCGCATCAGTATTTTCAGTTTCCGAATGCGTTCACCGTGCAGTACACGGGAACCGCGGCTTCGAGCGTGGCGCTGACGATTTCTGGAAACAACATGACGATCACTGCGCCGGGCGATCCCAGCGCGCAGGTGAATTTCGATCTGAGCACTTCGGGCACGGATTTGGTCCCAACTGGGTTGGATACGCTGGGAAGAATTGTGGCGACGCTTCAGGGGCGCGGAGTATTCGCGGTGACGGTCGACCCTAATATGAAGACCGGAGTGAAGAGCGAGGACCTGGCGGATGTGAGCGCGCAGGACATCAAGACTTCCTCTTACACGCTGCTGATGGACAAGGCCCGGTTGATGACGGACGAGTTGGGATGGGCTAAGGCCTGGATGAATGCGAACCTGACAGGGCTGCCGGCGAACCGGGTGTATGTGTATCCCGGAAGCTTTGAGGACTCTTCGACGGAAGCGCTGGCGGTGGCGGCGGGCTATGTGGGAGCGCGCGGGTCGGGGAGCATGAAACCTGCTCCAAATGCGGCGACGGTGCTGGGGACGGGAGTGAATGTGCAGAACATTCTTAGCCAGGGGATGGTGCCGAATTTTCAAGGGCTAACGGATGCGCAACTGACGAACAAGATCAACGCTCTGGTGTTCAAGTCAGCGGTATGGGGAGTTCCGATTGGGTTGTTCATGCACATCGGAGAGATGACGCCACATCAGGTGGGGGTGATGCTGGATGCGCTGAGGACTTCGGGCGCGACTTTGATGACCGACACTGCGCTGGTGAATTACTTGTTGGGAAAGCAGAATGTCGCGGGAACGACCTTCTATGCGGACTCGTCTACAGGCGCGGTGGATGTTCGGCCTTTGCCAGAGTCTCCGGTGGTGAATCAGGGAGCGGCGCTGGCGAGTGAATACAAATTGGATTTGTTGGGGATCGATCAGAGCTTGTTTGGCTCGAGTTGGGAGATGGGGGCGTTTGCGGCGGTGCCGGAGTCGGTGGGGAGGGTGAAGTAGCAGTCAGCATTCAGGGGTTGGGTGGGAATTGTTTGACGATCAGCATTTAGCAATTAGCACTTGGCATTTAGCTGGTTTGGTTCATTTTTGAGGGACATTGTGAACGACGATATTTTTTTGTTGCAGAGGTTGGGAACGGTATTGGGGCATCGGGTGGGTGGGGTTGAAGTTCGAGATTTGTTGGTGGAGGGATTGCTTAAAGTCCGGAGCCGGACGCGCGGGTTGGTGAAGATGAAGCCCAATCGGGCGCAGCGAGAATTTTCGGCGCGGTGCAGTAAGAGAAATATTGTCTTGAAGGCGCGGCAGATGGGAATGACAACTTATGTTGCAGCGCGGTTTTTTATCCAGACAATTACACAGCCTGGCTCGGTGACAGTGCAGGTAGCGCATAGCCAAGAATCAGCTGAGGAAATTTTCAAGATTGTGCATCGCTTCTGGGAGAACCTGCCCAAGGCGATGCAACAAGGCGCGCTGGTTAGATCGCGCGCCAATATCCGCCAGATTGCTTTTCCGCGCCTGGACAGCGAGTATCGCGTGGCGACGGCGGCGGACCCGAACGCCGGCCGCGGGATGACCATCCATAATTTGCATTGCTCGGAGGTCGCCCGCTGGCCGCGTGACGGGGCGGAGACGCTGGCGTCGCTGCGCGCGGCGGTGCCGGCGGAGGGAGAGATTGTGCTCGAGTCGACTCCGAACGGCGCGGGTGGAATTTTTTATGAAGAGTGGCAAAGCGCCGAGGAGACTGGATATGCACGGCACTTTTTCCCCTGGTGGTATGAAGGACTGTATCGTTCGGAAGCTTCTCTGGGGGTGATGACGCCGGAGGAAGTTGAGTTGGTACGCCGGGTTGGGCTGGATGAAGCACAGATTGCCTGGCGGCGAAACAATCGCGCGGTACTGCGAGGATTGGCGGCGCAGGAGTTTGCCGAGGATGCAGTCACGTGCTTTCGGGCTTCTGGAGAGTGCATCTTCGATTTGGAGTCGATCGATGCAGCGCGAGGGTTTGAGCCTCTCGAGTCACGGGACAACGGACGGGAACGAATTTGGTTTCCGGCGCAGGCGGGAAAGCAGTATTTGATCGGAGTGGATCCGGCAGGTGGTGGAACTGAAGGGGATTACGCTTGCGCTCAGGTAATCGAGCGGCGCAGCGGGATCCAATGTGCGGAGTTGCATGGGCACTTTCCTCCACGAGAGTTGGCGAAGCGGGTGATCGGGTTGGCGAGGACTTATAACCACGCTCTGATTGCTGTGGAACGGAACAATCACGGGTATGGAGTACTGGCGAATTTGCGGGCTGACGGGTGCCTTAATGTCTATCGCGACGGCGGGCAGGACGGGTGGCTGACTTCGGCCGTAAGCCGTCCAGCGATGATTGAAAATTTGGCGGCGGTGCTGGCGGCCGAGCCTGGGTTGTTCCGCAGTGGCCGCCTTTTGAATGAGTTCCGAACATTTGTGCGGTTTCCGGACGGCAATTCGGGAGCAGCGGTGGGAACGCATGATGACTGCGTGATGGCGATGGCAATCGCGCTGGCGGTTAGGAAGTCGGGCGCGGGGAGAGTTTCCCAGATCGAGACGTGGGGGTTATCTCCGGTGGTTCCTCAATGTTCATTCGTCACAGACAGCGGGAGGGCATGAGAAGTAAGGTCAGGCGGCGCGGGCAGTAGGCGTTCTCTCACTGTGGCAGTGACGGCGGTACAACACGTGCGAAGAGTGCGGGGCGGCGCGCAGGGACACATGATGCGCTGCTCCGACGGGCATTTTTATGTGGTGAAGTTTCGAAATAACCCACAGCATTTGCGGGTGTTGGCGAATGAATTTTTGGCAACGCGGCTGGCTGAACTGGTGGGATTGCCGGTCCCGACTCCCGAAGTGATTGAAGTGGAAGATTGGCTGGTGCGGCATACACCGGAGCTGAGTATTCAACTGGCGGGCAACACCATTCCCTGCCAAGCAGGATTGCAGTTCGGATCGCGATATGTGGTGAGCCCGCTGGAGGGTCAGGTGTTTGATTACTTTCCCGCGGAGATGTTGAATCGAGTGCGGAACCTGGATGCGTTTGCTGGAATTCTCGCGATCGATAAGTGGACGGGAAACGCGAACGGGCGACAAGCCGCGTTCTGGAGAAAGTCGAGGGAAAAGAAGTATACGGCGACGTTTATCGATCAAGGCTATTGCTTCAATGCGGGCGACTGGAGTTTCCCGGATTATCCGATGCGCGGAGTTTATGCAAGCAATGAGGTCTACGCCGGGGTCACCGGATGGCATTCGTTCGAGCCGTGGCTATCTTTAATAGAGCGTATGGAAGATGAGGCGATTTGGAAGGCGGCGGGAGAGATTCCCCCGGAGTGGTATGGCGGCGAATGGGACGCTCTGGAGAAGTTGACCTGTGCTTTGATTGCACGACGCTTGATGGTGCGGGAATTGATTTTGGCTTTTCGGGATTCGATGAGGCGGCCCTTTCCGGGGTGGAACTGAAGAACAGCACTCCGCATTGAGCACTTAGCATTTAGCCAGTAAAGAGCTTTTACGATGGCTACTTTACACAAGCTCGAGTTTTTCTTGCTGCGATATGTGCCGGACGCAGTGAAGGACGAGTTCGCCAACATCGGCGTGGTGATGTTGGGGGACGGATTTGGAGATGTTCGATTTACCAAGGACTGGCGGCGGGTTTACTGCCTGGACGGCGATGCCGATGTCGAGATGCTAGAGGCGTTGGAACGGGACATTCGAGTCCAGTTGCAAGAAGCAAGCAATCGTGACGTGTTCTTGAACAAAATCAAGGAAGCATTTTCGAACCTGGTCCAACTATCGCCGACTCGGGGCTGTTTGGCGGAAAATCCGATTGAGGAGATGACGGTGCTTTCGCGGATGTATCTGGAGAGCCGCACGGTCGAAGGTGCAGCGAGGGTCCGCATCGCCGCTTCGGAACGCCAGAGAATTTGGCAGGGCATGCAACGGTCGTTTCAGGAAGCAGGGGTCTGGGAGTTGATGCTCAAGGACATTTCTGTCGCCCCTTATACGGGCGCGGGTGATCCTTTGAAGATCGATTTCGGATATCGGGTAGGGCGAGAGATCAAGTTGTTTCATGCGGTTTCGTTGAAGAGAAACATTGAGGCCGCGATTTCGCTGGCGCATCGCTTTCCAAAAATTGTGGCGGGGATTTCGCGAGTGGAGAAGGCGGAGGCGCAATTGACGGCGGTGGGGAGGGAGTATGATCCGCGAGTTCAGCAAGTTGAGTTTGCTCTTAGCGAGTTTGCGGAAAACGGGGTGGGAGTGATGCCGTTGGAACGGATGGGGGAGATTGCGGGCCTGGCGCGGATGGAGTTGCGGGCTTAGGAGACACAAGGTCCCTCGGCTTCGCTCGGGATGACAGGGTATTCCTGGCAATGAGATTTTAGAATCCGGCTTTTTGCCGGACTTTTTTTTGTACGACACTTTTCGCGGGCGTGGGCGCCCGCGCCACATACGGACAAAATTATGAAAATTACAGCAGCGATTCGCGGCGCCATGCGCCGGGCGGCGGGAGTGTCTCCGGGCCTGGCTCTGGAGAAGAGGCGGCGAACTGTCGCGCTGCCGTCCATCCTTAATACATATGGGCCGCGGGCAGATAGTATGCCGAAGCCCACGTCAGCCAACCTGCGGCGCTTTTCAGAGACGCCAATTGCGCGCAAGGCGATCAACACGGTGAAGGACCGCATTGCCGGAATGAATTGGCGGATACAGGCGAAGCGCGGGCGGGCGCTGGATCAGATCCAGGATGGTGCACTGCGGGCCGGCATCCTCACCAGCAATTTTGAGGAGCCTAACCCGGACGATTCGTTTCGTTCATTCGCCGAGCAGGTTTTGGAAGACGTTGTGGTTGGAGGATTCGGCGCGATCGAAGTGGACACCACCGGGAACAAAGAGCGTCCGCTGGTGTTCTGGCCGGTAGATGGATCGACGATCCGAATGAAGACCGATTGGGATGGCGCTCCTTCTTCGCCGCGATACACGCAGATCACCGGGCGCTTTGGGGCGGACGCGAATATCACTCTGAATGACGATGAGCTGATTTATATCCGGCTGAACCCGCGAACGCACACACCGTTTGGGCTGGGGCGGCTCGAGGTTGCGTTTGAAACCATCAATGCGTTCCTCGGCGCTTCGCGGTATGCGGCGCGGCTGGCTTCGAATTCAGTGGTCGAGTATGCGCTGTGGTTGCAAGACCTGACACCGGAACATCATGAGCGGCTGATTCGGTGGTGGCAGGACGAGATTGAGGGAACGGGGCGGGTTCCGATTCTCTCCGTCGAGAAGAAGCCGGAGGTGCTGCGGTTTGGTGGGGGCACTGACGCAGACCTCCGGCTGGGCTGGCAGGAATTCTTGATCCGAATTATTGCGAATGCGTTTGACCTTCCCCCGCAGTTGCTGGGAATCGATCGAGACGTTAATCGGTCGACAGCAGCTGAAATGAGCGATCAGGCGTTTCGCCAGGCGATTGTGCCAACCGCACGCTTACTGGCGGAACACCTGACGCGAGATGCCATCAGCAAGAAGTTGGGATGGAGCGATTTGGAATTTGTGTTTGCCGATGTCGACGTGGGCAACGAGATGGAAGAAGCGCAGATCCAGGAGATTCTCTTGAGGAACGGAGTGCTCACTGTGAACGAGGTACGCCGGATGCGGGGATTGGCAGAAATCAGCACTTAGCACTCAGCATTCAGCCCATTCGGAGCATTGGAACTTTTTATGAGACTTGAATTGGAATCGATGGCGATTGAGATGCCGGTGGTGGACAAACACCCTAACCGGGCAGCGTTTCGTGGAGTCTTGACATTGGTCGATGTTGCTTCCGATAGACCGCCTTCGGGGGCGAAGGGTCATCGAGTGCTGCTGACGCGAAGTGCGGCAGAAGCGGCGTTGCCGTCGTTGCTGGGGATGGCGTTGGATTATGCTCCGGCGCTCGACCGGCATGACACGCGGCGGAAGGTGGGCGTCATCACGCGCGCGGAGCTTAGCGGTAAGCAGCTTGAGTTGGGCGGACATCTGTTCGCGAAAGACTTTCCCGAGATTGTGGAGGAGGTCAAAAAGAACCCTCTAGGAATGTCTTACGAAATCACGGATGCACGCGTGGCTGATCTCAAGGCCAGCGTTTGGATGCTGACGCATGTGATGTTCACGGGGGCGGCGATTTTACGGCGCGACAAGGCAGCGTATCGCGAAACTTGGATTGAGTTGGGAAATTAACAAAGGAGAATTCATGGACGAAGAGATGACCGGGCAACTGGCGGCAACCGCGCAACGACTGGCGGCGGCAGCCGAAACTTTGGACAGAGTGCTGGGGCGGCTGGATTCGCAGCAGGAAGCGCTCAACGCGAAAGTCGATCGCATTGTGGCTGCCGTGGAAGAGCGCGGCGGTGAAGTGGACGATCCGCAACCTCTGCAAGCGCGAGTAGCGGAGCTGGAGAAATCCAATCAAGATTTGAAGTCGCAGGCGGCACGCCTGTCGCGTAAAACATTGCCGGCTCTGGTGACCGCGTTGCTTGGAAAAACGGGAACCGACGCCGAGCACTTCAATCGCGCAGGACTCGACAAGAGCTTGCAGGCATTGAGCGTTGAGCAGCGGATTGCAGTGAAGGCGGAGATGGCCCGGGCCGGAATGATCGAGTAAACACCGCTTCTGGCCGCTAGCTTCTGGCTCGTCTGTGCGGTTGGGTTGGGTGGAAATTTAGTTCTTAGTTATTGGCTCTTAGTTTTAGCCAGGAGCTAGGAGCGGGGTTTGGAAGGGCTCGGCATTTTGCCGGGTCTTTTATTTGGCCATCGCACGGCCAGTGATTTTTGGAAAAACTTTTTTAGGAGAAAACATGAAAGCACAATTTCTTGACTTGCATGCGGCGGCTGACTTTCTTGGGCCTGGCGCGGTGGAAGTCAATCGCTACCAAACGGAGATTACCGACATCGTTCGCCGGCGCGGCGCATTCGGACAACGGATCAAGCAAGTGCCGGCAACCGGGCATCCTTCGCGGTTCTTTGAGCAGACGGCGATCGTTTCGCCTTCGGCGGCGAATGCTTTTGTCGATCCGCGAAGTATTTCGGCAACAGTTGGTACACCGACGCGAGCGGAGCGCAGCGTTCCACTGAAGGCGCTGGTGTCGGAGATCAACTACAACCTATTCGACATGGAAGTGGGTAATCAGCAGAGCCAGTTTGCGTTCCTTCAGGCGAAAGACCTGGCGGATTCGGTAGAAGGTCTGCTGCGCACTCATGACGTCGCGTTGTGGAATGGCACCGACACTTCGCTGGGCACTCCAACGACGCTCCAATATTTCGGAGCGATCGGACAGATTGCCGCCGGAGGCAACACGCACACGATTGCCACCACGGACAGCATCGTGGATGGGATTAAGAGTGTGGTAGCGCAGATGGTTTCCAGTTCGTCGTTCGAAGTAAGGCCGACGGCGATCTATGCGAACCCGGTGCTGCTCGACTTGATCGACCGCGAAATCAAGACTGCTTTCAACGTCGTGCTGTCGACTACCGAAGTGACGGCCGGTTTGCGGGTGAAGACGCTCTCGACGCAGGCCGGGGATTTGCCTTTGATCCCGGAATGGTCGATTGCATACACCGGCACGCCGGGCTCGGGTACGGCGGTTCTTCCCATGTACATCGTGAGCGAGGACATGATCGAGTACCACTGGCTAACCGATGCGAATCCGCGAGTGTTCCAGTTGGGACTGACCGGGTCTCTCGCTTCACAGATGGTAGTGGTGAAGTTCGGTGGCGTAGTGGTGAAGGGCGCTTCGTATGCGCACACGGAAATAAAAGTAGACCGGTAGGAAATGCGGTCGTTGGTCGTTGGCACTTCGTCTTAGGCCAACGACCAGCGCCATTTTGGAGACCTCTATGAACTATCTTTCTCCCTCAGACTATTTGGCATATGGGCTGGAAGCGACTACGCCGGATAGCTGGGTGACTTCGGCATCGACAGTGATCGATGCTCATTGCCGCCGCGCGACTTTGGGTGTGACGCAGTATGACGAGCGGCGGCGGATTGCGCAGGGGCGCAACTCGGTGAGAGTGACCTACGTGCCTCTAACTATCGTGGCGCCGGCCACCAGCGAGATCGTTTCAGCGCGGGGACGTTACGCCATGCCGCGGCGCGGCGAATGGCCGATCGATGAACTGACACGGGATGTGGCGTTGACCTTTGGACTTCCGGGGAGCTGGACGGACATCAATGTGGCGAACATCGATGTTTATGCGGAGACCGGAGAGTTGTCCTTCCAGTTGAACGCTGTGGGATTGGGATTCAGCGAAGTCGACGTGTCGTATACGGCCGGGCTGGATGTGATTCCCGACAAAGTTAAAGTCGCTTGCGCGCAGATTGTACGGAATCTGCAGGCGACCCCGGCACTAAATGTTAGTGGCGGGACCTTGGATCGGATGCACTTGGAATATTTCTCCGACACGCTGGTGGACACGACGGTGCAGTCGCTGCTTGCGCCATATGTGGCGCAGAAGGTGGGCTGAGATGCCGGACACCATGCGGTTCGGCGTCAGCGGCGTGGCGCTGGTGAGAGCGGCGGACGCGATGTTGCGGGCGCTAGGGGGGGCTGAGGTCACACTGCTATTTCCCCAACAAGTCTTGGCGGATGACACGAGCGTGGAACTGGGCCTGGTTGATCCGGGGGTAGAGCAGGTCATTTTTACGCCTGTGGTGGTTAGGAACTTGCCAACCGGAAATGAGGGTCCGCGACGCAAACTGGAATTTTTGCTACCGGCTTCGATGGTGGCCTCGGAGGCGGTTGACCGGAACGTGGCGTCTGGAGCGGACCTGCTGAATGGCGCGTTGGGACTGGTGCACCAGGGGGAGACGTTTCATATCACCGGGATTACTACGGAGTGTTTTGCGGGGACGGCTTATTTGTATCGGGTGGTGGGAGTGGAGTGAGATAAACGGCTTCTGGCTACGGGCTTCTGGCGATTTGTCGCTGGCCGGTTCGCTTAACGAGAAGCTAGAAGCCAGGAGCTGAAGTTTCCATGCAATTTGCTAAAGATAGCTTTTTTATGGCGTTGCGCGAACGGCTGACAGCGTTGAATCCGGCGCGCACGATTACCGTCAACGGCATTACCCGGCCCGCCATCGTCGTGGCTGAGAACGAAATCGTAGTTCCGGTTGAGCCGTTGCCCGACGCCTTTTACATCGAGTGGGGCGTGGCTGGTTTGGTAGAGCGGCAAACCGGGGCCAGGCGGTTGATGGAAATGGATTGCGGCATTTCCTATCACACGTTGGGTGTCGCTGATAGTGGCGTCGATCGGGGGCGCGAGCTCTCCGCGCTCGACACGGAACTCCTCAACATTTGCCAGCCGGGTAATACGGCGAAGCAGGATTTCACGCAGTCACCCAACGTCGATTTGGGGACACGGATTGTTTGGAGCGAACCGGGGTTTGGTGAAGTGAGTGGAGTGATTGCGCAAGAGAGTTCAACGCGGCGCATTCGGCTGGAACGCAAAACGAAGTTGAAGGTGTTCTTTTTCCCTGAGGTGAATTTTCAATGAGCACAGGATCCGCGCGGGCAGCGATGGTCCCGATTTCGCGGCGGGTGCGCGCCTATTTTGCGCCGGTTGACCGCGTGACCGAACGACCTACGGTTTTCGACCCGGGGAAGAGCGGAGCATTTTTATTGGACTCTCCGCCAGCTCCGTGGCTTGACCTAGGGTGGCTCGATAACTTCCAGCGAGTTTGCGATACGCCATCGGATGCGCTGCGGGCGGGGCTTCGAGGGGCGCCGACAGCGCAGTTTCGGGGAGCGCTGAGTGCCCGAGTTGAATTCGATTTTCGCGAGTGGGGAAAGTTGCAGATGGCTTTAGCCGGCGGTGCGGAGCACATGAATGTGCTGGCGCCAGATACCAATGCCGATCCGGCTCCGTCGGGTGGAACGCCGGTCGCTGGAGTCGCTGTGTTAACTGGATCGACCGCTAGCGAGTTGGTGTTGGGCGCGGGGTCGGTGGATGCATTCGCGATTGGCGATCTGGTGGCGGTGGATTTGGACTATGC
>DATBAT010000313.1:0-5002 GCA_036271375.1 Terriglobales bacterium
CCATCGTGATCTTGCCGGCTTCAAAATACTTGGAGTAGGAATAGGCGCAACACCCCGGCAGCAGCCGCGCCCTGCTGGACTTCTCAGTCTCGGCAGCCCGCGCCAACGGAGCCACGATTGCAGCCGCCCCGGCAGTCTTCAAAAACTCTCGGCGTCGCATGAACACTCCCGTTTAACAGTCTACGCAGGCAGCCCCAGGAACTGCGACATCGTTCCGCCTAAAATCATTTTCCGCGTGGGCTCAGGCACGTCGCAGGCATCAAAAACCGCGTGGTACATGTTCACCACTTCCGCAATCCGAGCGAGGTACGTGTCCGATCCGAACACCAGCTTAATGAATGCGCTCTGATCGTTGTTCGGAGTGCTGGTGTCCTGCCCCACGCCTGACCACCAGAAGATCTCCTGGAAGTGATGCAAGCGCGAACGCATCTTCAACAATGTCGATCCACTCAGATCGAAAAACACATTCGGGTTCCAGCGCGAAACCTCCGCTGCCCACTCGTATTCGGGATTGCCACAATGTGCGCCCAGCACCGTAAGTTTCGGAAAGCGCCGCGCGATTTCTTCCAGATGAAAAGGCCGCATGCGCGACGAACTCACATCTTCCGCCAACTTGAACTCTTCCCGCATCACGATCCCGGTATGAAACATCAAAATCCACGAGTAGCTATTGGCCCGCTCGTAAATCGCATCGTACGCGCGATCGTTGAAATTCTTCTTAGGGTCTTCTAGCTCACCCAGCCCGCGATACCCCATCCCGTGCAACTCTTCCACCTGGTGCGCCACGTCTGGCGCGTCTACATCCACAAATCCAAAAGGAATAATTTGCGTGGGATATTTCTTCGCCGCCTCCATCACAACTTTGCGGTGTTCAAACGGCGTCAGCATGCAAGCCGTAAGGTTCAACTTGTCCGAAACCTTCAAGAACTCGTCGATGAAATTGGGAACCTTGTGGTCGTAGTGACAATGAATGTCGACGATGCGGTCGGTGATCTTGGAAGCCGGCGTAACTGCCGTTGAAGGACTAGTCGAAGTCTGCGCTGCCATCATGCTTACCGGAACCGCCGCGGCTGCGGCGGCAATGAAACTCCTGCGGGACAGCGATTTCTTCATGACCACTCCCTGGGTTGTTTTTGTCAGCTCTGGTGTTCGGGATGGGTGCATCCCGGAAATGATGTGCGATAAGTAAGACCCTTGTATTCGAGCGCTTCTATGAGGCCGGCGCGCGAAGTGTAGAAGCCGTCAACCGTGGCTCCTTTCACTAACTGGAAAAATGCAAAGCCTTCATGGTGCGCATTCGAATCAATCTCCGGCTGGCTCATCGCGGTGAGCAGTTCCACCCGCTGTCGATCGGTAATGTCTGCGAAGCCTTTGCCAAACTCTTGTTTGCTCAATTTTTCCAGCAACGTCAGCCCTTGTTTCCACTCGGTTTGCATCGAGGGTTCGAACTCCGCCGCGGAAAAAACCAGAAAGTCGATGTAGTCCGCAACGTGTGCGTCCTTCGCGCCTGGCTTGTCGTCGCGGGGAATAATCATCTCGCTGAGAATTTCAATGTTGGAAAACTCTTGCGGAGAGAAGAACTGCGGAACGTAAGCTTTTGCCGGTTGTTCAGGAGGCACCGGCATGTCCATGCCTTCCGTCGCCAAAACCGTGTTGCCCGGAAGCCAGCCTGCCAGGAACTGTTGTCCGGCAGCGGTGGCTGCGAGCAATCCGAGATGCTTGAGCGCACGTCTTCTGGAGTAGCTCATCGTCCTTATTCTAGAGAATGATCTATCGGAAACAGTTCAAGCGAGCCTATGGTCGTTCAATGTTTCCCGTTTTGTCAAATATATTTCTAATTTTTAAGGAAATATTTCTCTTTTGGGCTGTTTATCGAATGGAAACAACGTCCCCGTATGTAATAATAATCGCCGGGAACGCGCCTTGAAGACCACGCTACACGATATCGCCAAGCTCGCAAGCGTAAGCGCTGCAACGGTTTCGCGCGTTGCCAACGGCAACCCGCAAGTCGACCCGGAAATTCAGGCGAGGGTCTACGCCGCCGCCAAGCAGCTTGGCATCGACCTTACCGCTTCCCGGCGGAATCGAGTGATCGCGCTGATCCTCGGCAATCGTGACCATCTTAACGAATTTCAGTCCCGCATTCTGCTGGGCGCCGAGACTTACTGTAACCAGCATGGCTGGGACCTTCAATTTATTTCTTTCCGCTTCGACCTCAGCGCGCCTGCCGGAAATCTCCGTTTGCCCGCGGCACTCACTCGTAAAGACCGCATTAGCGGAGTAATTCTTAGCGGGACCCATTCGGTCAGTATTTTGAAAGCCCTTCGCGAGCGCCGCATTCCTTTCGCGGTCGCGGGCAACAATATCATCGGCGAGTGGCGGTCCGAAGATTACGACTGCGTCGCCACCGATGACGTGCGTGGTGGCGCCGAAATGACGCAACATCTTATTTCGATGGGACACCGCAAGATCGTTTATGTCGGGGACCGAAGTCTGCCGTGGTATGCGCGCTGCGCGGAAGGTTACCGCAAGACCATGATCGCCGCGGGACTTGAACCCCGGTACAGCGAGATTCGTTCGGAAGACCGCGAGCTCGGATATCTTGCGGTGAAATCACTGCTGGCCAAAGACGCCCTGCCCACCGCGATCTTCGCCGGAAACGATCAGGCCGCAATCGGCGTCTATCGCGCGTTGCAGGAGTTAGGTATCAGTATTCCGGACGATATCAGCGTCGCGGGATTCAATGACACCATGGGCGATCTGCTTCACCCCGCGCTGACCACGGTCCGCGAATTTCCGCGTGAACTCGGCGTGCATCTTGCGGAGTTCACTCTGCGACGCATTCAGGAACCTGAAATCCCACCACAACAACTGCTTATGCCAACGGAAATGATCCGCCGCGACTCCATCCGCTCCATCGAAGCCGGATTCCCCAGCGTCTCCGAAGTCCGCGAACACGTCCGCTAAAGTTTAGGCTAGCTGTTTTCGCGGCTCTCTGACATTTCCCATGAACTGGGATTGCAAGCGCTGCGCGCACATCTCCCCGCAGACGTGGAGCGTGCTCTCCTGCTGGGCAATCTCCTCGTCCCACGCGCACAGGTAGAGCACGGGCCGGTTGTATTCGCCGAACGAAGTCCACATCATCCACCAGCGGTCTTGCGCGTTCTTCACTTGGTCGCAGTTCGGGCCTGAGCAGCGATATAAATTGGACATAGCTCTATCCTGGGATTGGTATTGGGGGGAGATTAGCATTTTCCGGGCGGGCCTTCAATGAGGAGCAAACTCGGCAACACTGAACGGTCATCCCGAACGCGCGCTCTTTGCGCGGAGGGACCTTACGATCGCTCGGCGGGGGGCCAGGAAGACGCAAGGAACATTCGCTATTGTGACGTTTAGACTTTCCCACTCAACACTGCGACCCAGGGGCGTGCGTCCCAGGGCTCCTCGATGGCATCTTAATGTAGACCACCTTCAGGAGGCCCGTTGTCCTTACCCATCGAAGACTACGCCATGATTGGCGATTGCCATACCGCCGCCCTCGTTTCCAAACTCGGATCGATCGACTGGCTCTGCTTTCCCTACTTTGATTCCGGGGCCTGCTTCGCCTCGCTGCTGGGAAGCGATGAGCATGGCCACTGGTCGATTTCGCCCGCTGACGAAGTGCGTAGCGTGAAGCGCCGCTATCGCGGCGACACTCTAATTCTCGAAACCGAATTTGAGACGGACACCGGCTCCGCCGTTCTGGTCGATTGCATGACCCCGCGGGACGACGTGCCGCAATTAGTGCGCATGGTAGTCGGTACGCGTGGGCAAGTCCGCATGAAGATGGAATTGGTAATTCGTTTTGATTACGGATCGGTTGTGCCATGGGTGCGGCGAACTGATCGCGGTATTTCGGCGGTCGGAGGGCCTAACATGCTGACCCTTTCCACCGACGCTCCACTACGCGGCGAAGATTTGAAGACAATTTCCGAATTTACCGTGAGCGAGGGCCAGAAGATTCCGTTTGATTTGACCTGGAGTCCCTCTCATCTTCCCGCACCGGAAGCCGTCGATCCGGAGAAAGCGATCCCCGAAACCCAAACCTGGTGGGAGAAATGGTCGGCCCGATGTACTTACAATGGAAAATATCGTGACGCGGTCATGCGCTCTCTGATCGTCCTCAAGGGCCTGACGTTTCTACCCACAGGCGGAATTGTCGCTGCCCCCACGACTTCCCTTCCTGAGATGCTCGGCGGAGTGCGCAACTGGGACTACCGCTACTGTTGGGTTCGCGATTCCACGCTGACGCTGAATTCGCTGATCAACGCCGGGTACATGGAGGAAGCGCGCGACTGGCGGCGATGGCTCCTACGGACGGTAGCAGGAAGTCCCTCCGATCTAAACATCGTTTATGGACTGCACGGCGAGCGGCGGTTGACCGAGTTGGAATTGGGCTGGCTTCCTGGTTATGAGGGTTCGAAGCCGGTGCGCACCGGAAACGCCGCTGCTGAGCAATTTCAGTTGGACATTTTCGGCGAGGTCGAGAGCTCGCTATATCAGTGTCGCGAAGCAGGCCTCGAAACGGAGGAAGGCAGTGAGGGGGTCGGTCTCGCGCTCTTGAAATTTCTCGAAAAAGGATGGGAACAGCCTGACGAAGGAATCTGGGAGATGCGCGGGCCACGCCGCCACTTCGTGCACTCCAAGGTGATGGCGTGGGTCGCCTTTGACCGCGCGGTGCGCTCGGTAGAAAACGGATGGATTAAAGGGGACGTCGAACACTGGAAGAAGTTGCGCCAGCAAATTCATGATCAGGTGTGCCGCGAAGGCTTCGATACCAGGCTGAATTCCTTTGTGCAGTTTTACGGATCGCAACATCTCGACGCCAGCTTGCTGATGATTCCACTGGTGGGTTTTCTGCCGGCTGACGATCCCCGCATGATTGGCACGGTAAAAGCGATCGAGACCCACCTTATCGAGAACGGGTTTGTCGGCCGATATACGGTAGACCCTAATGTCGATG
>DATBAT010000314.1:0-13655 GCA_036271375.1 Terriglobales bacterium
TCCGCCCGCAAACTCGACGAACGCCGGCAGAGAGCCTTAACCCGCTACTACGTCGCGGCCGGCGCCGGCGGAATCGCGGTCGGCGTCCACACAACTCAGTTCAATATCCGCGACGTCGGGCTATTGAAACCGGTACTCGAACTAGCTGTTGAAGAGGCAAAAGGTGTTCTCAAAGTAGCCGGCGTCTGCGGCAAGCGCGAACAAGCCCTCAAAGAAGCAGAGCTGGCAGCCGGTTTGGGTTACGACGCAGCGCTGCTAAGCCTCGCGGCGCTGAAAGAAGAAAACAACGACGCGCTCCTCGACCACGTCCGCGCCATCGCCAACATACTCCCGATTGTCGGCTTCTATCTCCAGCCCTCCGTCGGCGGACGCACCTTGAACTACGAATTCTGGTGCGGCTTCGTAGAAATAGAAAACGTAGTCGCTATCAAGATCGCGCCCTTCAATCGCTACCAGACCATCGATGTGGTACGCGCGCTTGCCCAATCCGGACGCGCCAAAGAAATCACTCTCTACACCGGCAACGATGACAACATCCTCGTCGATCTATTGACCAGGTTCGATCTGGGAGGCGAGCCCATCCGCATCGCGGGAGGTCTTCTCGGCCACTGGGCGGTTTGGACGAAAACCGCGGTCTCGCACTTGGCGTTGGCCAGGCGGCACTCCGACGCAATTCCCTCGAAGCTCCTGACTCTGGCACAACAGATCACCGACTCCAACGCAGCGCTCTTCGACCCTTCGCATCACTTCCACGGCTGTATTCCCGGCATCCACGAAATTCTGCGCCGGCAGGGCCTGATCGAGGGCCGCTGGTGTCTCGATCCCAAAGAAGAACTTTCCCCCGGCCAAATGGAAGAGATTGATCGCGTTTGCCAACTGTATCCCCACCTGCAAGATGATAGTTTTGTACGGGAGCATCTCGATGAATGGCTTAGCTAAATTTCTCGCGGTAGTGTTGGCGGCATGCAGCATGGCAGCGGCGGCGGACAGCAATGTTGCATCCGCGGTACAAGCCGCAAAGGACGTGCCCTTGAAAGCGGACCCGGCGCTGGCTTTCTGGCGCGGCGCGCGCCCGGTGATCATGGAGAAGGACACACAAGGCCAGCCCGTGGGCAAGCTTAAGGGTGACGTGCGTATCCGCTGGACGAAAAATAATCTCTATCTTCTTTTCGCTTGCCCCTACGACCTTCTCTACGTGAAAGCCGAGCCAGAAATCAAGACCGAGACCAACAAGCTATGGAACTGGGACGTCGCTGAGGCGTTCATCGGCTCGGACTTCAACAACATTAAGCTCTACAAGGAATTCGAAGTCTCCCCGCAGGGCGAGTGGATCGATCTCGACATCGACCTCAACAACCCTCACCACGAAGATGGATGGACATGGAACTCAGGCTTCGAGGTCGCGGTCAGCACGAACGAAGATGCCCATGTCTGGTATGCCGCCATGAAAATCCCCTACGCCGCCATCGACACGAAACCTGCGGCCATCGGGAATAAATTGCGAATGAATTTATTTCGCAGCCAGGGTCCGCCCAACCATCATCAGGAAATTACCTGGCAGCCACCCATGGCGCAGACCTTCCACACGCCGGAACAGTTTGGCACTCTGGAATTGGTGGGCTCAAAACAATAGCGTGATCACGTAGGGGCAGGTGTCCCACCTGCCCCGAGCGAAGCGAGCAGGCCGGCAGTTCATCCAACCTAGCGCGCCAATCCCAATCTCCGCGAACAATCCAGCAGCATCTCCGCCTCCCACTCTGGACGCCTCGGACTCCGCCCATGCGTCAAATCAGAAGGAACCCTTCCTTGCATGTGCAGGAACACCGCCGCCGAATGCTTGTACGCCGGCACCGGATCGCGAAACGCCACATTACCCAAATACTGCAACGCATCGGCCAGCGCATAGTAAGCCGGGTCTCGGGCCTCCCAGAGTCGATCACGCTCGGCAAACTTTTCTGGAGCAAACGTCGCAAGGCCGAGCAGATATTCCGAACCGTATTCGATCATGTCGATGCCAAGATCATTGCCGGTGTAGATCGTGAATTCGGGACGAACCTGGTCGCGCAATGCCAGCCGCTCTAGTTCTTGCAGACGATCCAAAGAGGAATGCTTCATCCCCTTGATCTCAGGGATTTCGATAATGCGGCGAACAGTGTCGTCATCCCAAATCTCACCATTGGGTGCAAACATTTTGCCCAGTTCAAACGCCAGAACTGAAGGATACCCGCGAGCGATCTCCTGATAGATCTCTGCTTTCTCCTTCGCGGAATGTCCATGCAGCCGCGCTGTCTGAAAAATAATCGGGATACCGCCCAGCTCAACGATCCTATCCATCTGCTGGCGGTATAGAGCTACGACGTCGCCTTCCTGATTCTCGATATACACTCCGGCAACGAACGCCGCGCTGCCCAACGCATCGCGAGTCCAGCGCAGAACTTCTTGCCGTTCATCAACGCTCAGATGGTTCACATATCCGGTGTCCATGTTGACGGCGTTCATCAATCCGGCATGCTGCGTCGCCAGCAGATGTTGCTGAAAAGCTCCGACCGCAGGCTTGCCGTCACCCGCATAGGGCAGCAACGCAGCAGCAATCCCTTTCACCTTGCGGCCCAACTTTTTGCGGCTAATCAGTGTCTGGATGGACATGTTTGATGGCATTCAACCGAACCATTGCTTCTGACTCTTTATAATAGCTGTCGAGCGGATAGCATCCTGAAGGCAGTCCATTGCGCGGCGCGGTGGTGCAGTCGCTAAAAGTCCGGCAAATTTTCTTGCGCTGAATGGCGCTGCCTTCGGTAGCGTCCCACAGTATTTCCGGATAGGAAAGCACCATGCGCCCCAGCCCGACGAAGTCAGTCCATCCATCGCGTACAGCGGCCTGAGCCACGTTGGGTAGGAATTCCTGAAGATAGCTGTAAGCTGACCCCACAAAAATCAACTTAGGGAACTGCTGCTTCAACCGGCGCGTGACATCGATCTGCCGGGCAACTCCCACCAGCGGATCTTCTGGCGGCAAATATCCATCCGACGGCGGAAACACCGCTGGTCTCTGAATATGTGGATTGTAATAAGGACTGCCACCGGTAATATTCACCAGCCGAATGCCCAACTCTTCAAGCAGCGTCAGGAACTGGACTGCGTCGCTGAGTTGATTCACGCCAAACCCGCACTGGTAAGGGCGTTCGCAAGGTTCAGGAATTCCCTGCCCCGGTTTTCCCGCAGACGACTGCCGGGGATCAGGAAAGAAAGGAACGGTATCGAACGCCGAAAACCTCACGCCAACCTCAAGCCCCGGAGCCAGCGATCGAACACCCTGCACTATCTCGCGCAAGAAGCGCGTTCGCCCTTCGAATGAACCCCCATAAATTCCCGCACGGCTAAAAGCACTCAAGAATTCGTGGCCCAGATATCCGTGGCAATGCTTGACGTCGACGAAATCAAAACCGAGTTTCCACGCGCGCACCGCGGCCGTGTGAAAACCTTCGATGATTGCAGCGATGTCGCCGTCGCTGAGCAGAATATGGCTTTCATCTAATCCCAAACGCCGGTCTAGAATCGGATGCCGGTACAAAGTCCGCGCATCACTGCTCTTCTTCTGCAAATTCGGACGGCAATACCGCCCCGAGTGCGTCAACTGCAATCCAATTAGTAACCCATCATCGGAACCGGTGACACGTCGATGCTCCTCAATCAGAGCTGCTCGCAACTCAGCGATGCCCTTCTCCGTATGCGGAGCCATCATCAACTGGTTAGGATTCGCCCGCCCCTCATGCGAAATAGCCACCGCTTCCCCGCCCCAAATGAGCTTCGCGCCACTTTGACCAAAACGTCGCCATCGTCGCAGCGTATTCACCGTAGGCGTTCCGTTCAGCGCGCCATCCCAACCTTCCATGGGCTGCACGGCAATTCGGTTTCCAATATTCTTAAAAGGCTGGCGCAAAGGAGAATCAGCGCCAATAATTAATCGCTCATCGCAAGGAAGATCAATCGACAGCGATTTCAGAAGTTCACGAAACTGCGCGACTCCTTTGACACTAGCCAAACGGACAATAGAGCGCTCGTTCACGAACCGATCATAGACGAATAGAAAAATTAGGGTCCGTTTAGAGACGTTACTCTTGCAACGCTAAAGGCGATAAGAGATTTCCTTCCCGGCCCCTTGTGTCCTTGTAGTTTGTGCCTTCCTCAGGCCAGCAATAAATCCCCCTCTGAAACTCTGTGCCCTCTGTGGTCGAGCTTTCCCCGGCAGTGCATAATCCTAAATTTTCCGCATTGACATGCCTTTCCCCAAGGTCTAATGTAGGCGAACAAAAGGCGAATAAACTACGTGAATGCCAGCCTCCTACGCAAGCAAATCGAAGCAGAACTGCCCGCAGCGTTCGCCGTCTATAAATGCAAGCAATTGGGCTGTATTCCCACCGGTATTCAGCAAATCGACCGCGAAGTTCAGGGTGTGCCTCTACATGCCCTGACCGAAATTTGCGGCAGCAATTATGCCTCGTCCGGCAAAAGCTCGGTGTTGCTTTCCCTGCTGGCGAAGGCTTCGCGGGAACATTTCTGCGCCCTGGTCGATGCCGGAGATTCGTTCGACCCTTCAAGCGCGCATGCGGCAAAAATCCATTCGGAAAGGATGCTGTGGGTGCGATGCGGCAAGAGTAAATCCCGCTGGGGGCGCCTGGAACAAGCTTTCAAGGTCGCCGATATCTTGCTGCAAAGCGGAGGCTTCGGTCTGATCGCCGTCGATCTCAGCGGAGTCTCCGAGAAGCGCGTGCGCAGTGTTCCCATGAGTTCATGGTTCCGCTTCAGCCGCGTCATTGAGAAACAGGCAGCGGCCCTGGTTTTCATCGAGCAGGAACCGCACGCCACCAGCTGCGCTGGACTGGTCTTGCGGGCGACTGCCGCAGAAACCGCATTCTCCGGAAATTTATTTACCGGCTACGACCTGAAAGTCGAGGTCATTCGTGGACGCGAAAAACGTCCCGCACGTTCCGACAAATCGACATTCTCTCTGCAAACCCAATGGGCTTAGTTCTGGTTATTGATTATGTTCGCGTGCTTATACGTTCCCGATTTTGCTGTGCAGGCGGCGCTGCTCTCTGAGCCGGCGCTAGCCAGAAGTGTCCTTAAGCAATCGCCGCTCGCTATCCTCGATGGCCCCGCCAATCTGCCGCGCGTCTTCGGCATAAACCCTGCTGCACGACGCGCCGAAATCGAAATTGGCATGACCAAGTTGCAGGTGGAAACTTACGGCGGTGTTTTATTACGCAAACGAATCGTCGCGCTGGAAGATGCCGCACAAGAAGTCTTGTTGGAATTTGCCGGAAGATTTTCCCCTCGCGTGGAATCGACCGCGCCGGGAACCACCATTCTCGATCTCTCAGGGACCGAAAAGCTTTTCGGTCCCTGGCGGCAAACTGCGCAAAACATGAACGCGCAGGCAAGCATCGCCGGCTTTGAACTCAACGTCGCCATCGCCTCCAGTCCGGACGCTGCCTTCCACGCCGCGCGTGGCTTTGCCGGCATCACCATTATTCCTGCGGGAGAAGAAGCCAGACGCTTGGCAAAGTTGCCTGTCGATTTGCTTCCCGCGTCCCCGCAGATTTTAGAAATTCTTGACGGCTGGGGTATTCGCACTTTTCATTCGTTCGCAGCGCTGCCCATGGTCGACATCGTCGAGCGCCTGGGACAAGAAGGCCTCTACCTGCAAAAACTTGCCGGCGGAGAAATCAACCGCCCGTTGCTCACCGGCGAACCGGTAAAAGACTTCGTGGCCACTTATGAATTCGACGATCCAGTCGAAACACTGGAATCGATCTTCTTCATCTTGAACCGTCTGCTACAGCAGCTTTGCGCCAATCTTCTGGCTGGCGCATTTGCCACCAACGATCTAAAAATCTCGATCGGGCTTGAAGTAAAACAACTGAATACCGGCGAAGAGCGGGAACACTACCAGCATCAATGGAAGCTGCCGCTTCCTACGCAAGACAAGCACATCCTCTTCGGCCTAATTCGCTTGCATCTGGAGAGGGTTACTTTCTCTGCGCCCATCCGCCAAATCACGGTCGAAGTAATTCCAGTAAAACCGCGCGTGGCACAAGGCAATCTCTTCGCGCCGCCATCGCCAGAGCCCGAAAAATTAGAAATGACATTAGAAAGAATTCGCGGAGTCGTCGGCAGCAGTGACCACGAAGGCATCGCCTGCGTCGGGTCACCACGGCCCGTCGACACCCACAAGCCGGGCAGCTTCACGTTGCAGCCGTTCACCAGCCTTGCCGAAACCTCATTTCATTTCGATCCAAGGGAGGAATCCGCGTCTCCCACCACCGCCCTTCGCGTCTTTCGTCCAGCCCTCGAAACCGCAGTTGAACTCAATCAAGAAAAACCGCAACTGGTCCTCCTCTGGCATCGGCGTCTGCGTGTGCTGGCCGCCTCCGGCCCGTGGTGTACCTCCGGCAATTGGTGGAGCGCCCTCGCCTGGACCCGCGAAGAATGGGATGTCGCCCTCAAAACACCGGAGGGCGTGGGCTTCTATCGCATTTACTGGGATCGTATCTGCAAGCAGTGGTTCGTGGAGGGAGTCTTTGACTAGAGCATTTTGTAATTGGGTAATTGAGTAATTTTATAAATTTACCCGGCCCGTCACTGTACAAAATGGTTCTTAAATTACCGATTACCCAATTACAAAATGTCTTACGTTGAGTTCCACTCCCGCTCGGCATTCAGCTTTCTCGAAGGCGCTTCCCTGCCTGAGTCCCTGATCTTGACCTGCGCCGAGTTGGACATGCCGGCCATGGCCCTTCTCGACCGCCACGGATTTTATGGCGCCCCTCGTTTCCACATGGCAGCAGAACGTGCGGGATTGAAAGCTCACATCGGAACAGAAATAAATATCACCGAAGGCGGCAGTTACCCGCTGCTGGCAAAGTCGCAGGCGGGATATCAAAATCTTTGCCGCCTCATCACCACCACAAAATTACGCACGCCGAAAAAAGCTCTGGCCACCGCCGCGCTGGAAGAATTGCAAAGTCACGCAGAAGGCTTGGTCTGCCTGACCGGGGACGAAAGTGGGCCGCTAGCGAACGCACTAGAAAACGGCGGCCTGGAATCCGCGCGTGCCCTGCTCCACCAACTCGTTTTGATTTTCCAAAGAGAAAATGTCTACGTGGAATTGCAGCGCCACGCAGACCGTGCTCAGGAATCCCGCAACCAGGCCGCCATCAGCCTTGCCCGCGAATTCGATCTTCCTTTGCTTGCCACTAACGGCGTCTGCTATGCCACTCCCGCCGAACGGCAAATTGCCGACGTTTTCACCTGCCTGAAAAATAAACACCGCCTCGATACCGCAGGCCGTCTGCTGGCCAAAAATTCGCTGCGCTACATCCGCACTCCCGCGGAGATGACGAAACTTTTCGCCGACTTACCGGAAGCTATCGCCAACACCACAGAACTTTCTTCGCGCCTGGAGTTCACCCTAAAAAATCTCGGCTATCAGTTCCCTCTCTACCCAATCCCTGACGGCGAAACCATGGATTCCTTCCTCCGCAAACGCGTCTGGGATGGCGCCCGTTGCCGCTACCGTCCGATCAGCGCCCGCGTGCGAAAACAGCTCGACACCGAACTTGCACTGATCGAAAAGTTAAAGCTAGCGGGATATTTTCTCATCGTCTGGGAACTCATCGGACACTGCGAAGAACATGGCATTCTGGTGCAGGGCCGCGGATCCGCCGCCAACAGCGCCGTTTGCTATGCCCTCGGCATCACCGCCATCGACCCCATCGGCATGGATTTGCTCTTCGAACGTTTCCTCTCCGAAGAGCGCGGCGAGTGGCCTGACATCGATCTCGACCTTCCCAGCGGCGACGAGCGCGAAAAAGTTATCCAATATGTTTACGAACGTTACGGGAAACGTGGCGCTGCCATGACCGCCAACGTCTGCACTTATCGCGGACGTTCCGCCGCGCGCGAAATGGGCAAAGTCCTCGGCTTTGACGAGGACACGTTAGCACGCCTCTCGGCTATCGTCGGCTCCTGGGAGTGGCGCGACCCCAACGACACCATGGACCGCCAGTTCACTCAGAGTGGCCTCGACATCAGCCATCCGCAGATCGCTGTTTATCTCAGCCTCTGCCAGCGCGTGCAGGACTTGCCGCGCCATCTTAGCCAGCATTCCGGGGGCATGGTCATTTGCCAGGGACAACTCGATTCCGTCGTCCCCCTCGAACCCGCTACTATGCCCGGCCGCGTAGTTGTGCAGTGGGATAAAGACGACTGCGCCGACCTCGGGCTCATTAAAGTCGACCTGCTAGGCCTCGGCATGATGGCGGTGCTCAAAGACAGCATCGGCCTGATTCGCGACCACTACGGCGAAGACGTCGACCTCGCACACCTTCCGCAAGATTGCCCAGATGTCTACGAAACCATCCAGAAAGCCGACACTATCGGGATGTTTCAAATTGAAAGCTGCGCTCAGATGGCGTCACTGCCAAGAAATTTTCCAGTGAAATTTTATGACCTGGTCACACAAGTGGCCCTGATCCGCCCCGGTCCCATCACCGGAGAGATGACCAGCCCCTACCTGAAGCGCCGCCAGGGGAAAGAGCTGGTCACCTATCCTCACGAATCGTTGATACCAGTTCTCAAGCGAACGTTAGGCGTTCCGCTATTTCAAGAACAGCTCTTGAAGCTGGCCATGATCTGTTCCAACTTCAGCGGAGGTGAAGCCGAAGAACTGCGCCGCGCCTTGGGCAGCAAGCGCTCGCAGCAGCGCATGCGCGAAATCGAGATCAAACTTCGTGCCGGCATGGATAAAAACCAAATCTCCGGCAAGACGCAGGACGAAATTGTCCGCTTCATCAGCTCCTTCGCGCTTTACGGATTCCCCGAATCCCACGCTGCCAGTTTTGCCCTCATCGCCTACGCCAGTGCCTACCTGAAAGTCCGCTACCTCGGAGCCTTCACCGCCGCGCTTCTGAACAATTGGCCAATGGGCTTCTATCATCCCGCGACAATTATTAAAGACGCCCAGCGCCACGGACTTCGCGTGAAACCCGCCGACGTGACCCGTTCGCAATGGAATTGCTCCCTCGAACTAACCGACGAAATCGCCCTTCGACTCGGCCTCCGCTACGTGCGCGGCCTTCAGAAGGACGCCGCAGAAGCACTAATAGCCCAACGCGCTCAATCGCCATTCTCTTCCATTGAAGATTTATCGCAGCGTGTCCCGCAGCTAAGAAGAGACGACCTCGCCATGCTGGGAAGAATCGGCGCGCTCAATTACCTGAATACGCAACTGCACCGCCGCGATGCGCTATGGCAAGTAGAGAAAGCCGTAAAGAGATCTGGGCCACTCCTCGAAGGCTTGGTAGATAGCGATTCCAGTTCTCCCTTGGCCCAGATGAATGTCGAAGAAAGATTGGTCGCCGACTATTACGGCACCGGCCTGACCACCGGCCACCATCCCATGGCCTATCGCCGGGCGGCGCTCAAAGCCCAGGGAGTGAAATCCGCCATCGATCTAAAAGCGCTCCCGCACGGAAAAGAAGCCACCACCGCCGGCAGCGTAATTACCCGCCAGCGTCCCGGCACTGCCAAAGGAATCATCTTCATGACACTGGAAGACGAAACCGGAACCTCTCGCATCATCATCAGCCCCGACTTCTATGACCAAAACCGCATGGCGGTGTTGAAAGAGCAATTCGTCTTGGTGCGCGGCATAGTGCAAAACCAGGACAACATCATCCACCTGAAAGCCGGAAGCATCGAGCGTTTGGATATCAGTCTGGCCTCCATCCCCTCGCACGATTTTCATTAGGCTGAACAAAAAATCGGTAACTGCCAATTGCTAAGCGCTTAATGCTGTTTTTCTACAAAAATGAATTAAAGTAGTGAGTCAGCCTCGACGTTGACGAACACCAATCCCGAAAGGCATTCGAGCCTAATCGCATGAAACTACTTCGCTACGGTTTACCCGGAAAAGAAAAGCCCGGTGCGCTAGACGCGCAGGGCCGCATCCGTGATCTCTCCAAAGTCGTGCCAGACATCGCGGGTGAAACTTTGTTGCCCGAATCGATCGAACGCCTGAAAGCTCTCGATCTGAATACCCTGCCGATTGTCGAGGGAACTCCTCGCCTCGGTCCCTGTGTTGGATCAGTCGGCAAGTTTATCTGCGTCGGCCTCAACTACGCCGACCACGCCGCCGAAACTGGAGCGACTCTTCCCTCCGAGCCCATCCTTTTCATGAAGGCCACATCCGCCATCGTCGGCCCGAATGATGACGTAATCATTCCCCGCGGATCGGAAAAATCCGACTGGGAAGTGGAGTTAGGCGTCGTAATCGGCAAGACTGCCCGGTACGTCGACAAGAAGGATTCGTTTTCGCACGTCGCCGGATATTGCGTGATCAACGATCTCTCCGAGCGCGCCTTCCAGATCGAGCGCGGCGGACAATGGGTGAAAGGCAAAAGCGCCGACACCTTCGGACCTACCGGCCCCTGGCTGGTCACCCGCGACCAAGTCGCCGACCCGCAGAAGCTAAAGATGTGGCTGGAAATCGACGGTCATAAATATCAAAACGGCTCTACCGAAACCATGATCTTCGGCGTGCAGCACCTGGTCAGCTACATCAGCCAGTTCATGAGCTTGCAACCGGGGGACATCATCTCAACCGGAACGCCTCCCGGCGTAGGACTGGGCCAGAAGCCGCCAATCTTCCTGCGCGCCGGAAACCGCATCAAGCTCAGCGTAGAAGGCTTGGGCGAGCAAAACCAAAACGTAATCGCCTACAAAGGCTAAGTCGCGTTCGCGTAGGGGCAGGTGTCCCCACCTGCCCCATCACTACTGTAGGTGTTGTCTTACTTCACTGCATCCACCAAAAAGAAAAGTCCCTCCGCCATAGTCGGATGTATATAAACAGCCTGTTTCAAAAACGTATAAGGCAAGTCCGCCAGCATCAGCGCGTACAGCATATGCACCGTCTCGCCGCCGCCCACCGAAAGAATCGTCGCACCTAAGATCTTGTCATTGCTGGCGTCGACCACCAGTTTCATCATTCCCGCTGTTTCATCACGCTCATGTGCCCGCGACACATGCGACATCGCAGCTTTTCCAATCTTCAGCTTGTACCCTTTGGCGCGTGCTTCCTTCTCCGTCAGCCCAGCGCGCCCCAATTCTGGATCGGTAAACACGCAATAAGGCACAATCCGCTTATCGATAGATTGATCTTTTCCTTCGATCAGGTTCGCATAAACGATCTGATAGTCGTTGTAGGAAATATGCGTGAACGCCGGACCACCTTTGATGTCCCCCAGGGCCCAAATCCCGGGCACGTTCGTCTCCAGTTTTCCATTCACCTTAATCGTGCCATCGCGACGCGTTTCGATCCCAGCTTTGTCCAGCCCTAAATCCTCGGTGTTTGGCCGCCGCCCAGTCGCAATCAACAATTTCGCGCCTGAAATAATTGTGTCGTCCTCCAAACTAACCGCCACCGCACTACTTTTTTCTTCGACCTTCGTCACTTTCGCATTCAGCAGAAACCTGACGCCCTCAACCGCCAACGCCTTCTGCAACTCCTCCGCGATTTCAGGATCTTCATTCGGAACAATCTGCCCAGATCGCTGGACAATCGTCACCTTGCTGCCGAATCGCGCAAACATCTGTCCAAACTCAAGCCCAATGTACCCTCCACCCAAAATCACCAGACTCTCCGGCACTTCCAGCAATTCCATGATCGTTTCGTTGGTAAGGTACTTAACCTTGTCGAGCCCGGGAACCGGAGGAATCGTGGGCCTCGCGCCTGCGTTGATAAAAATCTTTTCGCTCTCCAGTAAATCCTCGCCCACCTTCACCTGCTTCGGCCCGGCGAACGTGGCGACGCCGCGATACAAGCGCAGATTTGGCCGCTTGTCGATATTCTTCTGCTGCCCATTGCGACTTCCCTGCACCACCGCGTCCTTTTGCGCGACGATCTTCGGCAAGTCGACACCGACTCCACTGGCGATCACACCCCATCGCGATGCATTGCGCGCGTAGTGCGCCACCTGTGCCCGGTGCACCATTGTCTTTGTCGGAGTGCATCCGGTGTTGATGCAGGTACCGCCCAGGTTGCCCTTCTCCACGATGGCAACCTGCCATCCCTTATCGGCCAGGGCGCCGGCCAGCGGCGAGCCCGCCTGCCCGGTGCCAATCACGATTGCGTCAAACTTCATTGTGCCTCCAGAATGCAAATTAAAAGTATAGAGTTCCCGTTCACCCTGCATTAACAATTTTCCAGTAAACTCTCGCGTCAGCATTTAGAGTTCTTTAATTGTTGGTCCGCTATCTCATTTTCGCGTGTTTCTCCTTGTTGCTTGCTATACCTTCGCGGGCCCAGCAACCGTTCTTTAACGACGATGCCGACGTAGCCGAGATGCATCGCTGGCACGTCGAGGGAAATAACGAGGTCGACGGCCTTCCGCCTTCGTCTTTTCCCAACCTCCGCCAAAACACGCTGACCGTAAAGTTTAGCTACGGTTTGTTCCGTAATTGCGAGGTCGGACTCGACTTCCCGTTGCTCGCTATCTTCAACTCCGACCGCGCGAGCACCCAACTTCCCATTGGACTGGGCGATACCGACTACTCTCTCAAATACAACTTCCGTAAAGAACAGCCGGGATCAAAATGGCCGGCACTCACCGCCAGCCTCAACATCGAACCGCCAACTGGAAACTCCAAGCTGCAACTAGGATCGGGACTGATCGACTACTACTTGAATGGAATCGCGCAGAAGACCGTGTCGCCGAAGAATGTCGTGCGGGTAAATGCCGGGGCCACATTTGCCGGCAATACAGCGACCGGCGTAGTGGGAATTGAAACGCGCGGTACCATTCTTACCGGCGGCGCCTCGCTCACTCACCAGTTCACCAAACGCCTGGATCTGGGCGCGGAAGTCTACGGCGGCTACACCGCGAAACTAAGCCTCGGGCGAGGCGAACTTCAGCAGCAAATTGGCGGCAACTACGAAATCAGCAAAGGCTTCACCTTCGATTTCGGAGCCATCGCCGGCCAAGCCACGGGAAGCCCGCGCTACGGATTCCAGTTGGGGTTTTCGAAAGATTTCTGGTAAGCGGAAATTGCAAGGGCGACCCGAGGCCACCCTTGCATAGGGATTACTACGGATTAGCAGATTTCTCCGGCGTCTTCTTTGCCGCCGGCATTTTGGGTTTCCAAAAGTCAGGATCAGCCTTCACCCAACTGTCCGGTGGATAACTCATCCGCGGATTAAATGAGAACAGGTTTCTCTGGCGTGATTCAATTCCCTTGGATTCCAACTCGATCAGCTTCTTCATGCCATCTTCGCCCATCGCCTCGGCGAAATCTTTGTCCTGCATCATTTCGTGGTCGATTTCCGATGCGGATTTCAGCGCGCTGAATACAGCATAAGTGGTGTTGACCTGCTGTCCATACGCCACTTGATAAACCGCCCAATGCGCGTCGGGAATTTTTTCGTACGCCGCCTTCACCAGCTTCACGATGTCGTCCCAGTCTTTGCCAGGACCGGGTTTGACGGTATAGAGAGAAATTTCAAAGTAGCGCATGTGAGCGATGTCCACGTTCGGGCGCAGGCTTTGATCTTCGCGATAGTTCAATACCGTGGAGTCCATATCGCTTAACAACTCGCC
>DATBAT010000315.1:0-5774 GCA_036271375.1 Terriglobales bacterium
GGTTGAGGGAACCTAATTTCCCCTTCGATGACGTCTAGGGTTCAACACAAGGTTTTTTTCAAATATCCAAATGGAGTTGCCTTTTACCTCCAACTTCGGTTGTCCCCGTTCGCAACCTCCTTGGTTGTAGAAGCCAAACTCGCAGTACAACAGCGTTGTCGAATCTGGAAAGTCGCCGCAGCGCAACCTGGATTGTTTTTGGGCTTTCTATCGCAGCCTCGGCGAGCGTAGGCTTTCCATTCACGACATGCGGGCTTTCGGGAGCGAGTTCACATCCCTTGAAGCGGACCTCGATGGCTACTTTTCCCATTACCTTAGCCAGTCGCGCGACGGTCGGGTATTTGGGAACGCGAATATCAACCCACTCGACCGACCTTTCGTAGTCCACCGGAACCGGTCCTCACGAGCGCGGTCGAAGGGACCCCGAATCGCATTCCTGGTAGCAAGACGTGATTCCCAGAACTTGCAACCGGATCAACCAAAAAAAACGCCGTTGAGGTCATCGACCTCACGACGGAAATGCGTATCTAAACTTGAATCTACTGGGCTGCGGGAAGTTCAGTCGCCACCGGAGTCAGCTCCGGTTGAGCAGTTGCTACCGTGCCGGCTTCCGCGTCGCGGTAGTCCGCGTAGCGATTCGAAACCATCACGTGGAACACCCACTGGTGACGCTCTTCCTCTGGCTCGATCAATCCCATGTTCTTCAGCGGAAGCATGAACTCCTGCACGAACTTGATCTGCTCACGGCTTAGGCCGCGGCGTTGAATGTCGACCGTGATACCAGCCAGGTGGGAAGAAGCGATCTCGCCTTTTTCTGGGGCGGCATTACGGTTGTGGCGGCGAAGCTTTTTCTGAATCTGAACCGTGCGCACCGCGGAGTTGATCTGAATCGAATTGTGGAACTCTTTATAGAAGGCTTCGCCCAGGTCATCGACGAAATCGCGCGTCCACGGGCGGCAGTAGCGGCGGTCGGGATCAAGGCGCGGATCGAACCGTACGTAGTCGCTAGCCTCGATCGGAACCAACAATTCGCTGGCCTTCAATGCTTCGAGCTCATCGTCATCCTGAATGCGCGGAAGTTCTGCGCGGTCGATTTCCGCATTCTGCCGCAGCAATGAGTCGCGCGACGGGCGGAACATGGGGTTCCAGACATAACGATGGCGAAATCTTCTTTTGCCGATGTGGGTGCGAACCAGCGCATGCTCAAGCCCAAACGATGAGCCACAGAGAGAGACGGTGCACAGAATCAGCCAGAGTGCGCGGTGTAATTTGTTTTGCACGAAGTAGCCTTTTATCTTTCTGAAATCGATGCGCCGTGGCAGGCGCGGCAATTGTACTCTATGCACGCAAGTGTCCAAGTGGTGCAAAACCTCGACGTAACATTACCGCAAAAAACTGCGTGGTTACGAAGGCCTGATTATGGACGGCGGATAGGCTGAAAATGCCCTGCGAAATTAACGAGTTACGGCGAGTAAGTTACCGCTTTGCGGATAGCGGAACGCCAAAAGCCAAGAGGGGAGCGGGTTTCCAGATTGGGACGGCGCGTCCCAAATGGCTTTCATGAATGATCATATGCCGAAATTTGCCATTACGTGAGTTACGAAGTGCCGCTTTTGGGTAATACCTTGCCCACTGTAGGCAGGTTCCTTCCGCGCGTTACTTGCGGAAAAGGTCGCCCACAGCCTGTTTCATAACATCGCCGCCAACCTCAGAGATAGCCTGTGTTAGCGGAATTTCCTTGGGACAGATCTCCACGCAGTTCTGGGCGTAACCACACTCCTGGATACCTCCGTCACCCATCAAGGCCGCCAGGCGCTCGCGTTTGAGGGCTTCGCCTGTCGGGTGGGTGTTAAAGAGGTTTACCTGAGCGATGGTGGCGGCGCCCACGAATCCGGTGTCCTCATTGAACTGGGGGCAGACTTCCATGCAGCAGCAGCAGGAAATGCAGTTGGAAAGCGGATACGCCGCCTCCTGCTGTTCCATGGTCATGCGCGGACCTGAGCCAAGGTCGTAGGTGCCATCGATGGGGACCCAGGCTTTGACCGCCTTCAGGTTTTCGAACAGCACGCTGCGGTCGACAGCCAGATCGCGAACCACTGGAAACTTGGAAAACGGCTCCAGCTTGATGGGCTTTTCGAGGTTGTCGACCAGCGCGGAGCAGGCCATGCGGGCGCGTCCGTTGATCAGCATGGCGCAGGAGCCGCAGATTTCTTCCAGGCAATTGGAGTCGTAGGTGATCGGCGTGGTGGTCTTGCCGTCTTTGGTGACGGGATTGCGCGCGATCTCCATCATGGAAGAGATCACGTTCATTCCGGGATGCCACTCGAGTTCGAACTCTTCCCAGTGCGGTTTGGCGGAAGGAGTTTCCTGGCGCTTGATTTTGAATTGGACGGTTTTCTCAGCCATAGCCACCCTTAATGAGCCTGTTTCTTAAGATCATCGCAGAGACCGCTTAGCCCTTGCGGGCAGCGCGTCTTGGCGTTTGCTGCAATTTGCTTTATGTCCCCGGCACTGAGCGTCTTGTCGACGTGCTTAAGAACGAAGGCGCTGAAATCAGGGTTAGCCTTTGCCAGCGTGTCGAGTTGAGGCAACGTGTCCCAATGGTCGATCAGGATGCGGCCAACGGTCTGGCTGTACGCTGCCGCAACCGGGCCGTCATCGCAGTTGTTGTATTCGGTGTACGACTTGTTGAGCGAATCCCAATCATGCAAAGTCGGCGCTTCGGCTTTGGCATTGTTGGCTTGCTCGGCGCCGCATGGGCCTTGCCGGGCATAAGCGGTTGCCGTCAAGGTTAAGAGCACCAAGCACGCCTTAATTACAACCGCAGAGGACGCGGAGTACGCAGAGGAACTTGAGGTTTTCTTATCCAAAAAGTTTCCTCGCAGCAATCTCGATTTTCCTCTTCAAACTCTGCGTCCCCCGCGTCCTCTGCGGTTGTAATTTTCTCAATACTTCCTCGGCCTCGGCGGAAGCAAGGAAATGTCCACCGGCTCGAATTCGAACTTGGGCGCATCCGCATCGGGTGCGAACGACGCCTTCGTCGTCTTCAGGAAATTCTTGTCGTCGCGCTCCGGGAAGTCCGGTTTATAGTGCGCCCCGCGCGACTCGTCACGCAACGCCGCACCCTGTGCAATGACCCGCGACAATTGCAACATGTTGTAAAGCTGGCGGGTAAACGCAATCGAGGTATTTGCCCACTGCGAACGGTCGCTCAGGTTCACCATCTGGAATCGCTCCAGCAACTCCACCAGCTTAGCGTCCGTCTGCACCAGATTCTTGTTGTAACGGATGACCGTGCAATCCTTGGTCATCAACTCGCCAAGCTCGCGCCAGATACGGAAGGGATTCTCCGTGCCGCTCGAACTCATCAGGCCGATGTTGATGGCCTCCTGGCGTTTCTGCTCAGCTTCGAAATGACCATTGCTCGGTGCAGCGGCCAGGCTACGTGCGTAGCGAACAGCATTGGGGCCGGAAAGAAATCCGCCGAAGATGCAGGACACCAGCGAGTTTGCGCCCAGGCGGTTCGCGCCGTGATAGGAATATTCGGCTTCGCCCGCCGCGAAGATTCCCGGAACGTTGGTCGCCTGGTTGAAATCGACCCACAGGCCGCCCATGGTGTAGTGCATGCCGGGGAAAATCTTCATCGGCACTTTGCGCGGATCGTCGCCCACAAACTTCTCGTAAATTTCGAGGATGCCTTCGAGCTTGCGGTCGAGCACCGCCGAGTCGATGTGCGTCAGGTCGAGATAGACCATCGGCTTGCCGTCGATACCGAGATTGTGCTCGTAAACGACTTTGAAAATCGCGCGGGTCGCAACGTCACGCGGGACCAGGTTGCCGTACTTGGGGTACCACTCCTCGAGGAAGTACCAGCGTTCGCTCTGCGGAATCGACAACGGATCGCGCTTGTCGCCGGGAGTCTTCGGCACCCAGACGCGGCCACCTTCACCGCGGGCCGATTCCGACATCAGGCGAAGCTTGTCTTCGCCGGGAATCGACGTGGGGTGGACCTGAATGAATTCGCCGTTGGCGTAGAAACATCCTTGTTGATAAAGCGCCGACTGCGCCGAGCCGGTACAGACGACCGAGTTCGTCGACTTGCCGAAGATCGCGCCCACGCCGCCGGTCGCGATGATGATCGCGTCCGCCGGGAAGGTCTGCACTTCCATCGAGCGCAGGTTCATGGCGCAGATGCCACGGCAAACCCCATTGCTGTCGAGCACCGCCGAGAGGAATTCCCAGGATTCGAATTTCTTTACTTTGCCTTCGGCTTCGAATCGCCGTACCTGTTCGTCGAGCGCGTAGAGAAGTTGCTGTCCCGTAGTCGCGCCCGCGAATGCGGTGCGATGATGCAGCGTTCCGCCGAAGCGCCGAAAATCCAAAAGGCCTTCCGGCGTGCGATTGAAAGGCACGCCCATGCGGTCGAGCAAGTCGATGATGCTCGGGGCCGCATCGCACATCGCCTTGACCGGCGGCTGGTTGGCTAAAAAGTCGCCGCCGTAAATGGTATCGTCAAAGTGCTGCCAGGTGGAGTCCCCCTCGCCCTTGAGGTTCTTCGCGGCATTGATGCCGCCCTGGGCACACACCGAGTGCGAACGCTTCACCGGGACGATCGAGAATAGGTCAACCTGTCCGCCCATTTCGGCGATCTTGATGACGGCGGAGAGGCCCGCCAGTCCACCACCCACGACGATGATCTTAGGAGTCGAAGCCATGGTTCCTGTTTTTTCCTGTTCTAGCGGCCGCTGCCGGACTGCATGACGTAAGATTCCGCGCCCGCCGGATGCCACGGCTGTTGCGGAGTGGTCAGGAATGAATACATCGTGGCCGCGCCCACCGCCATGAAGGTCAGGCCGATAAGCACGCAAACATATCCGAAGCGGCGGCGCGCTTTGTCGCCGGTAGTAATGCCCCACTTCACCGCGAAAAGCCAAAGCCCATAAGCGAAGTGCCACGAGGCGCAGAATATTCCGACGGCATAGAACGCAACCGCCCAGGTATGCATGAACTCGGCCTGCACCTTGCCGAAGGCCGCATCGGGATGCGTCAGCAAATGAACTCCGCTGAAGCGCAGATGCCAGGTGTGCCAGACGATGTAGCAGAAGGTGATCGCGCCGGTCCAGCGCTGGAGCGAGTACATCCAGTTGCCGGCCCACGGATAATCCGCGACATTGCTTTCGCCGCGATACCAGATGTAGAAACCGTAGAAAGAGTGATAAAGAATCGGCAGCCAGATGCCGAACAGCTCAAGCCCCACCACGAAGGGAAAGCTGCTCAGTAGCTTTACTTGCTGGGTGTAGGCTTCGGGACCGTTGGTAGCAAAAGCATTGGAGATGAAGTGCTCAACCAGAAACAGCCCGATAGGGACGATGCCGCTCAGCGAATGCAGGCGGCGGAGCAGAAAAGATGTGCCCTTGCCTGCGCGTAGAGGGGCGACTCCGGGTTTGGTGGCAGCATGTGCAGAGCTTGCAGTCGACGCCAAAGAAAACTCCTTGTCTCGTCCGCGATGAATAGAGAACCTTTTATTATGTGAGGGAATGGAGTGGGAGTCAAGGAACCATAATTTAAAGAACCATAACCCGACGATGAACCCTTGTGATTGAAACCTTGTGATTGAAACCCCGGGATTGAAACCCTGTCATCGAACCCTTGTCATTCCGAGGCGCGGCTTTATCGCGCGGAGGAATCTGCTTTCCCCGGCGGTTGGCGCGGACCCTACGCGACAGCCAATTCGACTCCGGGGCAAACCAGCAAAGACGCCGCGTATTCGATAT
>DATBAT010000316.1:0-5271 GCA_036271375.1 Terriglobales bacterium
ATTTCGGCGGGCGGGGGACCGTGGTATAGCAACACGCTTAAACTTCTGAACCCCGGGGACAGAATTTGGGTGAAGGCACCGGGCTACGGATTTGTCGGAGTTGGGCACATTACAGGACATTCTCAACCAGCTGCATCTTTCGACTTAGAAACTTCCGAGGGCCGCGTCGCGGCAATGAAAATCTTGAGGGAAGGACCCTATCACCGTGAATTCATCGGTGATCTTGATCGCTGCGAGTATTTTGTCGGAGTCAAATGGTTGCAGACGGTCACCCTAGAACACGCTGTAAACGAAATTGGTCTTTTTGGCAATCAGAACACCGCATGTAAGCCCACCACTCCCAAATGGCGCTCCACCGTAGAGCGCTTAAAGCAATACTTCCCAGATTTTGAGAATTCGTGATTGCACACTTTTACGCAAACAAAAACTCCTTCGTCCTCAACTCCTTAATCGTGTCCCTGAGCTTCGCGGCCTTCTCAAACTCAAATCGCTTGGCCGACTCCCTCATGTCGCCTTCGAGCTTGGCGATGTAGGCGTCGAGTTCGCCTTGCGACTTAACGTCCGGCGTGTCGCCTAGTTCGTCGATGGCTACATCGGCGTAATCGGCTTCGATGACTCTGGCGAGCGTCATGTCGAGCGGACGGATGATGGACTCTGGCGTGATGTTGTTCTCGACGTTGTAGGCGGCCTGAATGGCGCGGCGGCGGTCGGTTTCGTCGATGGCCTTTTTCATCGAATCGGTCATGCGGTCAGCGTAGAGGACGGCGCGTCCGTTGAGGTTGCGGGCGCAGCGTCCGATGGTTTGGATCAGCGAACCGGCGGAGCGCAGGAAGCCTTCTTTATCCGCGTCGAGGATGGCGACCAACGAGACTTCCGGCAGGTCGAGTCCTTCACGGAGCAGGTTGATCCCGATGAGCACGTCGTACTCGCCCTTGCGCAGATCGCGCAGGATTTTTACGCGCTCGAGGGTTTCGATTTCGGAATGCAGGTAGCGGACTTTTACTCCTACTTCGGCGTAGTACTCCGCCAAGTCTTCCGACATGCGCTTGGTCAACGTGGTCACCAGAACCCGCTCATGGCGTGACACGCGGTCGCGAATCTCGTGCAGCAGATCGTCGATCTGGCCTTTGACCGGACGGATTTCTACCGGCGGATCGATCAACCCCGTCGGCCGAATGATCTGTTCGACAACCACTCCCGCCGCCTTTGTCAGTTCGTAAGGGCCGGGCGTCGCCGATACGTAGACGAGTTGGTTGGCGCGATGTTCGAACTCTTCGAAGGTTAGGGGACGGTTGTCCAGGGCCGACGGCAGACGGAACCCGTACTCGACTAGATTTTCTTTCCGCGCGCGGTCGCCGGGATGCATACCGTGCAACTGCGGCACCGTCTGGTGCGACTCGTCGATGAACATCAAGTAGTCGCGCGGGAAATAATCGAGCAGCGTCGGCGGCGGCTCGCCGGGCAGGCGTCCGGTGAAGTGCCGCGAATAGTTTTCGATGCCATGGCAGAATCCCATGGCCTTGATCATTTCGAGGTCGTACATGGTGCGCTGATGCACGCGCTGCGACTCGACCAGGCGTCCCTGATTTTCCAGTTCTTTTTCCCACCACGCCAGTTCTTCTTTGATGGTCTGCACTGCGTTGATGCGAGTCTCCGGCTTCATCACGTAGTGCGTCTTGGGATAAATCGGCAGGCGCGCGTATTTCTGTTTCACCGTGCCGAAGAGGGGGTCGATCTGCGAAAGCGATTCAACCTGATCTCCCCAGAGCTCGATGCGGTAAGCCATGTCATCGTAAGTCGGGAAAATTTCGATGACGTCGCCGCGCACGCGGAACGTTCCGCGCCGGAAGTCGCCGTCGGTGCGCTCGTAGAGAATGTCCACCAGCTTGCGCGTGATGTCCTCGCGCTTGATCTTCTGTCCCTTTTCGAGGAACAACAACATGCCGTAGTAGGCTTCGGGCGATCCCAAGCCGTAGATGCAGCTTACCGACGATACGATGAGCACATCACGGCGCTCGAACAACGACCGCGTCGCCGAGAGGCGGAGTTTGTCCAGTTCGTCGTTGACGGTCGACTCTTTCTCGATGTAAAGGTCGGCGGCAGGGACGTAGGCCTCGGGCTGGTAGTAGTCGTAATACGACACGAAATATTCGACCGCGTTGTGCGGGAAGAAATTCTTGAACTCGTGGTAGAGCTGCGCGGCAAGCGTTTTGTTGTGGGCCATGATCAGCGCCGGGCGGTTCAGTGACTCGATCACCTTGGCCATGGTGAAAGTCTTGCCTGAGCCGGTGACGCCGAGCAGGACTTGGTGCTGCTCCTGGTCGTGTAGCCCGCGCACCAGTGACTGGATGGCTGTGCCCTGATCGCCGCGTGGCTGGTAGTCGCTGACTAGCTTGAAATCCATGAAGGTATATAGATGCTGCGGGGCGGTAATTCGATTATAGAAGAGACCCCCGCCCCGAATTTCCGCAACTTAACCGCCTTCCCGTAGAGACGTTGCTCTGCAACGTCTGGCGGATGCCAACAAGCCGGGCGTCTACCCCGTGTTTTGTGCCGCGTATACTGCTTGCTCATGAAGCGCTCTTTCTTCTTTTTTATTCTCATGGCAAGCCTCGCGGCTGCCCAGAATGCTCCCCTCGCTGACCGCGCCAAGGCTGCGGTTTCCGTGATCGACGGAACAGTTAAGGCTCCCGGACTGGAGAAGCCAGTCAAAGTACGACGCGACCGCTGGGGAGTGGCCCACATCTACGCCCAGAATCAACATGATCTGTTTTTTGCGCAAGGATATGTCGTAGCTCAGGACCGCTTGTTTCAGATGGAACTGTGGAAGCGGACAGGCCAGGGGCGGTTGTCAGAAGTTCTGGGACCGCAAGCTTTGGGGCGCGACCAGTACGCGCGGTTGCTGCGCTATCGCGGCGACATGAAAGCGGAATACAAAAGTTACTCTCCGGACACGCAGGAAATTCTGGAGGCGTTCACCGGCGGCATCAACGCCTACATTGCCGAACGCACTAAGACCGGATTGCCGGTCGAATTTCAAATAGCGGGATTCAAGCCTGAGCCTTGGAAGCCGCAAGATTGCCTGAACCGGATGGCCGCGTTTGCGATGACCGGAAATGTGTTCAGCGAATTGCGACATGCTGAGATCGTGGCGGCAATCGGCGCGGACAAGGCCACAGCACTTGCTGATTTCGATCCTCCAGTGAAGCTGGACCCAGCGCCGGGCGCGGATTTTACCGGCCTTTCCACGCGTGCGCTAACTGGGCTGGTAGGAAGCGATACCCGGATTGAGTTTCCGCGCAAGGCGCTGGAAGGCAGCAACGACTGGACGATCTCCGGGGCACTGACCAAGAGCGGCAAGCCGTTATTGGCGAACGATCCCCACCGCGTGATCGCCGAACCCTCTCTGCGCTACATGGTGCATCTGGTCGCGCCCGGATGGGACGTCATCGGCGCGGGCGAACCCGGCCTTCCCGGCGTAGCGCTCGGACACAATCAGAACATCGCATGGGGGTTCACCATCTTCGGGCTCGATCAGCAGGATTCATACATCGAAGAGTTAAACCCGGAGAATCCGTTGCAATACAAGGCCATCGGCGGGTGGAAGACGATGGAAGTGGTGAAGGAAACTTTCGCGGTTCGTGGCGAGCCGGACGTTAGCGTCGATTTGAAGTTCACGCAACATGGACCAGTGCTTTGGCAGGATGGCAACCGCGCGCTGGTGTTGCACTGGGTAGGTTCCGAGCCGGGAACCGCCGGCTACCTGGGATCTTTGGCAGTGGATCGTGCTAAGAACTGGGACGACTTCGAAGCGGCGATGCCGCGCTGGAAAGTCCCTTCAGAAAACATTGTCTACGCCGACCGCGCCGGCAATATCGGCGAGCACTCCACGGGCCTGGAACCAATTCGTAAGTGGACCGGCCTGTTGCCCGTGCCCGGCACCGGCGGCTATGAGTGGACGGGATTTGTGCCAACCGCAGAGCTGCCGCATTCCTTTAATCCGGCGGCAGGCTACGTTGCGACCGCCAACAACAAGATGATTCCGGATGGGTATCCCTACAACGTGGGGTTTGAGTGGTATTCGGTTTACCGGGTGCGGCGGATCAAGGAAGTGCTCGACCATGCGGCGAAGGGTTCGCTCACGATCGAGGACATGCAGAACCTGCAAAATGATGTGCTGTCGATTCCCGCGCGGGAATTGATAGGGCTGTTGCGCACGGCCGTTGGCAACGTGCCAGATGCGGATGAACAGCTCCTGCTGAACTGGGATTGCAAGGTAACGCGTGACTCGGCAGCGGGCGCGTTGTATGAGGTGTGGTCGCAGGAATTGGCTAAGGCGGTTACCGAAAAAGTTGTGCCTGAAAATGTGAAGGCGGCGGCAGGCGAACTCGAACTGAATCAGATCGTGGACCATTTGTCGCACCCGGAGGCTGAACATTTCGGCGAGAATCGTGATGAACAGAGAAATCAGCTGTTGCGCACTACGCTAAAGACCGCTGCGACGCGGTTGGTTGGTCTGCAAGCCTCGGATCCAAGCAAGTGGTCATGGGGCGCAATGCATAAGATGAAGTTCCGGCACTCACTGGATCAGGCTGACGGAGCGGAGGCAGTATTCGATCTCGGACCTGTTCCACGTCCGGGCGACGAAGAAACCGTCGACGCGACGGGATATGAAGCGAACACCTTCAGCCAGAACTCGGGCGCAAGCTACCGCGAGATTCTCGATCTTAGCGATTGGGATAAATCGATGGCAGTCAATACCCCGGGGCAGAGCGGGCAGCCCGGCAGCAAGCACTATTCCGATCTGCTGCCGCTTTGGACCGAGGGGCAGTACTTTCCGCTGGCTTACTCGCCGGATGCCGTGAAGAAGGCGACCACCGACGAAATGACTTTGCGGCCATAATCGATGTAACTTCCGGGCGGGTGGGAAATCCACTTGCTTGGGGAAACCAGCAGTATGAGATATATCTTCAGTGTTTTGTTTGCTGTAGCCGTAGTTTGGGTGAGCTCCAAGGCGGCCACGCCGCCGCCTGACCTTGGTTCCCGCACTCCCGTGCTGGTCGAGCTGTTCACCTCCGAGGGCTGTTCCAGTTGTCCGCCGGCAGATGCGCTGTTGCGCGAACTGGACCAAGAGCAGCCCGTTTCCGGGAGCACTGCTATCGTGCTCAGCGAGCATGTCGACTATTGGAATCGCATCGGCTGGAAGGATCCATTCTCTTCTGCGTTCTTCAGCGACCGGCAGAACGCCTATGCCGCGCGATTTGGATTGAG
>DATBAT010000317.1:0-3407 GCA_036271375.1 Terriglobales bacterium
GTCAGGCACAACGGTGACGCAAATAATTGTTTCCGATGGACGAGCCATCGGCGTCTCTACCGACAAGACCACTTATCACGCACCAATCGTCGTGAATTGCGGTGGCGCATGGGCCGGGCAAATCGGGCCGCATCAGTTCCCTGCTCGTCCGGTGAAAGGACAAATGCTTTCGGTCATTGGTGGCCCCAACATACGGCATGTGGTGCGAGCCCCGGAAGTTTATCTGGTTCCACGCAGCGATGGACGACTCGTGATCGGCTCTACTCTCGAACTCGCCGGATATGACAAACGTGTGGATGCCGACACCATTCAGCGCCTGCACGATGCAGCTGTCCGCTTAGTTCCAGGTCTGGCACAGGCGCGTCGGCACGAATTGTGGGCCGGATTGCGGCCTGGAACTCCCGACGAACTGCCCTTCCTTGGCGAGACTTCAACTCCCGGCTACTTCGTGGCTGCTGGGCATTTTCGTGATGGGATCTTGCTAACGCCGATCACCGCTCAGGTCATGAGCCAGTTGGTGGCCGGCGCCAAGCCTGATTACGATCTCGCGGCGTTTTCTCCGAATCGATTCCATACCCTGCGTGAATCGAATCGTTCGTGAGTGAAGCCTTCCCTGGAACTTTGGTTCAGTGTTATTCGTTATTGTCATCTGCTGGACGGCTTTTCCTAACGTAAGTGGAGGAATGTGAAATTAGTCATCGACAATGTGAGTAAACGATATCGTGCTGACGTCTGGGCGCTTCGCGCATTTAGTCTCGAGCTCGGTACCGGCATCTTGGGATTGCTCGGACCCAATGGCGCCGGCAAGACTACGCTGATGAGCATTCTCGCGACCATCACTCGCGCCACTGAGGGCAAAGTGATCTGGAACGGCACCGACCTCGCCGCCGATCCCAACGCTCTAAGGCAAGTACTGGGATTTCTGCCACAGGACTTCGGGGTCTATCCAAATCTCAGCCCGCTGGAATTTCTTGAATATCTGGCGGCAGTGAAAGGGCTCGACCCCGCCACCTCGCGCCGTCGTATCGACGAACTTCTCAATCTCGTCAATCTTACCGATGTCCGCAAGCGGCCTTTGGGAGGCTTTTCCGGCGGGATGAAACAGCGCGTAGGTATCGCACAAGCGCTGCTCAACGATCCGCAGTTGCTGATCGTTGACGAGCCGACCGCCGGGCTTGATCCGGAAGAGCGCGTGCGATTTCGCAATCTGCTATCCGATCTTTCCGGCGAACGGATTGTGATTCTCTCCACGCATATTGTTTCTGATGTCGAAGCTACCGCAACCGACATTGCACTCATCTCCAAAGGCACGCTGGTCGCGCACGCTACGCCCGAGGAACTCTTGCGCCAGGTGGAAGGGAAAGTTTGGGAATGGGTGGTGCCTAGCGCCGATCTGAATGCGGTCAAGCAAAAATATTTAATCAGCAGCACGGTGCGGCGCAGTGATGGCATTCATGTGCGCGTTCTGGGTGGCGATCCTCCGAATGGCGCTCAGCCGATTGCGCCTACGCTCGAAGATGCTTACCTCTACTGCCTGTCGAATCATCGCGCCGGAGTTGCGGCATGAAGTCCCTGCGCATTCTGTATCACATGGGCAAAGCCGATTTCCTCGAACGCACGCGACGATACAGTTTTCTATTGGCGATGGCGCTCACGCTTTACCTTGCATACACGGTGTATCGGGGACAACTCACCTACAAGCTCGAGGATTACCGCGGAGTGTATAACTCCGCCTGGATGGGCTGCGAAATGGCCCTCGTCATCACCGCGTTTCTGACGCTCATCGGATTTTATGTGGTGAAGAATACGATCCAGCGTGACCAGGAAACGCGGGTCGGACAGATTCTCGCTGCGACCCCGATGAGCAAGCCCTTCTATACGTTCGCCAAAATGATCAGTAATTTTTCGGTTCTGGCGACCATGGTTTTCGTCCTCGTATTGGCAGCGCTCGCCATGCAGCTCTTGCGGGCGGAGAGTCGCCATGTCGATCTGTTCGCATTGCTGTCGCCGATCGTCGCATTCAGTCTGCCAGCTCTGGCGCTCACGGCTGCGTTGGCAGTTTTGTTCGAAACTATTCCCGGATTGCGCGGCGGCGTGGGCAACGTCGTTTACTTTTTTGTCTGGATATCGCTTCTCATGCTGGGGACGCCGGTCCTCAGCGCGAACCGTCCGCTGCCGACTAGCGCCTACTTCCGTGATTTCAACGGAATCGCATCCATCACCGGGCAAATGCAAACCATCGTGCGTGGTATCGATCCCGAATACAAAGGCGGATCGTCTCTCGGCTCGGGCCCGGGGGCGCATGCGACCAAGACATTTCTTTTTACCGGATTGCACTGGAATCAAGCAATGGTCCTGAGCCGGATGATGTGGCTCATGATTGCTGGCGCCATCGCTCTGCTAGCATCTCTGTTCTTTAATCGATTTGATCCGGCACGAAGTTGGCAGCTAAAAATTAAGAAGAAGCCTTCCGTGATTCAGGACGCCGCCATCCCGGCATCACTTCCCATTGCCATTTCATCCGGACAACTGACCCCTCTGACGAAAACCGGTACGGGATCGCACGCACGTTTTGTGCAGCTCGTCGTTTCCGAATTGCGTCTTATGCTGAAAGGCCAGCGCTGGTGGTGGTACATGGTGGCTGTGGGATTGTTCATCGCCTGCCTGGCGTCTCCGCTAAGCGCCTCGCGAGGAGGAGTGATTCTCGCGGCATGGCTTTGGCCGATACTTCTGTGGTCGCAGATGGGCGCGCGTGAAGCTCGATACTCCACTCAATCTCTTCTGTTCTCCTCCGACCACGCGCTGGCGCGCCAACTCCCCGCGGCTTGGACGGCCGGCGTGCTCGTCGCCGCGCTGACTGGTGGAGGCTTGGAAATCCGTTTGCTGCTGGCCGGCGATTCCGAAGGATTGGCGGCATGGGGGACGGCCTGCCTCTTCATTCCGACTTTGGCATTAGCGCTTGGCGCATGGAGCGGTGGCCGCAAAGCCTTCGAGGCACTGTACACGGTTTGGTGGTACATCGGGCCGGCAAATCATGTGCCGGGCGCGGACTTTATCGGGACGTCCGCAAACAGCGCGCTGCCTGGCATGTATTTGCTATTTACCGGAGTGTTGCTAGCGGCAGCTTATCTAGGGCGGCGATCGAAGATGGCGTACGCGTAATCTCGGATTTCCTTCGTGGACCTTCATGTCCTTGGTGGTGGTTGAAAGTACTTTGGGGAAATCTCTCCAGAATCGGCTTTCGGTATACTGGATCGGTTTCGGCGCAGAACCTAGGATTTTGTTTTAGACGAGAAAGGTCACAGTTATGGCTTCCCCGGCAGTTGATTACGCCCGTCAGAATCAGCAGCGCTTTTTGAATGAGCTTAAAGATTTGCTTCGCATCCCCAGCGTCAGCACGCTCGATC
>DATBAT010000318.1:0-15236 GCA_036271375.1 Terriglobales bacterium
ATGTTGAGTAACATTCGTTCGCTTTAAGGAACCCGGGGGATGGCGACGACAACACGGCGTGCAGGCGTAATTCTTTTTCAGCTCGGGGGCCCCGACACGCTTGATTCCATTGAGCCATTCCTCTTTAATTTGTTCTGCGACCCCGACATTATTGACTTTCCTTTTGCCCGCCTCGGTCGCCGTCCTCTGGCCAAATTGATCTCGACTACGCGCGCCAGCAAGGTGCGCCATCATTATTCGGTTATCGGCGGAGGTTCGCCCATTCGCCGCTTCACCGAGCAGCAGGCCCGGGCGCTGCAATTCCGGCTGCGCGACATGGGGGTGGACGCGCATTGCTTTGTGGCAATGCGGTATTGGCATCCGTTTACGGCGGAGGCGGTTGAGCAGCTGCGAGCCGCCGGGTGCGACGAAGTGGTATTGCTGCCGCTTTATCCACAGCATTCGAGTACCACAACCGGTAGCAGCCTGAACGAGTGGAATAAGCACTTCCACGAGGACATTCCGGTCCACACGGTCGATGCGTTCTATCGGCACGAGATCTATCTGGATGCTGTCGCCGAGAAGATCGAAGAGGCGCTTGCGCGTTTTCCGAATCCCTCGCAGCCTGAGTTGGTTTTTAGCGCCCACAGCGTTCCGGTATCCGTGATCGAAAAGGGCGATCCCTATCAGCGACATATCGAAGAGACGGTGCGACTGGTGATGCAGCGTGGGGGATGGCGCAACCGGCATCGGCTCTGTTACCAGAGCAAAGTCGGGGCCAGCAAATGGCTGCGGCCTTCGCTGCATACGACTCTGCGCGATCTGGCGGCGGAAAAAGTTCGCGAAGTTTGCGTTGTTCCCATAGCGTTTGTTTCTGATCACGTGGAGACGCTGGGCGAGATCGATCATGAGGCGCGGGAAGAAGCCCTGGCGCTGGGTATTCAGCGTTTTGAAATGACTTCGGGATTGAACGATTCACCAACATTTATTACGGCGCTGGCGGACCTGGTTTTGACGGCTCTCGGCGCCGAGCAAACGGGCCCAAGGAGTGCTGAGTATCTGGTAGCGGCGGACTGAGCAGCATTCCAACCGAAAAGGAGCAGGACGGATGGCAGACGAGAACAACCCGGCCAAAGGCGTCCGAGGCCGTCTTCCCGCTTGGCCGCGCATTGCGCTGAACCCTTCTGTAATTGCCGCCGAACAGGCTTACCGCAAGCGCTCCAATCTGCCGCTGCTTTCTGAGGCGGACATCGAAGCTCTTAAAGCCGGACAGCCGATGTGGTGGGAAACGGAAGGTGGCACTCCGCCGCCGGCGGCGGCCGTACCAGCCACGCCTGAGGCAGCGGCCCCAGTTCCGGCAGCACCAGTCGCAGCACCTCCGGTTGTCGCAGCCAGTACCACCGTCAGCGCTGAAGTTCAGAAGATGGTCGAGGCGGGGAAGAAGTGGAGCAAGTCCACCATCGCGGCCGAGAACGCGCGGCGCAAGCGGAACAGTCTCCCGATCTTGAATGACGCCGAAGCCAGCGCTCTGCTCGGCGAACCTTATGTTTCAACACCGGCGCCAGTGGCAACGGTTGCCGCCACTGCTGCACCTGTAGCTGCGGCCGTCGCCCGGCCTGCTGCGCCCGCGGCAACTGTCCCGCAGGGTACTTCAGTTGCACGGGGCGGAGTATCTACCAGCTACGTCGGTACGCCTGCCGTGGGAACTTCGAAAGCGGCGCGCGCGGGTGGCATCGCGGCGACCGGGCCAGACGACAGTCCCGCCAATCAACAACGACGGCGTTTTGTGTGGGCTGTAGTTGGCGCGTTTCTTACCGCGTGGTTTCTGGCATTCTTCCGTTTCTTCCTTCCGCGAACTTTGTTTGAGCCTGCCACCAGCTTCAAGATCGGATATCCCGAAGAGTACGGACTTGGCGTCGACACCAAGTGGCAGCAGAAATACCGCATCTGGGTAGACCGGACGCCGGACCGGCTGTTTGTGATTTATGCGCGCTGCACCCACCTTGGCTGCACTCCAGACTGGAAGCCCAGCGAAAACAAGTTCAAGTGTCCTTGCCACGGGTCGGGGTATGACAGCGAGGGCGTGAATTTTGAAGGCCCGGCGCCGCGTCCGATGGATCGCGCGCATGTGGAGCTTTCGCCGGATGGGCAGATTTTGGTGGATGTTGCGAAGTTGTATCAGTGGCCGAAGGGCCAGCCAAGTCAGTTCAACGATGATGGGTCGTTCTTGCGGAGTTAGTGGTCGTGCCGAGACGTAGCGGAGCTACGTCTCTACGCGAGGAGATATTTGTAGAGACGTAGCTCTGCTACGTCTCCGGGAGTGGCACGAGCTTTAAGAGGAAAAAATGGCTGAAGAAAACAAAAACGGCGCGAACGGCGACAAGGTCAGCTTGCTGGTCAAGGTAAAGGCCGGCATCAAGGAAGATGTTGAGTCCATCAAGACCGATATGCCGGCGAAAGCCAAAGAGCAGATCGAGGGCCTCAAAGATCCGACCAAGACCCAGGTCTACACTTCCATCTTCCGCCACAAGCACGACGACACTCCGCGCAACCGGGCGCTGGGCGTGCTTTCCAACGTGTTTCTGCATTTGCATCCGGCGAAGATCAATCGCGACGCCGTGCGCTACAGCTACACCTGGGGCATGGGCGGAATTACTTTTTATCTGTTCATGGTGCTGACGTTTACCGGCGTCCTGTTGATGTTTTATTACCATCCCAGCAAAGTTCAGGCATTCCGCGATGTGCTCTACCTCGAGCACGATGTTCCGTTTGGAAAGATTCTTCGCAACATGCACCGCTGGGCCGCTCACTTGATGGTGATCGCGGTATGGCTGCATATGTTCCGTGTGTTTCTCACCGGCTCATATAAAAAGCCGCGCGAGTTCAACTGGAACGTGGGCGTAATCCTGCTGGTGCTGACGCTGTTGCTGTCGTTTACCGGATATCTTCTTCCCGACGATCAGCTTGGATTCTGGGCAGTCACGGTGGGCACGAACATGGCGCGCGCCACGCCGGGCCTGGGAAGTGAGGGCCCGTTCGGCAAACTCCTTGGCATGACTCCGTATAACGACGTGCGATTCGGATTGCTGGGCGGATCGATCGTCGATGCCAATGCGCTGCTGAGGTCCTACATCTGGCACTGCATCGGCATTCCAATTGTGGCGTCGATTTTCATGATCGTGCACTTCTGGCGCGTGCGAAAAGACGGAGGCATCTCCGGCCCGGCGGCGGTGATGCTGGAAGCTGAGGCGGACAAGAAGAAATAGTCGTTGGTCGGTTGGCTGTTGGTCGTTGGCCAGCGACCAACGACCAACGACGCAGTAAGGTTTCGGAGCTCTTATGGATTGGCGACAACTTTGGGATATCGCGTCCACCCCTGACAACGTCCCTATCGTCGGGTTGATTCCGCTGCTCGCTTTCTATTGCTGGCTCGCGTGGAAGCAGGCGAAGGACAACGACGAGTTGATTACCAAGCTCGAGGCCGATCCTGCGCTGGCCAAGACGCATCATCGCAAGACCTGGCCATTCCGTCCGGGCTGGCAGAAAGAAATTCACGTCTGGCCGTTTCTGCTGCGTGTCGAATTTCTCGCGGCGATTATCGTGACCATTATTTTGATGGTCTGGTCGATCACGCTGAATGCGCCGATGGAAGAGCCGGCGAACCCCAACTTGACGATGAATCCGGCGAAGGCGCCCTGGTACTTCCTGGGATTGCAGGAGATGCTCGTCTACTTCGATCCGTGGATTGCGGGCGTGGTGATGCCCACGCTGATCATTGTCGGCTTGATGGTGATTCCGTACATCGACACCAATCCGCTGGGCAGCGGCTATTACACCTGGAAGCAGCGCAAGTTTTCGATCGGCACATTTCTCTTCGGGTTCATGGTGCTGTGGGTTGCCATGATCATTATCGGAACGTTCATCCGCGGCCCAGGCTGGCAGTGGTTCTGGCCGGGGCAGACATGGGACCACAATCGCCTGATCTATGAAGTGAACCGCGACTTGCCGGATCTTTTCGGCATTGTTTCCAACTGGGCAAAAATCATTTTCGGCGCGGTTGTAGTCGGGGGCTACTACGCGATCGGGGGACTGGCGGTACACGCCTTTTTCCGCAGATACAACCCGAAAGACTACAAGCGCATGAGTTTGTTGCAGTACTCGACCATGATGATCTTCATGCTCACCATGATCGCGCTGCCATTGAAGATGATGTTGCGGCTGGCATTCAACATTAAATATGTGTGGATCACGCCGTGGTTCAACGTTTGAAAACCGTCGTTGGTCATTGGTCATTGGTCATTGGCCAACCAAAGACCTCAAGACCTGGGATTTTGCCAACGACGAACGACCAACGACTTGCAGAGAAAGATCAACGACTCCTAGGAGGATTCGGTGCCGGAACAACCAATCCCCGATCATGATCCCGTAGTTACGAAGTCCTATGCGACGTACTACGTCGTCTCGGTCATTCTTTTGATCGCGACCCTGTTTTGGGCGCTATGGGACGAGGGAGTCGGGCAACGTCCGTGGAAGGCTTTCCAGCACGAGTGGAAAGACCGCTACGTCGCTTTCCTAAAAACTGCGAAGTCGAGTTCGGCGCAATCCGAGAAGGACATCGAGCAGAGTCCCGACTATCAAAAGCTGGCACAGACGGCTAAGGATGCCGATGCCGCAGCCCGTTCAAAGCGCGAAGAAATTCAGAAGCAGATTACCAACCTCAGCGCGCAGATTCTTGCCGTTCAGAACGTATTCACCGATCGCCGCGCCTACGTCAATTCGCTCACCTACAAGCTCGAGACCGACACCAGCGCCTCAGGGAAGAAGAGCAAGCAGAAATCCATAGACGAATTTAAAGCCGAGCCGGCCACGGTTGAATTTCCCGATGGCCATCGCGAAAAGCTTGACTTTCATCAGTTAGAGGCGAAGTACAACGACCTCAAAGCGCAGCGCACCGTACTCAGCGCCCAACTTGGCGAGGTGCTGAAACCTGCCAGCGATGCTGCTACCGCGTTGAGCGCGTATCTCACCGACCACATGGTCGATCTGAAGCCGGAGCAGATTGAAGGGCTGCGCAAGAAGACCGCCGAGCTTGATCCCTCGATCATTCAGATCAACATTCCGGCGGCCAACATCGTGGACCGTTGCGAGTCTTGCCACATGGGCGCGCGCGAGCCGGTGCGTATCACCGAAGCCGCCATGCGGCTGAAGGGCAAGAAGGCGGACGAATACTCGCGCGCCTTCGTCAGCCATCCCGAGCCGGAGCTGTTGAAGCTGCACGATCCGGAAACTTTCGGATGCTCCACCTGCCACCAGGGCAACGGCCGCGCCACTACCAGCATGGTGAAGGCGCACGGCGACTACGAGCACTGGCTGTGGCCCCTCTACCCGAAGGCCAACGTCGAAGCGGGATGCCAGAATTGCCACGCTGCCGACATGGTGCTGGCGAGCAACGACGTTCAGTGGAACGTCATCAATGAGGGCAAAGATCTTTATCGCCAGCGCGGCTGCATGGGGTGCCACCGCTACGAAGGCTACGACCGCGAACCGGAAGACATGAACACGGTCAGCCAGCAGATCAAGCAGTCCGAAGGACAGAAGAGAGACAACCTCAAACAGGCCGCCTACCTGATGAAGCAAGCGGACAGCGCTTCCAGCAATGAAGCAGCGAATGAGTTCAATGCCAAGGCAGTTGCTCTAAGAGTCGCCAACAGCAAGCTCGATGGACGGATCAAGCAGCTCGACTATCAGTCGCACAGCCTGATGGAGGACATGAAAAAAGTTGGGCCGAATTTGAAAGATGTCCGGCTCAAGCTGAATCGCAACTGGATTCCGGTTTGGTTGAAGAAGCCAACGGACTTCCGTCCCAACACCAAGATGCCGAATTTCCGGCTGAACGATCAGCAGATCAAATCGATCTCGGCCTATATCTGGCAGACGGCGTTTACGGATAGTTTGCCCAAGCGAAATCCCGGCAACGCCGACCACGGCAAGGAACTTTTCGAGACCCGCGGATGCCTGGCGTGCCATTCGATCGGCGAAGGCAGCCAGACGCTGGGCGGCACTTTCGCGGCAAATCTCACGCGGGTGGGTGAAAAGGACAATTACGACTACCTGGTGCGCTGGGTGCATAACGCGCGCGAGCGCACGCGGCCGTATTGCCCACTGGAGAAGAAAGACATCGGTCCCGAGGATTACGCGAAGAAGGGCCTGCCGTACCAGTTCGACTTGCAGCACAGCCAGTGCCCCAACGACGGCCATGAACTGCAAGTACAGAACATGACAGTGATGCCCAGCCTGCGGCTAAGTCCGGAGGACGCGCAGGATGTGGCGTCGTATCTAATTTCACAGAAGAAGCAGGAGCCCTCGGTTTACGCCGACGCTTCGTTCATGGAAGATCCGAAGCTGAAGGCAGAGGGCGAAAAGTGGGTGCGTCACTTCGGCTGTGCCGGGTGCCACGAGATCTCCGGCTTCGAAACAGAAGGACGCATCGGGACCGATCTCACCGTCGAAGGCAGTAAACCTATCGAGCGTCTCGACTTCGCGCTGTTCACCGAAATCGCACAACGCGGCGGCAAAGGCGCCGAGCCGATTAAAGATCCGGAAGACCTGCAACGCTTACCCGGAGGCCCAGCTACGGGCGAGTGGTACGACCACAAAGGATTCTTCGAGCACAAACTCGCCGAGCCCAATGTGTTCGACGCAAACAAGATCAAGACGGAAGAAGAAAAGTTGCGCATGCCTAACCTGCATCTGGATAAAGAGCAGATTCAGGCGATCACAACTTTCCTGCTGGGCAGCCAAGAGACTTCGTTACCCGCCAGCTATCAGTACAAACCACCCGACGCCCGGCGCGATATTCAGGAAGGCTGGTGGATCGTAAAGAAATACAACTGCATGGGCTGCCATCAGTTTATTCCGGGGCAGAAGACCATTCTGATGGGGATGCCGCAGTATCAGGACGTGCAGGAGCAATTGCCGCCGAAGCTGCTCACCGAGGGCGCGCGTGTCGATCCCGAATGGTTGCGGCGTTTCCTGTCGAATCCTTCGCTGACGACTGGTGACAACAATCGCAACGGGGTGCGTCCATATTTGAAAGTGCGCATGCCAACCTTCTCGTTCTCGGAAAACGAACAGCGCAAGCTGGTGCGATTCTTCGAGGCGTTGTCGCAGCAACCGTTGCCTTACATTCCGGAAACCGTGCCGGTGTTGACCACGAAAGAGAACGACATGGCGCGCAGCCTGTTCTCGAGCACCGCTGCGCCGTGCCTGAAGTGCCATGCCACCGGGGACGCGAACCACGACAAGAACGCTACCGCGCCCAACTTCCTGCTGGCCAAGGAACGTCTGAAGCCGGATTGGGCTGAGCGCTGGATCATCGATCCGCAGGCCATCAGTCCGGGAACCGCGATGCCTTCAGGATTGTTCCGCCGCGAAGGCGAACATTGGGTGTTCTCCGGGCCGACGCCGCCGTCGTTCCAGGGCTACGACCAGGACCACAGCAAGCTGCTGATCGACTACATCATGCAGTTGACGCCGGAAGAGCAGCGTCGCGTTTCTTCGGCAATGGGTCGAAGCAGCGCGACGGTGAAGACTCCAACTCGGCAACGCCAGGCCCAGCTAGGGCAGGGAATTGCCGCAGGCGGACGCGGATCGCGCTAGAATGTTGGCCGTACAAAAGAGATCAAAAATTTTTAGTCACTATTAACCAATACGAAAGGGCGAAATCATGAACCGGATGAAAACCTGGCTGGCAATGTTCAGCCTCTGCATTCTTGGCCTGTGGATGCTCGCAGGATGTGGCAAGAAAGAAAACACCAACGAAGAGCAGACCTCCTCTCCTACCTCGGAATCGAAACCCGCGCCGGCGTCAGCCCCGATTGATCCGGCAACCGCTGCCACAGTCAGCGGCAGTGTGAAACTGGACGGCGCTGCACCGAAGGCCGCCAAGATCGACATGAGCCAGGACGCTGCCTGCAAGGGCGCCAACCAGTCGGAAAACATCGTGGCCGATGGCGGCAAGCTGGCCAACGTTTTCGTCTATGTAAAAGAAGGACTGGGCGACCGCACCTTTGACGTTCCGAAAGAGTCGGTGGTCATCAATCAGGAAGGTTGCCGCTACCATCCGCACGTCTTGGGCGTGATGACCGGACAGAACGTCGAGATCAAGAACGACGACCCGACCACCCACAACATTCATCCCACGCCGGCGCAGAACCGCGAGTGGAACGAGTCGCAGCCGCCGAAGGCCGCTCCGATCGAGAAGACTTTCGCCCGCGAAGAAATTCTTCTGCCGGTAAAGTGCAACCAGCACCCGTGGATGAAGATGTTCGTCAACGTGGTGAAGACTCCGTTCTACGCGGTGACCGGCGAAGACGGAAAGTATGAAATCAAGGGCCTGCCGCCGGGAGACTACACACTGGCGTTTGTGCAGGAGAAGCTGGGAACGACCGAGCAGAAGGTCACCCTGGCGCCCAAAGACGCCAAGACAGTAGACGCGAGCTTCAAAGTACAATAGTGGGCGATGCCGTGTAGAGACGGGGCTTGCCCCGTCTCTCGCGGCGCCACTGCGCTAAAGGAGCCGTCCGCTGAAGTCCCTTTCCACGCCGTACAATCGATCTCTGCATGGATTTTCTGTTTGTGTGGCTGGCGCAACCTTCCTCTTGATCATTGCCGGAGCGCTGGTGACCAGCAATGACGCCGGGCTTTCCGTTCCCGACTGGCCTACTTCCTTCGGATCGTTCTACAAAATGCCGCGCATGGTCGGCGGGGTGCGCTTCGAGCACAGCCATCGCATGATCGCGGAGTTTATCGGCCTGCTGACGATTGTGATCGCCGTCTGGACGTGGCGCTCCGACAAGCGGCGCTGGATGAAGTATCTAGGCGCCGGTGCGCTGGCCACGGTGATCGCGCAGGGAATCCTCGGTGGGCTCACGGTGCTGTATTTTCTCCCGCCGCTAATCTCAACAGCCCATGCCGCAGTCGGGCAGACCTTCTTTTGTATCGCCGTCTGTATTGCACTTTTCACCGGCCGCCAATGGGTTGAAGAAGTGGCACGCGCGGAGAGCGACACGCGCCGTCCTACTCTGCAGACGCTTACGCTACTGTCGATTCTTGTGCTCTACGTTCAATTGATTCTGGGCGCGATGTTCCGCCACCACGGATTGAGTTGGTGGCCCCACGTCGCCAACGCGGCAATCGTGGCCTTCGCTTTGGGATGGACTGCCGTACGCGCGCTTTCGCAATATTCCAAAGTCGACGCGGTGCGGCGTCCTGCGATCACGTTGCTGTCGCTGCTCATCACTCAGCTCTGCCTGGGTTTCGTGGCTTTTCTGACGCGGGTGGCCTGGGGCAAGGACGCGGTGCAACCGGAGTTCCCAATGGTGGTATCAACGGTGGCCCACGTGGCCGTGGGCGCGCTGACGCTGGCTACGGCGGTGGTGCTGGCGATCCAGGTGTGGCGGCATGTGCCGTTGGCGCTGGGAGAGCGGGTGCCGCGCGGCGGCGAAAATCCTGTAGCAGCTTAACGCTCCACAGGATGACAGGGTGGGGACTGCGCTAGAATACCGTGTGGCTTTAAACTCCCCTGCAGTTGACGTTCTCGGCCCCGTGCCGGTATCCAGCCACGCCGCAGTTATTTCCGTACAGTCTTTGGTCCATCGCTACGAAGAACGCACCGCGCTCAATGGACTGTCATTCGATGTGAATCCCGCTGAACTCTTCGGATTACTCGGCCCCAATGGCAGCGGCAAGACCACGCTCTTCCGTATTCTTTCGACATTGATGGTCCCAACCGCCGGTCGGGCGACCATCCTCGGATTCGACGTCGCGAAAGATCCCAACGGCATTCGCCGCAAAATCGGGGTGGTTTTCCAGGCGCAGAGCATCGATGTAAAGCTCACTGCCGCCGAAAACCTGCGCCACCAGGGACATCTCTACGGAATGCAGGGCGCGACGCTTAAAGCGCGGATACAAGAGATGCTTTCGCGCGTGGGGCTGTCTGATCGAGCCAACGAGAAAGCCGAATCTTTTTCCGGAGGCATGCAGCGGCGTTTAGAGCTTGCCAAGGGCTTGTTGCATCGTCCGTCGGTGTTGCTACTCGATGAGCCCACGACTGGTCTTGATCCGGGTGCCCGGCGCGATGTCTGGCAGTATCTTCAGATTTTGAGGGACGAAGAACGCGTCTCGGTGATCGTGACCACGCACTTGATGGAAGAAGCAGAACGCTGTGATCGCTTGGCGATTTTGAATGAGGGCAAGCTGGTGGCCTTGGGCACGCCGCTGGCTTTGAAGCAGGAGATTGGTGGCGACGTGATCCTGCTCGACACACTGGATGCGGAAGCGCTGGCGGAAAAAATCCGCATTCGCTTCCGGTTGCATCCTCAGGTAATCGACGGCCAGATAAGACTCGAACGTGAAAACGGCCACCGCTTCATCACCGATGTTGTCGAAGCATTTCCCGGCGAAGTGGAAGCGATCTCAGTAAGCAAGCCGGCGCTGGAAGACGTATTCATCCGCCGCACCGGCCACAAATTCTGGACAGAAAAACATTAGAATGTGGGGCGGACATTCTTGTCCGCCTGGCGAACGGCAAGGAATCCAACATCTAAATATGGCCACGCAAACAACGACGCTACCTATCGCCAGCGGCTCAGCCCCCAGCCGTATTCTGCTTCCGGCCTATACTTTGTGGTTGCGCGAGGTGGTTCGCTTCTACCGCCAGAAGTCGCGCGTGGTGGGCGTGATCGCGTCGCCGGTAATTTTCTGGCTGGTGATCGGATCCGGCTTTGGCACTTCGTTCCGCTCCGGTGATGCGGCCGGACAGCAACACTATCTGGACTATTTCTATCCCGGCGCGTTGATCATGATCGTGCTGTTCACTTCGATCTTTACCATGATGTCGGTGATCGAAGACCGAAAAGAAGGGTTTCTACTTTCAGTATTGGTCGCGCCCGCATCCCGGTCGGCCATAGTGCTGGGCAAAGTTTTGGGCGGCACTACCTTGGCCACGATTCAAGGATTGATCTTCCTGATCTTCGCACCATTCGTAGGCGTGCACATCAACGTGGTGCAGTTTTTGTTGGTGGTGTTCACAGTATTTCTAGTTTCGTTCGCTTTGACCGCACTGGGCTTCGCGATCGCATGGCCGATGGATTCCAATCAGGCTTTCCACGCCATCATTAATTTGTTTCTGATTCCGCTGTGGCTGCTTTCCGGAGCACTATTTCCGTTGGGCGGGGCTTCGGGATGGATTCGCGCGTTGATGCTGGCGAATCCGCTGACATATGGGGTCGAGGCGTTGCGCTTGTTGCTTTATCCGGCAAGTCCTCAGGTGGTTAGTCTGTTCTCAGCTCTGGCCACACTCTTATTGTTTTCTCTCTTCATGTTCGGATTGGCCTTCGTGATGGTCAATCGCCGCACCACCAAACCGGCTGCATGACGACTATCCGCCTCAAGATCGATGTGGCGGGCACCGTCGGCGACGAAGCCTTCCGCAATCTTAGGCAGTTCGATGAGATTGTCAGCGCGTCATTTGGTCCGAAGTTCGGATCGAGTGGCGAGTGCAAACACGCTGCCGACGCGCCGCACGCCAAGGGCGAATGGATCGGAGCTGAGGTGGAGTTGCAGACACCGTTGCTGGCGCAGTACGCGATCTCACATTATCTGGAGCAGGATCGCGTGCTCGACGCGGACGTAGCCGACTGATGTGTAGAGACGTAGCTCCGCTACGTCTCTTTTGATCTACCGCAGCGGCTAAAGCCTGATACGCCCCAACTGGTACGAAGGCTAACTCTAGTCAGAAGCACTCTCGTACGAAACCATATGTGATGCAACTAGTCCGCCCGAGACGTAGCGGAGCTACGTCTCTACTCGACGGGGGCGTGCCAGGCTGATATATTCGTGCTCCGGAAATGTCCAGCCCTTCCGAAGTCGTCCCGGCTAAACCGCGCCATCGCATGTCCACCCGACAACGCCTGCTGTTTTTTTTTACGGCGTGGCTGATCGTGTTGATGCCTTTTCTGTTCTGGTGGAACACATGGTTCGGACGGCATCTTTCCGACACTAAGCTTGCCGAATATCTGCACGACGACAAGAAGCCGCGGCACATCCAGCATGCGCTGGTGCAGTTGGGTGAGCGCATGAGTCAGAAAGACAGCGGCGCAGTGCATTGGTATCCGCAGGTGGTGCTGCTCGCGGCGTATCCGGTGGAGGAAGTCCGCAACACCGATGCGTGGGTAATGGGACAGGACACGGCTGGCGCCGGTTTTCACGATGCATTGATAAAGATGCTCGGCGATCGCTCGCCGGTGGTTCGAGGGAATGCAGCGCTGTCTTTAGTTCGGTTCGGCGATACCAGCGGGCGATCGCAGATTGTGGCGCTGTTGGCGCCGACAATTGTGACGGCTCCGCAAGCGGGAACAGTAATCGACACCAGCACCAGCGGGACGGCAATCCATCAAAACGGAGTGGTTGCGAAGCTAAATAACGGGGAAGTGCGGTCTTTGATTGGAGGACGTGTGCGCGATCTGTTTGTCAAAACCGGACAGACAGTCTCCGCAGGCGATCGTGTTGCCGAGGTTTCGCCTGCGACTGATCAGATCTGGGAGGCTCTGCGTGCGCTGTATCTGATCGGGCAGTCGGAAGACCTGCCTGCAATAGCTCCTTACGAACGCGAGTTGCCGGAGATTCCGGAACACGTTCGTCAGCAGGCAGTGCAGACCGAGAAAGCAATCCGTGCCCGCGCCAAATAGCCTTCGCTTTTGATACGCTCCGCGATAGACTTTTAGCACTCCCATGAAGATTTGTGTACTAGGCCTCGATTGCGCCGCGCCCGGAATCGCCTTCGAAGATAAACGCCTGAAAAACTTCCGCAGCCTGATGGACAGTGGTACATGGGGACGCCTCGAGAGCGTGATTCCTCCCATTACCGTGCCCGCCTGGATGTGCCTCTCTACCAGCCAGGATCCCGGTTCGCTGGGCGTGTACGGGTTCCGCAATCGGGTGAACCATACTTACAGCGGACTTGGCATCGCCGATTCGCGATCGATCCAGACTCCCGCTATATGGAACTACCTGGGCGATCAGGGGAAGAAGTCAATTATCGTCGGTGTGCCTCCGGGATTTCCGCCGCGGAAAATTAACGGCATCAGCGTAAGTTGTTTTCTGACACCCGATTCCGACAAAGACGAGTTCACCCATCCCCCGGAGATCAAGAAGGAAATTAACGATCTGGTGGGACACTATCCCTGCGATGTTCCCGGCTTCCGCACCGATGACAAGGCCTGGCTGCGTGACCAGATTTTCGAGATGAGCCGCAAGCAGTGGACGGTGGTGAAGCACTTTCTTACCACCAAGGAGTGGGACTACTTTCACTATGTCGATATCGGGCTTGACCGCGTCCATCACGGCTTTTGGGACAGCTTCGATAAAGAGCACATCCACTACAAGGCAGGGAATCCGTTTGAGAATGTGATTCCTGATTACTACCTATGGCTCGATAAACAAATCGGCGAGGTCATGGATATGCTTGACAAAGACACCGTCTTGCTCATCGTTTCTGATCACGGAGCGCAACGCCTGGATGGTGGGTTTGCGGTGAATGAGTGGCTGATTCAGGAAGGCTTGCTGGTTTTGAACGAGCCTCCGCCACCGGGAATTACCCCATTCGCAAAATTGAAAGTGAATTGGGCGAAGACAAAAGTGTGGAGCGAAGGCGGATATTACGCGCGCGTATTCTTCAACGTGGAAGACCGGGAGCCGCGCGGGATTATCCCAAAGGCGCAGTATGAATCGTTCCGCGATGAGATGAAGCGGCGCTTCGAAGCACTAACCGATGCGAAAGGTCAGCCCTTGAACTCGTTGGTCTTTAAGCCGGAAGAGATTTATCACAGTGTGCGCAACGTCGCTCCCGATTTGATTGTCCACTTCGCGCAGCTGTATTGGAGGTCGATCGGCAGTGTCGGGCATGGTCGCTTGCATCTGGAAGAAAATGACACCGGGCCTGACGCCTGCAATCACGCGCAATTTGGCATGTTTATTTTGAACGCTCCGAATAGTCCGCTGAAAGGCGAGTTCCAGGGAGCCAAGCTGCTGGATGTGGCCCCGACGCTGTTGGATTTGGCGGGCTACGAAATTCCGGGGGCAATGCAGGGAAGATCGCTACGAAAAATGTAGGCCGGACACGAACTATAAAGACTCAGTTGGGGCAGGTGTCCTCACCTGCCCACCGCGAGATATCACTGCAAATTCTAAGGTCCGTGGTTAATGCAGGTGAGGACACCTGTATCTACGTGAATGGTCTGTCCAGCGAAGCCCGCTCTTAAAGCGGCTTTTGTGGACTCCCTACCGCCCATGGTTTGCCATCGAAATAGGAGGGCAGAGCCAGGCCGAATAGCTTCATGATCGTAGGCGCAACATCTACGATCGCTGGTTTCTCTACCGTGATCTTGCGATTGCTGAACAGCACTCCCGGCACCAGGCGCGGGTCGACGCAGTGGTCGCCGCTCCAGGCTTTGATGTTGTCTTCGAAAATCGTGCCGGTGACTTTGCCCATGACTGAATCCCACGAGGCGCGAAATCCTTTGCCGTAACCGACGATCAGGTCGGGAGCGTTGTCGACGTAGGGTCCGGCGTAGACTCCGTCGCAGTCGAACATTCCGGAGATGGCGACCGTACCCAGCGCTGGATCGACCAGGCCATCCAGCTTTTTTCGCAGCTCGTCTTTCAACGCTTCGGCCTCTTTGCCGGCATTTACAATGCCTTCTCGTTCGCGGCCTTTGATGTTCAGATAAAGGCCGTTTAGTCCCATGGTGTAGGCACGCGTGCGCGACCAATCGACGTCTTCGAACCAGTCGCCGCTTTCGGTTTTACCTTCTTTCAATGTCAGGTAGCCGTTCTGGTGCAGCCACGCGTTCAGATTCATCTCGCGGTTGAAAGATTGGAAGCCGTGATCGGAGATCACCAGCAGCATGGTCTCGTCGTCGACTTTGGTCATCACGCGGCCGACCAGCGCGTCCATGCGCTCGTAGAGTTCTTGGATCACCTGTGGCCGCTGATCTTTTGGAACGTCACGGGCGGCGGGGTGATCGGCGTCGAGATAGCGCCAGAACATGTGCTGCACGCGATCCGTGGTATCGAAGACGCACGCACACAATCCCTGTGGAGTTTTTTCCAACGCGTCGAAGAACATGCGCTCGCGGTCTTCGTGATTGCTGTAGCACTGGGCCAGGAATGCGTGGTCGTCGAGCACTTCTTCGTTG
>DATBAT010000319.1:0-26621 GCA_036271375.1 Terriglobales bacterium
TGGCTCCGTCAATTACCGACACACTATGGTCGCCGGTGTTGGTCACATAGATCTTGTTGGTTACGGGATTTATCGCCACTGCCCTCGGAAGCACGCCAACGGTGACGGAAGATGAGGCAGACCCGGTGGCGCCATCGATCACGGTAACGCTGTTGGCACCGGCATTTACTACATAAATCTTGTTGGTCGCTGGATTCACGGCCAGCGCACACGGGTTCCCGCCGGTAGCCACAGTGCTGACGGCATTGGTGGCTCCATCAATCACCGTGACGTTTGCACTGCCATTGTTGGCGACGTAGATCTTGTTGGTCAGCGGGTTTACCGCCACGGCCTGTGGATTGGTTCCTGCCGCTAATGTAATGATGGTTTGGGCGGTCTGCCCATCGAATACCGACACCGTGCCGTCTTGAAAATTGGCGACATATACCCGGTTGGTCACCGGATTAACCGCAACGCTCCGTGGGTCGTTTCCCACATCGTCGGCGCCCACGAGATGTTGGGCATAACCCGAAACTGAGGTCGCAAGCATCAGCGCGAGCACCGCGCAAATCCCCGCCAACCATTGGTGAGCGCTGCGCTGGCCCCTCCGAGATTCTCGGACGCTTAGCCTTAAAAGCCCCGAAGCAGGTTGCGAGTTTCGGCTATCGGTTGGGGTGGAAGAAATCGAGCAGGCTAGCGGCATACAGGTCTCCTGAGAGTGCGCTGCCGCGAATGGCCGGCTGCGGGATTACACAGTCGAATTCCTACAGAATGGGTAGGGTAGTGGCGTACTCGACGGGGACGACGCGAGGGTTGCGCGTCAACAGGGCCCTTCGAGCTCCGATCAGGAGCCACTTTCGAAGTGCGCGGAGCCTATCGGAGTGTGAGCGTGAAAGTCAAGATGCAGTGTTTTGCAGTCCGCTAGGCGACGAAGCGTTTGTAAGCAGCGTTACCGAATCGCTGTCACTTTGCTTGCTCGCACGTTAGGAGTTACTGGTTACGATAACCACGACGCTTTTGCGCGCGATCATGCTTACATTATTCGCGCGTGGGTTTTTAAGTTACAGTCGATTTGACTGGACATTCTGACAACCTTGCCGTTTGAGGTCTGGCAGATTCCACGCTTCTGCAAAAACCTGGCTTGCTTGGCTCTCGGTTCTGCCACTACCGCGAACTTGACCCCATGGGCATGCAGCACAGGTCGATAGTTTCAAAAGATGGTGCAACTCGGCACGCTGTGGATGGCTTACGGGTTCGCCCGGCAGAAGCAGCATGTGTTTCTGGCGCGAGGCTTGACTCCAGCGGTGCCGACGGAAGAGTTCGAGAAAATGACGCGCACGGGTGTGATTCGCGATAACTGCACGCTCTCTGCATGGGGACTTTATCTGCTTTGGAAATCGGGTGGGGTTGAAGGTTAGTGTCTTCCGTCTGGCGGGCGAGGACGCCCGCCCCACATTTTTAGTTCAGTCTCGACCAGGTCACCTAACTGCCGCGCCGTAAACTCATTGCCTTCGAGATTCGCCGCCAGCTTGCCTTGACTATCGATCACAATGGTGTGGAACGTGTGTGTGACTGCGCCTTCACCACTCCAGAAATCCATGCCGAAGCCTCGGGTTACTTTTTGGATATCGGGCAGAGGGCCAGTCAGGAAATGCCAGGAGTTCGGGTCGGCCTTCCAGATGTTCGCGTAGTTGGTGAGAGTTTTGTGCTGATCGTGTTCAGGATCGATGACGATGCTCAGGAGCACGAGGTCGTGTCCGAGGCGCTGAGCGAACCGCTTGCGCAGGCGTGCCAGATTGCTGTTCAGGCGGAAGCAATAATTTGGATTGGGACAGCGCGTGTAAATAAAAGTTAGGACCACAACCTTGCCGGACAGCTGCGAGAGAGCAACGCTCTGCTGCGCTTGATCGGTGAAGGCAAAGTCGGGGACGGGGCTGCCCAGAGCCAGTGGCGGCGTAGTCGCGTCCGGGTTGGCTAAGCCTTGCAGAAGCTTCAGGCGTTGCGCCTCCTGTGGCTCCTGCTCTGTGCTCTCGAAATCCACGACGCGCACGTGGTCTGCGTAGGAGAATTTTTCGTTCACCTGCAACTCGATGTGCTTCCCGACCGCAACTTCATTCAAGTCCTCGGTGGTGCGAACCTGGAAAGTCATCACCATCGCTTCCATGTAATTAGGGACAGCGTCGCAGGAAACGGTGACGCTGCGATGCTCCTGATCCACCTTCAAAACTAGCCCGGACACTTTGTGGCTTTGTTCCGCGAATACTGGGCTCACAAGCAACAGCGCGAATAGAAACGCCCTCATGGTTTGTTACCAATGTGGAATGGCTTGCGCTCCAACGTCGAAAAGGTCGCGCCGAATTCCTTGATCTGGATGAACTGGTCTTTCTTTACCTGGGCGAAGCTCTGGCGGGTATTGCTGGTGGGCCACCAGATTTCCAGCTTAGTGATGCTGGCATTTTTACCCAGGCCGATGTGTTGTTCCAAGGGACTTGCGCCGAAAGATCCACCGCTGCTGACGTTGCGATAGACGGTGCGCTGCTGGTGGTCATCGCCTTCGATGGTCAATTTTATCTGCGCACCGATGGCAGCGCGGTTGGTTTTGACGCCGACCAGTCGAACGTTGATCCAGTCGTTGCCGTTGCCGGGATTCTGAAACAGACGGAAAGCGTGTTTGTCTCCGGGGACGGCGCCGCCGATCTGGGCGAAAATGTCTTCAAATCCGCTGCGCTCGACATCGGCGAAGGCGACTCCATGGCCCTTGTGCAGCTCGCCGGTTCCTGAGGCGGTAGTCACATCGGCGAAATATTTCCCATCGTGATTGCGCAGCAGCACATGGGGAATCAGCGCTCCGTAAGAAGGATTTCCATTCCCCAGGTAAATGTCGAGAAAACCATCGTTGTCTATGTCGCCGAAGTTTGCGCCCATAGCCATGAAGACTTTATCGAGACCAACGTCCGCGCTGACGTCCTTGAAGGTACCGTCGTGCATGTTTTTGTAGAGCTTCATCGATTCGGCGTTATGGGGAAGTCCGGCGTAGGTGCGGGCCACGTCGTCATCGCTCTGGTAGTAGCTGTTGACCAGCAAGTCGGGCCAGCCGTCGTTGTCGTAGTCGAAGAACCAGGTGGCAAAACTGCCCCAGGGAGCCTGCACGCCGGCCTGGGCGCCGACTTCGGTGAACGTACCGTTGCGATTGTTGTGATACAGAAGATTTGCGCCGCTGAAGTTGGAGACATAAAAGTCCATGAAGCCGTCGTTGTCGTAGTCGGCGGCCGTCACACCCTTGGTGAAGATGGATTGGTCGATCCCGGCGGCGTGCGAGATGTCTTCGAAGGTCCCGTTCCCTTTGTTACGGAACAGTTGATTGGGGCCGCGCTCGTTGGCGATGAAGAGATCTAAATATCCATCATTGTCGATATCCGCCCAGGCTGCGGACTGGGTCGCAGTGGCGGGAACAGCCAAGCCGCTGGCGGCAGTCACATCGGTAAACGTTCCGTCGCAGTTATTTTTCAGCAGTGACCGCCGCATGGGATATTCCCAGCCTCCACGCAATACAAGGATGTCCATGCAACCGTCGTTGTTGTAGTCGGCTTGGACGATATTGAGTCCGCCAAATTGATCGCCGAAGCCTGCCTGCGCCGAGCGGTCCGTGAACGTGCCGTCGCCGTTGTTATGAAAGAAGTGCAGCGGCACGCAGGGATCCATGCTGGAGATGACCACGTCTAACTGGCCGTCGTTGTCGAAGTCATCGACGATAACGCCGCCTGCCATCGAGACCAATCCGAGCCCAGCCGCGGGTGCGACATCGGTGAAGCGGCTGACTTGTTCTTTTGAGGCAAACTCGGACGCTGGAATCAAATACTGCACCGGCACTTCCCCGGGGTATTTTCCCAGAGTCATGTATGCCAGATTCAGCAACCACTTCACTTCCAGTTCGTCCGGCTTCTGCTTGAGATATTTGAGGAAGTACTGTACGGCTTTCTCTGAGTCCTGCGAGTTCGAGAATCTCTGGTAAGAAGGGAAGAGGCAGCGGTCTCCAGGCAGGTCGTAAATGTGGTTTTCCATCTCCGACTCATGCAGATAGGCGACGCCCAGCGTCTCTTCCATTGGCAGGGTCAGGCGGGACGAACTCAATTGCACGATGCCGTCAGCCGTCTCCCAGAAGTTGATGGCCTTGCTCATGTCGCCTTCAAACGCGTAAAGCTGGGCCTCGGTGTAGTCCATCTTTATTTGTTCGGAAGGTGGGTGGCTGCTGACCTCTCGCGTATCGCTATCCAGGCGCGAGATCACTTTGGCCAGGGCGTCGTTGCGCGAACGGCAGATTCCGCCCAAGTCTTGCGATGATTCCTCACTGCGCGGCAATGCCTGGAAGATGGATTCGGCCTCGTCGCGTCCCGAAACGCTTAGCGTGTACTTCACTGCCCCGGTGGCGAGTAAGGGCAAAATTCGCGTGGGATTTTCACTAACAACCCCACCGGCTGGAAGGACTTTGAGAATAGCAAACCCTTCAGGAATTTTTACAACACGGGTGACCTGCCCAACCGCAACGCCGGCCAATGCCTCGCGCAATTCGATGCGAAGCCGGTTGGGATCGCTCACTCCGATCAGGCCTCCATCGCTTGCGGTGGCGTCGATTGATTCTTTTCTCGCGAGAGCGGCGAAATCCTCGCCCGACTTTAGCTTGGCGAGAATCTGTTCTGCATCACCGGCAGAGTCGACTACGATCACGCCCAAAGCACTTGCCGGCAGCGCGAAGCCGCGAATAGGTTGAAGGGAAGTACAGAACAGAAATGTCAGGCTAAGAAAAAACTGGCGCACCCTGCCGATCGCTATGTTCGCCAATGCCAACGGGACCCACAACCGATTCGATCAGAACGGCAAATCCTGCGCAACCTGCCGCCGCGCGGTTGTTCACGGTATTGAACGTAATCTGGGGTGCGATCGGACCTGCAATTAACGAGACAGAACTTCCCCTCGCCACCAACCAACATCCCGACCAGCCGATTCTTCTACCGCTTACTGCTGTTGCCCTAGCCGCTGGTAGATTAGAAGGCCCGTGATCAGCAGAGCGAGAAGGCCGGAAGCCCCTCCCAGCCAGCGAACAAACGGGCTCAGCTTATCCACCTTGCGCATGATTTCGATCTGTTCCTTTTCCGCCTGCGACTCGGTCTCGCTCAGGAAAAGCTGCTCGTCTTCATGCATGGTTAGAGTACCGCGGTAGATCAGGAGGACCACCAGAACGGCGGTCAGAGCTCCCCACACACTCAGCAGCCAGACTAACGGCGTCATGGGCCACCTCATTTACTTGTTCGACCTTCCCGACCCAACGAGCACCGGTGCCGGTTCTCCGCCACCAGCGACGGGTAAGGCTTTTGCCGGGAATTATAGACCTAACCCAGCCGCCCGCAGCATTTCTTTGTGGGAATGCGTCGTTATCCGGACTTCCCTCATCTAAGCTAGGGCAGGTAGAAAACCCGGTCGCATTTGACCGCGAATGCTATAATTACTTAGTAATTTCAAGGAGATACGATGGCAACGATCACCACTACCCCAACAACTCCGGAAACCAAGCCGAAGGCCGCTCCGGTCAGCTTGACCCCGAATGCGGCATCCAAGGTAAAGGAAATCATGGCGCAACAGAATCCGCTACCAGCCGGTCTGCGCGTGGGCGTCGTCGGCGGTGGATGCTCGGGTTTCTCCTATTCCATGTCGTTCGAAAACAGCCCCGGCATGATGGACAAAGTGTTCGAGATGGAAGGACTGAAAGTATTCGTCGACGCGACCTCGGTGATGTACCTCGATGGCTGCCGTGTGGATTACGTCGAGACGCTTGAAGGCGCGGGATTTAAGTTCGAGAATCCGAATGTGAAGAGCACTTGCGGTTGCGGATCTTCGTTCCAGGTGTAATTTCAGTTTCGAGTTTCTGGTTTCAAGAGGCCCCATCTTCGGATGGGGCTTTTGCTTGCCTTTAAGTGTTCTGTAAAGATGCTAAGTTGTTGGTTTTAAGCTCGTTATATCGATATGTACAATTGTGTACTTACGTCGACTCAACTTCAGAGCAGTTTCTACTCTGGATTTTAAATTACTGCTGGTCTGAGGGAGAAGACTGTTGCGGGGGTTGCTGCTGCGGGGGTTGGCCGAACGACGATTGACTGCCGAAGGACGATTGGCCGCCAAACGAAGACCCACCGGGGCGCTGTCCAAACGACGACTGGCCTGACTGCCCGAATGAGGACTGGCCTGGTTGACCTTGAAGGCCGTTCTGTCCAGCCTGCAGGCTGCCACCACCGAGCCCGCCCGACTGCGGCTGGAAGGGGCCGGTGATCAGGCCGCCACGATCCATCATGGGGCTGTAGATAAACTGCCAGTCTTTGTAGTGGTTCTTATTGTTGAACTCGCGGATAGTTTCGTTCTTGCTGGTACTGGCGACGCCGACGATGGGGCCACCACCGAAGACCTGTCCTGACAATTTGTCATTGTCGTTGGAGAAGTGCATTCCAGAAGGCTTAGCCGCACCGCCATCGGGCGAGTCTCCGTTGAGCGATGTTCCTACTTGAGTCTGCTGTTGCTGTCCTTGCATGGCCATGGCGGCTTGCGCCATGGAAGCCTGCGCCATCATCGCCTGTTGGGCCATGCCTCCGCCCAGACCTTGTGCTCCGCCCGTCATCTGGCCCATGGCGCCGGCCATTCCCATTGCATTAGCGCCACCCATCCCGCCCACTGCGCCCATCATTCCCGCTCCAGCCATCAATTGCTGGACGTCGGTCAGATGTAGCAGGCGGAAGTCTTTTCCAGTGACTGGATCTTTGTAGGCTTTGCGTAAGAAGTGTATGTTCTGCGTGGCCTTCAACTCTTCGATAGTGGAGGGATACTTTCCGAATTTCTTGTAGTAGCGGCGGACCGCCCGCGAGTACTGGACTCCGCGGTGAATCATTTCTTCTTCGCGGTCGCGCTTGGTCTGAAAAACAAATTCCGGAAGGACGATAGTCGCGGCGATCACGATGAGCACCGTGAAGAGAACCAGCGTCAGCAGAATGTAGCCCTGCTGTCCGCCTCTGCGTGCCTTTCGAAATGAACTAGATACTTGCACGCGGAAAGAAACCTCTACCCCTGTTGCAGCGGGATCATCTGCCGGTTGTTGTTGAGCACGTCTTCGATCTCGACTGAGGTCGGGGTGATGCGCATGACTTTGTAGCGCCGGTCAACGATTTCGCCTTCGCCGGCAATGAAGATGTCCTCGCCCTGCGACAAAAATATTTTCTTAGGCTCGCCGGGCTTGCTGGCGAATCCGAAAAACTTCAGGTTGATCGGCGGAGGTGGTGGCGGAGGTGGCGGCCCTTGAGGTACCACAGCGACAGCTTTTTGCCGCACCTGTGCAATGGGCTTGGGAATTTCGATTTCAGCCTTGAAAATGTTACGTCCCGACCCAGAGTATGTCGTGTCTTCGCTGGCCTTCAACCAGTCAAATCGCAGCAGCGGGTCGAGCGACGGTTCGGCCGCCGGAAGCGCCTTCTTCTGTCCCGGCTTAAGCTTTGAGATACGGACTGTCTTTGGCCGGTGAACCGGGGCCGGGGGCTGAGCAGTCGCGCGGACTTCGGGCACCGGCGACGAGCCCAAAACCGTCGGAATAAAGCGAATCAACATAATGACCGCCAATACGCCCAGCACGACGGCAGCGATCAACTTGTTGCGATTTTCGGCCCCGACTTTCAACTAAGCTCCTGTCCGTAAAAATGTACGGAACTTCAGGTGAAGTTTAACCAGGTCGCCCTGTTCGCCACCCAGATCGACCGTGTCCACGATGAAGAAAAGGTTGTCGCGCTCCAGCGAATTCATGAAACGCACCAGTTGCAGATATCCGCCGGCAAGAGTGGTCTCTACCTCTACCGGCGTAAGTCCCACCGTCTGTGGATCGCCAAACGAATACTTCACCTGCGCCAGTTGCACTCCGGTGTCACTTGCCAGCTTGGTCAAGTTTTCGGAGATCGCGGAGTCGCGCGCGGGCAAACGATTGTCGTAAAAGCGGTCGATCTGCTGGCTGGCGATGACGATTTTTTTATCGAGTCCATTCAATGGCTCGACGGCACGTTTTTTCTGCTGTGCTTGCACGCGCAACTGGTCAAGAGTTGCAAGGCGCGCTTCCACCGATCCAACCAGCGGAGAAAATAGAATCGCGATCAGCAGCACATTCACTACGGCCAGGGAGATAAGGGCAATCTTCAAGCTGCGCTGGGTTTTCTTGAAGTCGGCCATTACTGCGTCCCTCCAGCATTTGCCGTGGCAGGTGCGGTGACCGGGGCGGGCGCTTCCGGGACGTACAGCGCAGTGATATCGAATTGCACGGCGTCACCCGTCCCGCTCAAAGCCCTCGACTCCTGATTGATCTGGGTTTCCTGGAAGTGCTTGGACTCTTCCATTTTCTTCACCAGCTCTAAAGCGTGATCGTGGTTATCGCCGCCGACTTGCAATTTGATTTCGAGCTGGTCGGTCTTGGTCAACTCAGGATGGATGGAAAGCACATGCAATTTGGGCGGCATCACCCGCTCGAGGTCCTGAAAGACCTGGGTCCAGGAAAAAGCCTTGCGATGGAACAGATCATTGAGAAATTGCGAACGGTCGCGCGTGTTGCGATTGTCGGGCTCGTTGAGGAAGCTTCTCGCGGTAGTCTCACGGTTGGTCAGTGCGTCAATACTGTCCTGGATCGTCTGGATGGCCTTCTGGTCGCGGTGCGCACTCATCAGTTCGCGTGCGGTGTAGACCAGCAACCCGAGAGTCACAAGTCCCAAAGCGGACAAGCCGATAATCCACTGCGTCCAGAAATTGCGCAGGTTCTGGTAGGGCTGGCTCGCGAGATTGATATCTAAACGCATGTTTAAGCGAGCGCCCCCACGATTCCCGACATGCGCCACTTGGGGACCGATCCGTTGTGGTCTTCAATCGTCACGCCGCCGGTGAGCTCTCTTACGTCCGCGCCGGTCTGCGCTTTCAACGCGGGCGCCGCGTCGGCTGTGGACTTCAATCCCGCGACATAGATTTGTTCGATGTTCAGTTTGTAGGTGTCCTGGAAGAACACGATGGAAGGATAAACATCTTCCGCCAACCGTTCGCCCGTAATGGCCGAGCCTTGGGGATTTTCCAAGGTGCGGAACAATAACACCTGGTTCTGATCGAGAATGGCGATGCTGGTAGTGCGCTCGTCCACCTTGACCACGAGCGTGGGACGATCAGCGTTCGCTGCGCCCAGGGCCGCCAGCGTGGACGGCAACACGATGCCCGGGGTATATCCCGCCTCGCGGAAGATCGATTCATATTCTTCGACAATACTGTTCAACGCAACCGCGGCCACTGCCCGAACACCACCGTTCGCGGTGTGCGCGTGGTACGAAACCTTGGCTTTCTCTACATCGAATGGCAAAGACTTCTTCAGCCGGAAGCGGACTACCGCTTCGGCTTCGTGGCGGTTCGCGGGCAAAGCGTCAAAATCGAGCAACACAACTCTCACCGACGAATCGGGAAGGACTGCGATCACGTCTTTCGACCTTCCAGCTACACCGTCGAGCGCGTCGCGAACCGTCTGGAAAACCAAGGTGCGGTTGCGAATATTTGCTTCGGTGAGATCGGGAACTACGCTGTTGGCCCGCAATTCGTAGGCGGAACACTCGACCGAACCGCCGCGGTCAGAGGCGCGACCGGCCAGCACACGATCGCCGGTGATCTCGCAGGCCAATTTGAGGCCGGGTCCGGATTGGGGAGAATTACTCATGTTCAGCTATTGAAAAGCCCCTAGGCCTAACAAAGCAAGGGCCGAAAGGCCACGGCCTGCCGGGCGAACGGCCAAAGTTAAGTTTACCGCGTTGAAAGGTTGGCAAACTCGACGCCTGTTATCGACCAAGGAGCGTGCTTTTACCGCATGCTCTCAATGAACGTAACCTTGTTGATCTCTTTCAAGGTGGTGAGTCCTCCGCGAACCTTGTCCAGCGCGGATTCGCGAAGGAACCGCATGCCTTCGTCGCGCGCCGCGCGGCGGATTTCTGACGTAGGCTTCTTGGCCAAAATCATTTCTCGGATGCGGTCGCTCAGGTCCAGCAGTTCATGGATCGCGGTACGGCCGCGGAACCCGGTTCCCGCGCACTCAATGCAACCCTGGCCTTCGTAGAAATGCACCTGTCCCCATTGCGTCGGATCGAGGCCGCTGGCTTCGAGAACATCGTCGGGATATTCCGTGCGCGCGCGGCAGGAATTGCAAATCAAGCGCACCAGTCGTTGCGCCAGGATGCAGTTCAATGCGGAGACAAAGTTGTACGGCTCGACGCCCATGTTCAGGAAGCGGCCGATCACATCGACCACGTTGTTAGCGTGGACAGTCGTAAACACCAGGTGGCCGGTGAGCGCCGACTGAATGGCAATCTGCGCGGTTTCCGAGTCGCGGATTTCACCGATCATGATCTTGTCGGGATCGTGACGCAAAATGGAGCGCAGTCCGCGGGCGAAGGTCAGTCCCTTTTTTTCGTTGACCGGAATCTGGGTGATACCGCGAATCTGATATTCGACGGGGTCTTCGATGGTGATGATCTTGTCTTCCTCCGTCTTGATCTCGTTGACGGCGGCGTAGAGCGTGGTGGTCTTACCGGATCCGGTCGGCCCCGTCACCAATACCATGCCGTACGGTTCCTTGATGTAGCGGCGGAAGCGACGAAGATCGTCTTCGTCGAAGCCGACCACGTCGAGCACCAGTGAGCTGAACTTCTCGCTCATTGATTCTTTGTCGAGCACGCGGAGCACGGCGTCCTCGCCGTGGATCGACGGCATGATGGAAACGCGGAAGTCGATAGGACGCTCCGGCGTGCCGTACTTTACGCGGAAACGGCCGTCCTGCGGAACGCGGCGTTCAGAGATGTCGAGTTCCGACATCACCTTGATACGCGAAATGATCGTCGAGTGGTGCTCGCGGCCGATGGGCGGCATGGCCTGCGTTAACACGCCGTCGATGCGGAACTTGATCTGCACCGAGTCGTCGCGGCTCTCGATGTGAATATCACTGGCCCGCCGCTGCAGGGCGGTGAAAATTGTCGTGTCGACCAGGCGGATGATGGGGCTGTCGCCTTCGGCGGTGAGCCGGTCGATGGAAATGCTGCTGTCTTCCGAGCCGTCTTCGTCGCGAACCACATCGAGCGCAAAGCCTTCGCTGGCTTCTTCCAAAACACGCTTCGACTGTTCGGTCTTCTTGAGAATGTCGGTGATCTGCGAGAGGGTCGAGACCTTGGCCGTGACCTGCTTGCGCAGCAGCAGGCTAATCTCGTCGATCATCATCAGCTGGCTGGGATCGGCGATTGCAATGGCCAGCCGGCCGTCGGCCGTCTCTTCCAACGGCACAAAGTTGTAGCGGAACATCAGGTGAACGGGAAGCTTGCTGAAAAGGTCGTGGTGTAACTGAAAATTGCGCAGATCGACGAACTCGCAGCGGTAGCGCCGCGCGATATCCTGCGCTTTCTCGATCTCGCTTAGTGGCGCATCGCTGGCTGGACGGGAGCCATTTTCCCCACCCGGAGCTTTCTGTTCGGCGTCTGCAATTCCCAATTTGGTTACCACGTCGTAAACCCCTCTTCAATCGAACTATTGACTTCCAGCACCCAGGGTGAAGATCGGCATATATAACGAAATCAGTATGGTTCCCACGATCACTGCCATGAAAATCAGAATCAAAGGTTCAATCAGCGCCATGGCCGCCCCCAGAGCGGTTTGTACGTCTTCTTCGTAAAATTCAGCGACCGAATTCAACATCGTCGGCAGCGCGCCGGTTGATTCCCCGACTTCGATCATTTCCACCGAAAGATCAGGAAATATCTTTTGTGCTTCGAGACTCCTGGCTAAAGTCTGTCCTTCCCGAACTCTACTGGTAGCTTCCAGAATTCCGGTGACCATGTTGCGGCTGGAAAGCGATGCGCCCGCCGTTTCAAGGGACGGGACCAAAGCCAGCCCGCCCGACAGCAGCGTGGCCAGCATCCGCGCAAAACTGGAGACCTGATGCTTCAACCAGATCTGCCCCAGCATGGGAAACTTCATGATCGCGCGATCCACCAAAGCCGCGCCTTTATCGGTCTTCTTCCAGCGCCACAGCGCAAACACCAAAATCGGCAAGATTGGGGCGATGTAAAGCCCATATTGCTGGGAGACCTCTCCCATCTTCATCATAAAAATCGTGGAGGCGGGCAGTTTCGCGTTGAAATCGGCAAATAGCTTGGCGAACTGCGGGACCACGAAGGTAATCAGGAAGACCAACATGAAAACCACAACCACGATCAGCAAAGAGGGATAAACCAGCGAGACAATCAGCTTTTTCTTAAAGGTCAATGACATGCGCTGGTAAGCGATAAAGCGCCCCAGAACCTCTTCGATGTTGCCGCTCTTCTCTCCCGCCATCAGGTTGGTGGTGTAAATCTTGGGAAAAGAGCCTTGGGCGGCAAAGGCGTCAGACAATGACTCTCCGCTCTTGACCCGGTCGTGAATGTTCTCCAGCAGCGACTTGAGGTAGGCGTCTTTCTGACGTTTGATCAGCAATTCCAGGGATGCGAGGATAGGCAACCCGGCTTTGATCAGGGTCAGAAATTGCTGGTTGAAGATGAGGAATTGGCTCTGCTTAAGGCGTCGACTGCCAATCTGGATCTGCCCTTGCGCGAGCATACCCCTGGGCTTGACCCAGTAGACCAGGAAGCCTTGCTGCACGAAGCGGTCGCGGATCTCCGATTCAGAGACTCCACGCTCGACCTGCTCCACCAGTCGGCCGCGTTCGTCGGCGATTTTGACTAAATATTCCGCCATTTTCTTACCCGGACTCTCGCTCTCTCAAGTCTAGCACCCACCCTGTTAACCTCGCGTCAATCTCCGGTCACGATTCGCCGCACCGAGGTATCCGTGGTAACTTTCGGGAAATGCTGGGTCTTAGCTCATACAGACGGGGTCAATTTTCTGACCTCATTGCCCAAATTGGCCCTCAATTACTTCCGTGCCCGGGGGTGGGACAAAGCGGAAGCGATCCTCCGCCAATTCCCGGTCTTCCTGCTGATTGGTGATGCGGTACTCGGTGGCGGTTCCGTCGATTTCTTCAATTATGATGCGCGCAATATGCCGTTCCGGCGTTATCTCAAGCACCACTTGGCCGACTCGTTCGGCCAAAGCCTTTGGAACTCCACGCAAAACAGTATCTCTGGCAGCCAGCGGGGCAATATCCGGTGCATTAGAAAGTCCGTCTAACTCTCTCTCCAGCTTGGTTTTACCTAGGAGCAGCGCGAGCGGCGAGCGAAGGTCTTCTAATTTAGACACCGAAGTCTTGCGCACCTGGCGATCCCCTGGGACGTAGAACCAAGCATTCTTTCCGTCGCTGAGAAAAAGCTTCTCTTTGGGAGAACGGTACTCCCAGCGCATCTTGCCGGGTTTTTTCAGCCAAAGTGTTCCGGATTCCGTACGCTCGGTGTCGTTGCCGCGGTAAATCTGAGTGAATTCCGCCTGCAGGGTGCGCAGGTGGTTGTAGTGGTCGTCGACCGCCTTAGCTGTGCTGTGGATATCTTCAGCTTGAGCGAACGCGGAGGTGGCGACGATCACAAACAACAGCAGGCTGGAGGTAAATTGCATGGCTTTAAGTTGGATGCGGGGAATACTGATTTTACATCGAGAACCACTTATTGCTCCTGGCATCTGGCCAGACCCCAGGCCGAGTTCAAGCCAGGAGCTGGAGGCTAGGAGCGGTCTTCCACAAAAGAGAACAGCGAGAAATACCGTTCGTCTCGTAACTTCCGCCAGCCTGCGTTTAGCAGGACATGTTCCAGTAGCGCGTTATGGTAGAGAACATATGCGGGGCGCGGATTTTTCGTTAGAGATTGGTTGAGGTTTGAGACCAGCTTCATCAGGTTCACCTCGCCAAGGGGATTGAACAAATAGACGACCAGCGGTTCTTCCGGGAAATCAAAATCTACGGCGTTCTGGCAGACCGACTCGAATTGCGAGCAGCGGCGCGGCTCCTTGCCGTATTTGGAAATGTTTTGCTGCGCGATCCGGTGCAGCGCCGGTAACAGCTCCACTCCCATGACGCGATTAAACGGGTAGTCTGCTGCCATAAGAAGTACACGGCCTTTCCCCGATCCGATGTCGATAAATGTGAACTGCGGGAAATCGATGCCCGCCAAGGCCATCATTTCGTGGAAGGCGGCGGGTTCGGTCGGCTGATAGGCGGAGTGCAGATGGCCAACGAAGCGGTCGCTCCAGCTTACGGTGGCGCCGGTGGTGTCGACGCGATGGTCCCAATCGAACTCCACGTCGCCGTAACGTTGGCGGCGGCTGGCGGGAGTCGATTCGCGCCCGAACTCTTTCAGGATTTCTACGAACTGAAAGAACGTTGCGGAAAATCCCTGCCGGGCGGACCGTTCCTGCCACCACGAGCGGGTTTCGCGAAATAAACTCACACTACATGAAACCACAGTTGGGAGGTTAGGCCTTGGCTGGATCGGATTTAGGTTTCTTAGGGCGCTGGTACCCCGGAGGCAATCCCTTCTCGACGAAGGGCAAATCATCGGGATCGGAAAGTTGAACCTGTCCTGCGGCAGACAACTTGTACGGGTGACCCAAGGGGTCGGCGGGGATTCCTTGCAGAAGACCGGTGCTCACCATGTCATAGAAACTTGCGGGAAACTGGCCAGTCTTTTCATGATATTGCGACACCAAGCCTTGCAACGCGGTCACCGTGTCGTCGGATTGCAAAGCGCGTAAATGGACGGCTGCATTGGCGCGGATCTGCGAGTCGTTCGAATTGTTGTAGGTGGTGAGCCACAAAGCCCGCGCCATTTGAGAATCTCCCGCATGCTGCGCCATCTGTGCCGCCAATACCTTGAGGAAAGGATGGGCATTGGGCACGCGGCTGCCGCGATCAAAAGCGTCTGCGGCGGCGGAATAGTTCTTGAGCTGCATGTAGTCGATGAATCCCAACTGGTAATAGAGTTTCCAGTTGTCCGGGTTACTCTCAATGCCGTACTCGACGAGCTTGACTGCTTCATCGGGCAAACCTGCGCCGTCCGGCGGTGTAGGCGCGAGAAAATTAGCGCCAAAATCATAAGCCACGATCAGATGTGGATCGAGTTCTGTAGTGATGCGAAGTAGCGGCGCGAGAAGAGCGTAGTGCTCAGCGCCCTCATGGTGTTTTGCTCCGAAATACTGCACCACCCGCGTCCAGTAAACGTCGGCCAGCAGGCCGTTGTATCCCAGGCTTAGCCGTTTGAGAAGTTTCGGTGAAGCAATGTAAAGAACATCGTCTAGGGGAGCACCGGAGCGAAGTTTGTCCAAGCGCTGCAAAAGTGAGATCGTACCGGCAAGAAAAGTGAGCAGAAGAAGCGATGCTGCCCAGGTGATTTTTCGCGACGCGTTCATTTCAAATCCCGCCGCTCGAATATCAAAATCGCTCCGCAGAGGGCCATGCCGACGTAGACCAGGGCGTAGCCGGTATTGAACAAGATCAATTGTCCGGAAACCGGCTGTTCGTGTGCCACAGCGCTGACAATGTTAAGCGCCGAAAGATTGGGCACGAGATACGCAGCTCCGGTTGCCAGCCAACGCGTGGCGCCTTCCGCCATGCCGGCAAAGCCCCGCAGATCTTCGGCGAAGCTTCCGATCACGAACAAAGAAAACGCGAACACTGCCGAGAGCAGCGGCGAGGAAAAAGACGAGAAAAACAGCGCGAGGGCGGTGACAATTAAAAACTGCAAAATGATGAAGTAGAGAGCGATCAGAATGCCGCCGTCGCTCCTCTGAAAGTGCTTCGAAACATAAAACAGAGCAGCAAATACTCCCAACGCCATGAAGAATGTATTGACGGTAAGCGTTCCCGCCAGCCCGAAAAATTTGCCGACGATGAATTGCCAGCGCCGCACCGGATGGGTCAGAACAGTGTAGAGAGTCTTTTTTTCGATCTCCTTCGATACCAGTCCGATGCCGACGAAGATGGCGATCACGACGCCGAACAGCGAAATTGCAGTAAGTCCCAGGTTGATGACCACCAGGCGTTCGATGTCGATGGAGATTTGTCCCACCAAAATTGCTGCCCCGGACATCAGCAGAGCGAAAACGATCAGGTTGTACAGCACCCGGTCACGGATCGCTTCGCGAAAAGTGTTGGAGGCGATATGAGCGATGTGTTTCATCGATTCACCCCAGCGGCGGCTTCGGATGGCTTTAGTTTGGAAACGAAATAGTCTTCCAGTGAGGTGCGAATCGGAGTAAGTGAAACTAGCTGGAGGCGTTCGCGGCGCAACGCTTCCAATGCCGGCTCTTGATTCTGCTCCGCAATAACCGCGCGGACCGTATCGCCGCTCACGTAGTGCTCACCGACTAGATCCTTCATCTGAGCGGGAACGTCCCGCCCTTGCCAAACGACCTCAATTTTTCCGCTTACGCTGGCCGTGAGGTCGGCTACCCTGCCCACGCCTTTCAGTTCTCCCAGGTTGAGAACCGCCACTCGTTCACAGAGCGCCTCGGCATCGGAAAGAATATGGGTCGAGAAAAAAACGGTTTTGCCGTCGTGCTTTAGTTGCTCGATCAGTTGGCGAACTTCACGGCGCCCCATGGGATCAAGCCCCGACATGGGTTCGTCGAGGAAAACGACTTTGGGATCGTGAAGTATCGCCTGCGCGATTCCGACCCGCTGCAACATACCCTTAGAGAATTTTCTTAACTGCGAATCAGCTGAGCCTTTCAATCCAACCTTGTCCAGCATTTCTGAAACTTTGCGCGTGCGCTCTTTTGCCGCAACTTCAGAGAGTTGCGCGTAATAGTTGAGAAGCTCGCGCGCGGTCAGATAGTCATAGAAATATGGCTGCTCCGGAAGAAAGCCAATTTGCGCCTTGACCCGCAAGTCATCCAGATCCATTCCCAGGATACGGGCGGTGCCAGCGGTCGGGTGAATAAGCCCCATCAGCAATTTCAGGGTTGTCGTCTTTCCGGCGCCATTGGGGCCCAGAAAGCCAAAAGTTTCACCTTCTTCGATACTGAGGGTGAGCGGTTTGAGAGCGTGCTTCGGGGTTTTTCGCCAAAAGCCGGTGGCGTAGATCTTTTCCAACCCCGTGATTTCGATCGCTGCCATGTAAAACGACTCTTCCGAAAATTATATGCAGAATTTAGCGCGCGGCGGATTTATGGCGGATTATGGTTGTTACAAAAGTAAAGGGTACCAATCCTGGAGCAATAGATATTATTGCGGCGAAAGCAGCGAGCACGCAGCGACTGTGGCTATTGGGGTGTTTCCCGTGGCGCCCGTGCGGGCGCGTAGAGTGCCGTCGGTCACCGCGCAGTAGTCTCTTGAGCCGGTTTTGCTGAACATTGTGGGAGCGGCGCCAACCACGAACGTGTTGTAGCTGCCCGCACTCAAAATACCGGTCGCAAGAAAGTTGTATCCAGATTTTTGTCCGAGGGTCAGATTCGAATCGATGATGCAGGCGGAGGTTGACGAAGCGGTGCAGGCACCTGCCGGACTACCCAGTTCGGTCAGAGAAGGGGCGTATCCGACCGTGGGGTAGGCCATCGAGTAAGCTATCTCGGCGTGGGTGATTTCGCGCACACCACTGGCGGCAGAGGCTTCATTCGCCGAAAGCCTCGCTCGCAGCAAGTTTGGTATCGCAATAGCTGCGATGATCAAAATAATCGCCACGACAATCAAGAGCTCGATCAGGGAAAATCCTGATTGGCGTCCTTGCTCATCGCGTGTGGTTTGAAAAGATCTCACCGGAATTAGGCACTAGCTTAGTTGCACGTCAGTTACCACACATTAGAATTCGCTAACTGCCAGCTAACACCTCTGTATGCCACAGTTAACGAAAACAGGACAGACGGCGCCGCTCTTAACTATGACGGATTTTGTCAACCCGACCATTGAGAACGTCTCAATTGGATACTTTGGATTGAGTTCCAAGGAGCCTGTTGGCCTCTGCTTGGGCGCTGGCGAAGCTCCGCGAAACTCTTTGGGCGCGGGCGAAAGCCGCGTTGGCCTCAGCCGTTTGGCCTCGGGCGCGCAAAGCCGACGCCAGCAATAGAAGCCGGACATCGGAGGGATCCGTCGCAACCGCTTGGGTAAACAGCGTAAGGGCGAGGTCGGGGTCGTCGGCATACGCGATCACTCCAGTGCCCGTCAATGCCAACGCCTCTTTCGGATTGACCTGCAAAGCTTCGGAGTAACTCTGTCTAGCCAGGTCTCGCTTACCTACCTGAAAATAAGCAGAACCGAGGTTGGCGAGGGCGGAGCTGCGAAGGGACGGAACGAAAGACTGGGAGGCTTGGTTGAATTGCCGGATTGCATCCTCCGGGTGCCCATGCTGCTGCTCATAAATTCCCAAGGCCAGCACTTCGTCCGGCGGGTAGGCGTGTAGCCGTCCGGCTTCTTCAAAATGAAAAATTGCTTCGTCACTCCTCCCATCTTTGGCGAGGGCGTCCGCCAGATTACTATGGGCTGTGTAGTTGTCCTTGGTCACGGCCAGGGCCCGGATCCAAAGAGTTTCGCTGGTGCGCCAGTAGCCCAGCTGGCGGTAAGTGATCGTGCCGAGAGCAATCAAGACCGCAATCAGAGCCGCGGTCGGCCAGGTCCGGCTAAGGTTGTAGCTTTCGGCAAAGTCTGCCAGTCCCCAAACTGCCGCGATGAACAGTCCGACAAATGGCAAATAGGCGTAACGGTCTGCCATCGCCTGTTGCCCGACCTGCACCAATCCAATCATGGGAACCAGAGTTCCTAGGAACCAAAACCATCCCACCAGCAAGTACCGCCGCTGCTTCTGCCGCAAAACCAATGCCGTGACGCTCACCAGGAAGGTAGCTGCGGCCGCCGCAGTCTGCCAGCCCGACGCGAAATTTTCCGGGTGGGGATAGACCGGCGACAACTGCGCCGGCCAAAAAGCAATTCCGAGGTATCGAACGAAAGAGATCAGCGCGTTTTCGATGCGGGAAGAAACAGAAAACTCGGCAATGGTCCTAACCGCCTCGCCCATGCGCTGCGCCTGCATGGTAATAAATGCGCTTGCTGCGGAGAGCAAGAAGAGCGGAACCTTTTCAGCGACCAACCACCGCCAGGAAGTAGATTCATATCGTCGAAGAGGCCAGTAGTCCCACAGCAGGAGGACAAACGGAAATGTAATGATCTGGGGCTTCGCCATTAGTCCCAAAGCGAATAAGATCGCCACCAAACTGTACCTTCCGGCGGATTGCTTCTTCGCGAATTTCCCGTAGGCATACAGAGCGAGCAGAAAGAAAAACATGCTGAGCAGGTTCTTGCGCTCCGCGATCCAGGCGACACTTTCCACGTTCACCGGATGAAATGCCCAAAGGGCAGCGACGATCCAGCTCGGCCAAGTCCGGCGGGTGGCCGACAACAAGAGAAGAAAAAGTATCAGGGCGTTGCTGGCGTGCAGCGATGCATTCACCAGATGGTGCATGGCCGGATTTCGTTGGAAGAGTTGCCAATCCAGAGCGTGTGACAACCACGTTAGGGGATGCCAGTTGCCGGCATCGTAAGTGGTGAGTGCCCATTGCAACGTCGGCCAGGCTATGCCCGCCTGCACATGCGGGTTGTTGGTTACATATTGCGGATCGTCGAAGTTAATGAACCCGCACGATGCGGCTCGGCTATAGAGCAAGAGGGCGAGGACGGCGAGCAGGAGGCAAAGAGTGAGATTGCCCCGGCTCTTTGAGATCGATGGCGGGACCGATTTGGTATTCGGATCGGTCGGGATTGGAAGCATCGAGCCTTCACTATAAAACGAAAATTCGAGGCTGATATTGGCGAGTGTGAAGCAAAAATAAAAGGGAGCAACGAAACCTCCGTTGCTCCCCAAGTGCCCGGTTACGAAGTTCAGACTAGATAGGGCTGTAGGCAACGCATCCGGCCGAGGTGGCAACCGGCGTGGTGTTGCTGGTGTTGATCGCGCGAACGACAGCATCGTTGTTCGAGCAGAAGCTCTTCTGTCCTGAAGAGTTCCACACCACTGGCGCGGCGCCCGCGGTGTAATCCTGCAAGGTAGTCTGACCCATCGCGAAGATGTATCCGCTCTTCTTGGTCGCGGCAGCAGTTGCGATAGCCAACGAACCGTCGATCAAGCAAGCCGTTGTGCTGGCCGGAGTGCAAGCGGCAGCAACAGGTCCACCCAAGGTAGCCAAGGTGGTGGCGTACTGTCCGTATGCCGACAGGTAGCTGATCTGAGCAGTGTTGATGGTGCGGATTGCGCCAGCAGCAGACGACTCATTGGCCGCCATGCGAGCGCGCAGCAAGTTCGGAATCGCGATTGCGGCGATGATAAGGATGATCGCCACCACGATCAGCAACTCGATAAGTGAAAAACCCTTTTGTTTACGCATTTCTGTATTGTCCCTCTTCTCCGTTTTGTTTGGTCTCTTCGACCTGATTGGCCAGTATGTTCGCACTTTCCATTCCATCGGCGACAGTTACCGAAGTGCGCGGGCAAATCTGTTTAATCCCTTTGTTTTCAATTCCTGGCGCTGCACTCGTAACGCTTTGTCCAAATACAGGTTAACCCCATGCCGGGTTTTCTCGTGTCACATTTTGTCGGACGAGTGACGATTTGTGTCATTTTGGAACGCGAGCGAGACTTCGGCGTTTACAAATCGTTTACAAACCGCCTTACTGCCTGAACGCTCAGAATAGTGAAAGTTGCGCCTGTTTTCCAGGGGGATGCGCTTTTTCTCCGTAACGCTCGTAGCTGTTCTTGATGGCGTACTTCGCACGCAGGCGCTGCATCAGTTGCGAAAGGCGGGACCCGTAGGCTTTAGGCAGGAAGGCGTGCTCCTGATAGCGCTGGCGGTAGCTCTCGGCAAGGTGCGGGAATTCTTTTTCGAGGAACGGCATAAAGACCGCCGCCGAGCAGGGCTTGAGGAACAGCGGATTGGCAAAGATGTATTTGCCGTTCACCTGGGCGGTCGCCGCGACCAGGGCTTCGAGATCTTTAGGGGCGTCGGTGATTCCGGGAAGCACGGGGGCGCAGATGACTCCAGCTTCAAGGCCGGCACGGGTTAGGCGGTTGACGGCGTCGAGACGGAGATCAGGGCGTGGGGCCCGTGGTTCGAGGATTCGCGCCAAGTTGGTGTTCATGGTGGTGACCGTCATGTTGATGAACAGGCGGTTGTTTCGGGAGATGTCTCTAAGCAGGTCGATGTCGCGCAGCACCATGTCGGACTTGGTGACGATTCCGATGTTGAGATCGGTGTGGCGGGCGAACTCTTCGAGGATGCCGCGGGTCACTTCGAATTTGCGTTCCGCGGGCTGGTAGGGGTCGGTGGCCGTTCCCAGGGCGATGTCTTCGCCGTATTTGACATGACGAAGTTCCTGTCTCAGGAGATCGGCGGCATGTTCTTTGACGTAGATTTTGCGCTCGAAGTCGAGGCCATCGCGCATCTCCATGAATTCGTGAGTGTAGCGGGCGTAACAGTACTTGCAGGCAAACTCGCAGCCGCGATAAGGATTGATGGTCCAGGTAAAAGGCATGCGGGTGCCAGTGCAGCGGTTGAGGATCGACTTAGCGGGCAGGGAGAAGTATTCGATCTTGTGGCCTTCGCGAAGGGATTGGCCTTGCGAGGCCAGGCGGGCTATGCCGATGAGCTTGGGTTCCGGGTTCGGAAGGAGAGGTAGGCAGGCCACGGTTATTCGCTTTTTGTTCGCCTATCATAGGACGCGAAAGAGGGTTAGTCAAGCGGCAAAAAGCAGGTGTAAAGACGCAGCTTCGCTGCGTCTCGGCCGGAATCAGGTGGGCCGGCGCCCGTGGTAGGAGACGTTGCGAAGCAACGTCTCTACACGGTTATTGTTTTGGGGCTTCCGGTTCTCCCGGAGGGGGTGGAATCGTGATATCGATGTTCGAGACCGTGCCTAGTGAAGTGAGAGGCTTGTCGAATTCGGCGCTGTTACCGACCACCAGCACTGCTAGCTGATCCTTATGTAGATATTTGGTGGCGGCCCTCGCCACGTCGGCAGGAGTGATCTTTTCGATGCCGGCGCGGTAGCGCTCGAGGAAGTCGGCGGGGTATCCGTAGTATTCGTAGGCCATGCGCTCGCGCAGAACTTTGTCGGGCGAGTCGAAGTTGAAGACGAACGAGTTCAGGATGGAATCCTTGGCTCGCTTGATTTCGTCTTCGGAGATCGGTTCTTTACTTAGGCGGTCGATGTCGGCGAACAGGGCTTGAATAGATTCGACGGTCGAATTGCTCTTGGTGCCCATCGACATGCGGACAACGCCGGGATGGTCGAAGGAGGTGCCGATGCCGCCGCCCACGGAGTAGGCCAATCCTTTGGCGGTGCGGATATCGCGGAAGAGGCGGGAAGAAAATCCGCCGCCGAAGGCCTCGTTGAAAACTTCGATGGCGTAGTAATCGGGATTATCGCGCTGCACGCCGAGCGCGACCATGCGAATGGAGCTTTGATTGATGTCTTCTTTGTTTACCAGGTAGTAACCAGGCTTTGCGGGCGTGAATTGGATGTCAGCTTTCTTGGCAGGCGCACCCTTGGGCCAACCGGCGAAGGCAGTTCGCAGCTTGGCTTCCATGGCGGCGGAATCGAAGTCGCCGACGATACCGAAAATTATGTTGTTGGGCTGAACATACTGTTTGTGCCAATCGACCAGATCTTGCTGGGTGACGGCGGCGATGGTTGCGTATTCGGCTTGGCGGACGTAGGGATTGGTTGGCCCGTAAGCCAGCTTCGCGGCTTCGCGTCCGGCAATGCCGCTGGCTTCGTCGTTGCGGCGGGAGATTCCGTCGAAAGTTTCTTTCTGTGCGAGGTCGAGTTTGTCAGCGCGGAATTCGGGCGCGCGCAACAGGTCATTGAAGACTTTGAAGACGTCGTCAAAGTCGGCTTTCAGACACGAGAGCGAGATTGTCGTGGAGTCGGCGTTGCCGTCGGTTTCAACTTTTGCGGCGCGGATTTCGAGGTAGTCATCGAGTTGGTCGCCGGTTTGAGTTTTGGTGCCGCCGGTACGCCAGACTTCGCCATAGAGGTCGACCAGTCCAACTTTGGCGGCGGGTTCTGAGCGCGATCCGCCGCGGATGCGGGCTATGGCGTCGATCAAAGGGAGTTCGTGGTCCTCCTGAAGAAAGATCACCATGCCGTTGGGAAGCTGTACGCGCTTGGGTTGCTGCGGTTGGAATTTGTGCAGCTCGGGTATTGGAATCTGCTGCCAGGTAGCTTGTTGAGCGGCTGCCACCGAAACGCAAGCCAGGAGAAAAATTAGGGTCCGTTTCATTGCTGGCCGCCTTTCGCCGCCACCGCGGCATTGTCGATGATGCCTACCGTCCGGTTCGTGGGCACGAAGATTTGATTGGCCACACGGCGGATGTCGGCTTTGTTGACGGCGTCGATGCGTTCGACATTGCGGAAGAGTTCACGCCAGTCTCCGTAACGGGCTTGCGATTCGCCCAGTTGAGACGCGAGACCTTCGTTGTCGGCCAGTCCGCGAAGCAGGTTGGCTTTGGCGCGGGTCTTGATCATCTTAAGTTCTTCGTCGCTGATGTCTTCTTTTTTCAGACGATCGATTTCGGAGTGGATGGAGTCGGCTATTTCCTGCGGGGTATGGCCAGGTGTCGGAAAGGCGAAGAAGGCAAAGAGATGTGGGTATTTCACGCCGGGGAATCCGGTGAAACCGGCGGCCACCGATGCGATCTTCTTGTCTCGCACCAGCGTGCGATAGAGGCGCGAGGTGCGGCCTTCGGACATCAAGTCGGCGATGGCGTCGTAAACCGCGTCGTCTTTATCGAGGTAATCGGGCCGGTGATAGCCCTCAAGATAAACCGGCTGCGATTTTTCATGGAGAACTACAGTGCGTTCGGAATTTTGCGGCGGCTCTTTAGTGGGTGCTTCTTCCGGCTTGGCGTGGGAAGGAATGCGGCCGAAATATTTTTCGATGACCGGCATGGCGGTCGAAGCTTTTACGTCTCCGACTACCGCAACCACCATGTTGGAAGGTATGTAATATTCGTCGAAAAATTTCTGGGCGTCGGTTGCGGAGAAGCTGTTCAGGTCGCCCATGTAGCCGACCGTTGGGCGATGATAAGGATGCGCGCTGAACGACGCGGCGATAAATTGTTCGACCAGCCGGCCAATGGGGCGGCTGTCGGTACGCATGCGGCGCTCTTCGATGACCACGTTGCGTTCTTTGTAAAACTCTCGCATGACAGGATGCAGAAAGCGTTCTGATTCGAGATAGGCCCACAGCTCCAGCCGATTTTCCGGCATGGAGTAGTGGTACTCGGTTTCATCATCGCTGGTGGAAGCATTCATGCCTTCGCCGCCGCTGCGTTCGATGACTTCGGCGAATTCCCCGGGGACGACGAATTGGTTGGCGGCGTCGGTGGCGGCATGCCAGTCAGCTTCGAGTTGTTTGAGCTTGGCTTCGTCACGGCCGATGCGCTTGTCCCGCTCGTAAATGTAGGCGGCGTAGGCCGTCTCTACCTTTGCGAGCGCGGCTTTTTCCGCCGGGTAATCTTTGGAGCCGATGGTGTCGGTGCCCTTGAAGGCCATGTGCTCGAACATGTGGGCGAGCCCGGTTTGGCCCATGGGGTCTTGCACCGAGCCGGCGTCGACGTGGGTGTAGAAGGCGAAGACCGGCGCCTCGGGGCGCTCGCAGATAAGCACGGTGAGCCCGTTGTCGAGCGTCTTGACAGTGATTCGCTTCTCGAAGGAGGCGATGTCCTGGGCGGCGGCGAGCGCGCAGAGCAGCATCGCGGGCATCAGGATTTTGAGCAGGCGGATTTTCATGGGACCTCCGGCGAGTTAGACGAGATGGACAGGGAAACGGCTCCTTGCGTTTGTGAGGGAAATCAATCGCGCTCTTAATGACAAGAACCGCAAGAGTATGGGAATCTTGAGCACGGAAACTCAGGTTAGCACAACCCTTGGCCTCATCTCTCTCCACTCCGGCGGCGGTTCCCGTGGTCAGTGTGACGGGTTTGATCAAGCAATTCGGGCGCTTCGCGGCTTTGCGCGGGGTGACCGCTGAGTTCGACGCGGGAAGGATCTACGCAATTCTCGGTGACAACGGAGCGGGGAAGACGACTTTGCTGCGTACGCTGGCCGGATTGTCCGCGCCTACTCGTGGGGTGGTGGAGGTTTTGGGAAATGTCGATCTGCGTTTAGTCCGTAGTGATATTGGGTACATGGCGCATCCATCGTTGCTTTATGACGAGATGAGCGCGATCGAGAACCTGCGATATTTTGCCGGGCTTTATGGGAAGAGCGATCAAAGCGCCGCTGGACGGAGCAAAGCCCCGTCGCTACACGAGTCGTGCGCAGTGTTGATTCGGCTGGTCGGGCTGGATCCGGCCTTGAACCGGCCGGTGGGGCAGTATTCGCAGGGAATGAGGCAGAGGTTGTCGTTGGCTCGGGCGCTGGTTAATAATCCCGCGGTGCTGTTTCTGGATGAGCCGTTCTCCAACGTCGATGTTAAATCTGCCGAGGCGATGGTGGGCTTGCTTAAACATTTGCGCGGCGAAGGCCGGACTTTATTTGTGGTGACCCATCAGGCGTCGTTGCTCAACGGAGTCGCCGACGAGTTCGTGAATATGGAAGCGGGGCAGATCGTTTCGAGGACGGCTGGGCTGTGAGTGCGCTTACCTCCATCGCGCGCTCCACGTTGTTGAAAGACCTGCGCCTGGAGTGGCGTTCGAAAGATGCCATCAACTCCATGCTGTTTTTTTCCTTGCTGGTGGTGGTGATCTTTTCGTTTGCGTTTAATCCCACAGCAGAAGAGTCGCGGTTGATTGCCGGCGGATTGATCTGGGTGGCGTTTCTGTTTGCTGCGATTGTGGCTTTGAACCAGACCTGGGCGCGTGAGTTACGTAACCAGGTGATGGACGCTTATCGCGTCTCCCCGGCTCCGGCGAATGCATTGTTCCTGGCGAAGGCGTTGGGAAATTTCGTTTTCGTCAGCGTGCTGGAATTGCTGATGACGCCGCTGTTTATCATCTTTTACAACCTGCGGCCACTGGGCCCGGCGTATCAGTTGGTCATCGTCTGCGTGTTGGGAACCTGGGCTCTGGTAGTGAACGGGACATTTTTTGCGGCGATGTCTTTGCGCACTCGCGCGCGGGAAATCATGTTACCGCTGTTACTGTTCCCCATCTTCATTCCGGCTTTGTTGGGGATGGTGGAGGCGACTACTTCGATCCTTACCGGCGAGGCCTCCGCCAAGGTCTGGATTGCCTTGCTCGCCACCTACGATGTGGTGTTTACTATCGGCAGTTTGTTCTTGTTTGAGATCGTGCTGAACGCGGAATGAAAAGACTCTTTCCCATCTTCGCGGTGCTGACGGGCGCTCTCCTGAGCTATGCCTTGTATCAGGCGTTGGTCGTGGCGCCTACCGATGCGCTTCAGGGCGACGTTTACCGCATCATCTTCTACCACGTGTCCTCGGCCTGGACGGCGTTTCTGTTTTTCACCATTAATTTTGTGGCGTCGGTGGTGTATTTGATCCGGCGGAATGACAAGGCGGACGTGATCGCCGCGGTGACGGCGGAAGTTGGGGTGGTATTTTGCACGGTGGTGTTGGTGACCGGACCCTTGTGGGCGCGTCCGGTGTGGGGCATCTGGTGGACCTGGGACATGCGGCTTACCTCCACGTTGGTGT
>DATBAT010000320.1:0-3847 GCA_036271375.1 Terriglobales bacterium
CGTGTCCTTCCGGTCGGGTAACCGGCACCTTCGGCAGACTCGAACCAAGCCGCTCCAATGCTACGGTGCTTCTATCAAGGAGCTCACATCATGCAGACGGCAGCCAAACCCGCACGAAAAACATTAGCCACAGCGGGCAACATTCTTTACGCGGAACATGACCCCAACGTCCTGGCGCAACAATCGGAGCTTTTCGAACGGGCCGGATACTCGGTAGAACGTGCGCAGGGCCGCAAAGCTGCAGAGCAGGCACTCCGTAATCATCACTACGATGCCGTCGTCCTCGGGCACACGCTCAACAAAGACGATCGCCATCATCTCCCGTACATGGCGAAGAAGGCCAACGTAGAAGTCGCGGTTCTAGTGTTGCACGCCAGCGGCAAACATCCTGCAGTCGATTTCGCCATGGACTCGCGCGAAGGTGATAAGGCCGTGCTCGCGATGCTGAATTCGCTGGTGGAAGAGAAGGCGCTGGCGGCGGTTTCGTAAATCGAGAATCGTACCGTGGACAGCAGGTTCAGTAACTGCGAGGTCAACTGGCCCACCTGCGGGGCGCTGTTGAAAACTTCTTAATCAGTTTTCTGCGATTTCAGGCAATTCCACACGTTTCAACCAGAAATTCTTAAGTTCTTGCAGCAGACTTGTAAGTTCCCTGATGCTGTCCGGTTTTGTCATGTAGGCATTCGCCCCACGCTCAAAGGCCTGATTGACGTCCAATTGCTGTTTCGACGACGTCAACATCAACGTTGGCAGGCGCTTGATCGGCCCAACCTGGCTGCGCAGCCATTGCAGCACTTCAAAACCAGAGCGTTTGGGAAGCTTGATATCGAGCACCATCGTCACCGGCAGAGGATACTTTTCCCTGTCATCGAAAGGCGCTGCTCCCGATAGATAGTCAACCGCCTTGTCTCCATCCTCGACCCGGATCAGGTTGACCTCTCCCGGCGTGCGGCCAAGCGCCGACTTGATTAGTTGCACATCGAAAGTGTTGTCTTCGACCAGAAGAATAACGGGATTTGTTTTCGGTTCGATCATGGTGCTGCTGGCAGTGAGATAGAAAAACTGCTCCCCTTTCCCGGCGTGGATTCAACCCAGACTTTGCCCCCCAGCCGGTTTATGCCGCGTTTCACAATCGCCAGGCCGATACCGGTTCCGGGATATTCCTCGGTCGTATGCAGCCGCTCAAAAACCTGGAAGATGCGTTCCTGGTGCTGCGGCGCAATCCCGATGCCTTGGTCGCATACCGTGATGACTACATCCCGCCCCTCGCGTTGGGCGGTAACTTCCACATGCGGCCTTTGGCCCGGCGGATAAAACTTCAGCCCGTTCCCCAGCAGATTGACTATCGACTGCGTGAGGATAGCCTTATTGGCGGTAACCGTAAGTGAGTCGTCAATCGATGCGTGAACATCGCCAACCTTCTCTTCATCAATCTGCTGGGTAGCTGATTTGACCACCGCCGCCACATTCACCGCCGATGCTTTCAGCTCAATTCGGCTTAACCGGCTGTAATTGAGCAGGTCTTCCACCAGGCGGTTCATGCGCGTGGTGGATTCGACCACGTGTTGCAGCAACTCCACGGCCTGTGGAGGCAGTTGGCTGCCAAAATCCGTGAGCACAATATCGGTAAAGCCCTCGATGGCGCGCAATGGGGACCGCAAATCGTGCGATACCGAATAGCTGAACGCTTCCAGTTCGGCGTTGGTGCGTTCACCTTCCGCCACCCGCAGTTCAAGCTCCATGGCGTGGTGCTGGATTTTTTCCAGCAGCCGCATTCTGTCGGTAACATCGCGAGTGATCTTGGAATAGCCGACGATTTCACCGGAGTCGTCGCGTAGCGGCGTGATCACAATGCTCGACCAAAAGCGGCTGCCGTCTTTGCGGACGCGCCATCCTTCACCTTCGAAATGCCCGGTGGTGGCGGCGGTTTCCAGAACCTTCGCCGGTAATCCCGCCGCCCTGTCTTCCGGCGTGTAGAACTGAGAGAAGTGCTTGCCAATGATCTCCTTCGCCGAATACTTTTTGATTCTCTCGGCCCCCGAGTTCCAACTGGTAATGTTTCCATTCCGGTCGAGAGTGAAGATGGCATAGTCGGTTACGCCTTCGATCAGGAGCCGGTAGCGCAACTCAGCTTCGCGACGGTCGGTAATATCGCGAGTGATCTTGCCAAACCCGAGCAGCGTCCCGTCCGTATCGCGGATGGCCGTGATCACCACATTGGCCCAGAATCGTGTGCCGTCTTTCCTGATGCGCCAGCCCTCATCCTCGTAGCGGCCTTCTTTTTCTGCCTCCACCAGTTCGAGGTCAGGCTTTCCGGCCGCTTTCTCCGGCTCAGTGTAGAAAACCGAGAAATGTTTGCCGATAATTTCTGATGGCTTGTACTGCTTGATGCGCTCTGCGCCGGGGTTCCAGGAAGCGACAATGCCTTTGGGAGTGAGAAGGAAAAGCGCGTAATCTCTTACATTTTCCGCCAGCAGCCGGAAAACCCGCTCAGACTGCAGGGGATGCTGTGAATCAGTAACCTTAATCGGCTCCAGTTTCTCACGGCTTTTGGATGCGGCTTGGATTTGGTCCACTCAGGCCTCGGGGAAGATCAAGGCAGGAGGAACTTGGTTCCTGATCGACTGCCAGTGAGTTTACTGCCAATGATCGTGAGTTCGGTGCCAGTGATCAGGGGCATTGTTCGTCTGATGCGCGCTGCGCTGGTCAAGTTGCGGCATTCCTGCTTTCACTATATCGTTTGTTTGTAGCCGGAATCAGACCGCCTTTAACATACTGGACTAGTCCGGACTTTTCACGAGATCCCATGCCTCCCCAAAAGACGACGATCCTGATCGTTGACGATGAGCCGCTCCATCTCAAACTTTACTCTTGGATCCTTGAGGCCCAGGGCTACGATTGCAAGACTGCGCTGGTGAGTAGGGACTCCGTAGATTGGCCATCCGACGCCCATATCGATTTGGCGCTTCTGGATTATCGATTGAGCAGCTCGCTCACAGCTATCGAGGTAGCGGGCATGTTAAAAGACAAATTTCCCTCGGTTCCCATTGTCGTCTTGTCTGAACTTTTTGGGATGCCACATGACATGGGGGAGCACGCGATCGCGTTCGTCAACAAAGGCAATCCCCAGCACCTCGTGGATACCGTCAAGAGCATCACCCAAGCCAAACTTTTATAGTCAGACAGCCTATCTCGGGCAGTCCCGGTGGATCGCCTTCACGTCGTACCCCGCCTTACGCAGAAGTTTGGCGAGTTCTTCGGTCATCATCACTGAGCGGTGCTGGCCTCCGGTGCAGCCGAACGCTATCGTTAAGTAGCTTTTGCCCTCGTGGATGTAGTGGGGCAACAAAAACTTCAGCATCTCGACCGTCTTGTCGATGAACTGGTGCGTCTGCGGAAACGAGCGGATGTACTTCGCGACTTTCGCGTCCTTACCCGTAAGCGGGCGGAATTCCGGCACGAAATGAGGGTTGGGCAGGAAACGCACGTCGAAGACGAGGTCGGCATCTTCGGGGACGCCGTTGCGGAAGCCGAAGCTGACGGTCGAAACCATGATGTGGCGCCGCTTCTCTTCGCGGTGAAAGCGCTTTTCAATGTGCGCGCGCAACTCGTGTACGTTGAATTTCGAGGTGTCGATGGTTTCGTCGGCGAGCGCGGCAATGGGGTTGATGCGTTTGCGCTCCGCCAGAATCGAGGCCTTCACCGGCGCGCGGTTTCCCATCGGATGGGGCCGCCGCGTCTCGCTGAAGCGCCGCTGCAATACGTCGTCGCGTGCCTCGAGGAAGAGCACGCGCGTGGGCACGCGCTTCTTCACCCCCTTAAGAATGGCGGGCAGCTTCTCGAGGCC
>DATBAT010000321.1:0-4119 GCA_036271375.1 Terriglobales bacterium
CGAGAAATGGGGCACCCTCGATTGGTTTAGACCCTGCCATTGAGTACTACAATTACCATTTGCCTTGCCGCCACTTGTCCGCCACTTCCCTATCGGCCAGCAACTTGATGAAGACTCCGCCTACTACCGACCGCGCCTGAAAGCCTGACTGCTTACCATCCTTTGTGTCATACCAATCTGTGAGTGGGACTCGCGACTGACTTTCTGTTATCCACTTACCGATGGGAGCGATCAACTGGTTGAATTGCGCGGGGTCATCGGTGAGGGTGCCGGTCCAGATTTGCCAGTCGAGCTTGGTGTAGTCGGCGCGGTTGTCGAGCGGGAGGCCGTACTGGTTCAGGTGCCGAAGGTAGAAGGCCAGCTCTGTCTTGGCGATACTGTCGGGAAATAGATGCAGGTCCAGCAAGCGGTCCCAGACGAGATTGTATTTCTGGCTCCAGGTGCCGGGCCTGTCGAATGCCAGTTTGTAGTGATCGCCGTCGCGGGCCATGCGCTGCCACTGTTCGGCCATTTGTTTCGTGGTGTCCGCGTATTGTTTGGCCACATCCGGCTTGCCGGTTTCCGCCGCCATTTGCGCGTAGGCGGCCAGGCCCTCGATCGCCTTGATCGAGAGGTTCGCGTTATGGGCGAGGTGACCGGCGAAATCGTCGGTGCTAAGTTGGTTCTCGGGATCGAGCCCCTTCTCGCGCAGATATTCCGCCCACTTCGTGAGTTCTGGCCAGTGCTTCTTCACCAGATCGTAGTTCTTTTGAGTGCGGGCCAGCGCGTCCACCAGGATGAGCATGTTGCCGCTCTCCTCCACCGGCATCTGATCTTCTTCGGTGCGCTCGCCGCCACCGTAGACCTGGCCGTTGGCGAGTGGATATGTCCCCAAATCATGCGGAGCGAAAGGAAACTTCCAGCGCGGTAACGCCGCATACTCGAGAACTTGTTTTAACTGGCTCTCCAGCAGGCCCGGATTGAAGAGCAGGAAGAAAGGCGCCGCCGGATAAATTACGTCAACGGTCGAGATGCATCCGTTGCTGAAATTTTCTTTGGGAAAGATCAATGGACTACCATCGATGTCCGCTGCCAGTCCGTGAGCTGCAAAGGTCTGACGGAAGGCGAGCGCGCCGAGTTGGGCGTAGGCTTTGCCGCCGGCATGGTCGAGGTCTGCCGTCAGAGTTTCGTCGAAGTGGCGAGAGCGTTTCTCTAGATCGGGATATTGGGCCTCGGCTTCGGCGAGCATTTCAGCAGGAGTCTTGCCGTTGCGCCGCCAGTAGGGACGCAGCTTCCGTCCGAAGTATTCGACGGAATAGACCTCGTCGTACGCCAGCAGCACGTGACGGGTGACGTTCTTGTCGGCGGCGACATCGGCAGTAACCGCGACCGCCAGGTGCGCCGCTTCCATGTTAGGCGCGCGCGGCATGTCCAACTCATCGTCGGCGGGAAGCGTGCCCGAGTCGGCGAATGATTTCATAGCCTCATTCGACAGAGCCAGAGTGGCGTGATCGGCGCCCGGCGCCGCCAAATAAAAATGTCCCCAGTCGATGCGCACGTCGTCACCGATACGGCGGAGTACCTGCTGGTCACGCGAGCCGACGCTTAAAATCTCCAGTCCGGAAGTTTTGGCGCGGGCCCACGTGACCTCCTGATCGCTTGTGTTCACTGCGATCATTGGGCTTACGTCGAGGAGTATCGCGACGGAATGCGGTTTCTGATCGGTTGAGGCTACCGCCCACGTGAGGTAGGTGACTGGACGCGACAAGATATCGAGATCATTGGGCAGGCTCGGCGTTAGAAAGGTTATAGTCAGCCGAATTCCGTTGCCTTCAAATGCGTATTCGGTGTGCAGCGGCGTGACCCGCAGCGAGACCTGCGGCATCGCCGGGAGTTCTTTCGGCGCGGCCCCCATGTAACGGTAGGTTTTGCGGTCCACGCGAATGAGGCCGGCAAGCCTCTGTTCTTTGCCAGTCCAGTGGGTGGTGTTGACGCTGGTGAGCTCGTCGGCCGCCGACCAGATACTGAAATAAGGACTGTGAGTGATGAGCGGGACGGCCGGAGCGCGGTCTTGTGCGGAGTTTTGCGCCCATGCAAGGGGAAGAGCAATCAGCAGGAAGCAAAAACGAACTACTGACGGTACGACTCGCGAAATTATGAACATTCTTTCCTCAGGAGCCTGATGGATCGATAGCGGACTGGTCGATCAAATAGTAGGGAGAGAACGGCCGGGGCGCAACTGCCGCGGCATCGATCTGGCACGTCACACGGCTACGCGGAATTGTTCAGCCTGCCCCAGAGACTCTGCTATAACCTCTGTCGAAGAATCAGAAACGCACGATAAAGGATTCGGGCCTTTGGTATGGGCGAGTTGCGGGGGCTAATCGGCTGAATGTGTAAGGCTGGTTTGTCAATGGCCACTCACAAACGGTGAACCCCATAGTGAAATCGCCTGATTTTGGCCGCTGAACCCCATTCATCTGTTGCACTGGTTGATTCCCTCTGCGTAGCGGTCGGCGGCATTTTCGAAACCGCCAGCTTCCGAATCGACGAGAGCAAAAAAAATCTCGTCGAGAGCATCGAGGCTACCTTGCGCGACCTGCGACAGACGGCGTTGCCTTCCTTCCCGATCACGCGGGTATGGAGACCCAAACAGAGCCAGCGCAGACTCGATCAGTGAAGCGATCTGTGACTGCTCGATCTCGCGAAATCCCTCGATCGCCTCGGGCGCTAGTATTCCAGTGGAGTTCCAAAAGAACTGGTGGAAGCCGCCGTTGCATATCTCAGACCGGCAAAAGTGTGCGGCAAACAGCAGGCCCGCACTCCTCGGAACTGAATCAAAGGTTTCGCGAAAAATCTCGGGGCTTTCGGATATGTTGATGGCGGCCCAGAAAGGCTCAACTGTTCTCCAATAACTGCCCATTGCCTCGGAGTATAACTGGGGGAACTCCGTTGCGAGGTCGACTGTCGAAACGTTGCAATTACACACACCTGGCCGCGCAAACAGATCTAGTGCCTCCCTCACGTCGGGCGAAAAAGTCTGCAAGACTACATTTTCCACACATTCTAGAAGCAGGAGCACATCCTTACGCACCCTCAGCGGTGTCTAAGGATGTGTCACCGTGTATCTGGATGGAATAGCCGGAGGTTGACGTGTCCCCCAAGACCGAGCGAAATTACAAATCTCAGCGTATCTCTCCCAAGACTGACGCGGATGTTCTGATCGCAGCGCTGGATAGTGTGTTCCGCTCCAAGTCTCGAACCAGGATGTTTGCCATCGCGCGGGCGAAGACGCGGCGGGGAGTCGCAGACGACATGCTGTTGCGGGACATGCTGGCGGCCATGGATTTGCTGGAGAAGGGATTTCTACCTCGCGAGTAAGGGCACCGCTCCGTTTAGAGCCAATGAAAACTTAGGTCATCTGGCCAATCCCTCCTGCTTACCCAAAAATAGGGTTCCACAAGTACACGCAGTGCGAGGGAACCTGACCAATGGGAAAACTGCTTTTTGTAAACACCGTGTTAACGGCATAGCCGGAATCATTATTTGCGGCAGCATAGCGGCGATCGGCCTATGGTGCCTGCTAAGCGGGACCTACGCGGGCGCTCTGTTAGTCCCCCTTGGCATTTATGGCAGCAAGTTTTGTTCGAAGACCGCGACACAACGGACTTCGCCATCTCGAGCAACACGTGCGGTAGTTCGCTGGCGCAGGAAGCGAGTTGTCAGGTCGGTGTGACCTTCACGCCGAAGTCGAAGAACTCGCGTTCGGCGAACCTGAAGTTCACCGACAACGCACAGTCGAGCACGCAGACGGTGTCGTTGTCAGGCAAGGGGATCTAGCAGACATCTTTCGCCCCTTCGGGGCTCTGTCGTCTTGGGCTACCCGGGGCTTACGCCCCAGGGCTGCAATTTTTCGCCGCTTCGCGGCTTTTGAGCGACTGGTTACTGACGCTGTGGCTATCAGAAATTGGGAGATCAAGGTATGCCGTTCTCTATAAGGCTTTGCCTTGGGGGAGAACAGCCCGTCGTATTCGAAGGTTGGCTCAAAGATGCATTCGGCACCTGTGTCGAAAAAGGAACGGCGTTCGCCAAAGCTATAGGGCCTGCTGGGCACGGTTTCATCGTGACCAACGGCCCTAT